>JAFSSN010000055.1 GCA_017450985.1 Bacteroidaceae bacterium
CTTCCTCGGAGGACTCGGCGGCACCCCGTGGAGCGACATCCTCCGCCACTCGCGCTTCTCCTACCGCTATCCCATCACGCTGGAGATAACCGACGCCGACGCCGCCAATCCCGAGACCTACTACAAAGACCAAGTGGAGATCGAAGTCTGGCCAACCATCGAGCAACTGCGTACCCAGACCTTCTACGACGGCGGCCAGCACACCGAGGACTTCCTCTATAACCACGACTGGGTGTTCCGCAGGATATTGGAGGAGTCGAAGAATGTTAAATAAGAGCCGTACATGAAAACAATCGTAAAAAAATGCGTATGAACATTCAATCATACGCATTTTTTATGGAGTACTTAAAGAGATTAAACACGTCAGTTCCTATGAACGCTCCTTCCCGTTAGCATCAGCATTGGTTAACGAGGCGGTCATCATATCATAGAGATCAAACTCATCCAATCTATTCGTCAAACTCGGAAAGGACAAGAAACAAGGGCAGCATTATAATTCGTTGCCCTATTCGTATTGAAAAGCGAAGGAAATGTTGCACAAAATTGCGCGTTTTGTGGTTTACAATAGTTAAAAACGTTAATTCTTAGCTTTTTTCTCCATCTATAGAATCTCCGTCAACACTTTTCTACCGTTTCAACCAAAACTAATTGTTGCACAATAAGTTGCAAATACTCTGGTTGAAAACTGTCCTATCTCAGAAAAGAAATGAAACAGATTCGTCTCCTTCCGCAGATTCTGTCTTCAAGAACGTGTCAACGGGTATAATAACAAAGAGGTTTTGGCTGAATACGAAGAAGTGTTCAGGGAGTAATTTATATATAAATAGTAATGATACATTTATATTACAAAAAAATGGAAACTCTACATTGCAAATGACTGCCAAAATATCGAATAAGTACGATTATTTGCAATTATTCCGCAACATGAAAAAACGGCAAGCAAGGCTTTGGGGCTTTGCTTGCCGTTTGGTTTGTCAATGGTTTTTATTCTGCTTTTTTACTGTGGAACAGGCTGATAAGCAGGCTGCCCAAGATGCCGGAACCGAGTGAACCGAGCAGGACTGCTATCTTTCCGCTTGCGCGAAGCATTTCAGTCGTGTGGGCATCGCAGTTGCCGAATGAAAGTGTGTCAACGAAGATTGACATGGTGAAACCTATTCCTCCGAGACAGGCAACGGCGAAAAGCATTTTCCATGTAGCGTTGTCGGGCATTGCTCCAATCTTGCATTTTATAGCGAGCAGACTGGCAAGTGTGATGCCGAGTGGCTTGCCGATGAGCAGTCCGAAGAAGATTCCCATTCCGACATAACCTGCATTTTCGATGCCAGGCAACTGCTGGAAGATGTTGAAGAAACTGATGTCTGGTATCTCTACGCCTGCGTTTGCAAGTGCGAAGATAGGCATAATCAGGAAGTTGACCCACGGTGAAAGGGCGTGCTCGAGACGGTAGCTCATTCCGATGCTGTTGTTGCTTATGGTGCTGAGACGACGCAGACAGTGACGCTGCGGACCGTTAGGGAACTCTTCGTTTGGCTCTATTTCCAGTTCTTCGTCGTGGTCGTAACGCATGAGACGAAGTGTGTATTTGTGTATGCTTCTATGGAAATATGAGCGTTTGTAGCGTGCATCCATTGGAATCATGAAGGCCATAACGACGCCTGACATCGTGGAGTGGATGCCTGAATAGTAGAAGAGGAACCACACGGCAATGGCAGGAATGAGGTAGTAGCTCATGCTCTTTTCGCCTAATTTGTTCATTATGAATACCACAAGCAGTATGAGAAGCGCAATGCAGAGCAACGGGAAGTCGATGGTTCCGCCATAGAAAAGTGCTACGACGAGTATGGCTCCGAGGTCGTCGGCAATGGCGAGTGCGGTTAGGAATATCTTTAGTGACACGGGTACGCGGTTGCCGAGTATTGACATGATTCCTATGGCAAAGGCAATGTCGGTTGCTGTCGGTATTCCCCAGCCGCCCGCGGTAATTGTGCCGTGGTTTAAGGCTGTGAAGATGAGTGCCGGCATGAGCATTCCGCCTGCTGCGGCTATGACTGGAAGCATGGCTTTCTTTACGCATGAAAGTTCGCCGCATACTACTTCGCGCTTGATTTCAAGGCCGACGGTGAAGAAGAATATGACCATCAGAATGTCGTTGATGAACTTCTCCACGTTCATGTCCTTTGGAAATGTCCAGTTGATAGTGCTGTCGGGACTCTGTATGTGTGCCGACAGGTTTGTCTCGAGCAGTTGGTGATAGACGTGCGCAGTGGAAGGAAGGTTGGCCAGGAGCATTGCAACGATGACGCAGCAGAGTAGGGTGACGCCTCCCGCCCATGGTTGTTCCATGAAGTTTTTCCATGAGTGGTTTACTCCATGCAGTCCTTTATTCCAAGTGTAGATAGGTATGAGTCGCATATTGTTTGATGGTTTTATGTAATTGACGGTTAGGTTACAAAAAATTATTAGGACTATACGTGATAGTCCTAATAATCATATTCGTATTATGTGTTACTGTTTGAATGAATTACCATTTTGTAGGTGGATTTCCAGTTACACGCTTGAAGAAACGAGTGAAACTGCTTGGCGAAATGAAGTTCAGTTCCTGGCTGATGCGCTTGATGCTGTAGTGGTGTACATTTTGCAATGCACGTGCCTTTGCAACGACATACTCGTCAATCCATGTTGATGCGTTCCTGCGACTGTATTGCAGACATACGTATGAAAGGTACTTTGACGTAATGCCAAGCAGTGAGGCATAGAACTGAACTGAACGCTCCTTGTCGGCATGTTTGTTGAGCTCTTCCATGAAGCGACAGAACATATCGTACTGACGTGATGATGGGTCAGCCTGCATGTCGGCATTCTGGTGGAACTGGTTGATGATGTAAGTCAGTATGACGTTGAGGAAGCATCTTGCATAGTTAATCTGATATTTGTATGCAGGACGCATCATGTCAGTCTTTGTTGCTTCGTACATTTCATGGAAGTATTCCATGTCTTGTTTCTTTACGTCACCGACATTGTAAGAGTAGCAGAACTGTGACTTGTTGTAGTTCAAATGTATGTCGGCGAATGTGTCGTACACCGTCTTAGGGTATAGTACGAACATGAAGTATTTGATGTCTTCTGTTGCGTCTCTGAATGAGAGTACACACTCCTCGTGAGTTACGAGCATTTGTCCTTGCTTAAGGATGATGTTCTCGTTGTTAATACTGAATGCGCACTTACCTTCCTCGACAAAGAAAATGGTCATCTGCCACAACTTTACAGGTTCTGTACCGTCAAGAGGTAGCAATGGATTGACGCCTGAGAAATTGTCAAACAAGAGGATCTGTCCGTCCAACTTACAAGTTGGAACCATTCCTTTAGTTGTGAAAACATCAACTTTTCTTTCTGAATGATTTTCCATAAGCTATTCTTCTATTGTGGCTTTTTTATTATGTTCCTTAATGTATGCGTTTGGTGAAACACCAACAATACGCTTGAAATAACGTCCGAAGAAACTCTGGCTTGGGAAGTGGTACATATCACTTACCTTCTTGATGTTATGCTCGTTTGAGTACAACATACGCTTGATGCTGTATGCTACGTACTGGTCGATAACGATTGAAGCTGAGAAGCCTGTGTACATGTTAGTGAGGTTTGACAGGTACTTCGGTGTTATTTTCAGCCTGTCTGCATAGAACTGCACAGAGCGTTCCTTTTTGCAGTAGAGGCTCAAGAAGTCGAGGAATCTCTGGAAGAACTCTCTCTGGCGTGTGTTTTCGTAGTGGTTATGCTCCGTGTAGTCACCAAGTCTTTCGAACATGTGACACTCGTATGCTGTGAGAAGAGCGCGAATACATACTTCCTTTCTCTTGTAGTTTTCGCGTGCGTGCTCGTATTTCATTCTGTTATACTCAGAGATAATCATGTCAACGTGTGACTTTGGAAGAGTATAGTGGTGGAAACAGAAGCAGCGAATGCCTGCCTGATTGCTTGCTCCGATTCTCTCGTAAATATCATTTACGATGTGACTTTGTGTGAGGAAGCACAAGAATCGGCATCTTGAATCAAACACTTCAACCTTCATGCATGGCATAACGACGATGTAGTCGTTCTCTTTTACGTCAACATCTACTCCGCTAATGCGCATGTGTAATGTGCCACGTGTTACAACAGTGACATAAACATATTGAGTGTTGAATACTTCTTCCTTGCTTTTGACGGATAAACTATACTTTTCGTCGAGGTTATCCATGAGGATGTACTTGCCCTTGTAGGATGTAAAGAACACGTTGTCGTCCTTTACCTTGTCGGCAGTTAAAGCGTCTCCTTGTGAAATCATAAGCCCTTATATTTATTGTTGTTTATCTTCTGCTGTTCTTAAAATCAATGTCGTTGCACCTATTGTTATTATTGCTCCGTCTTCCAAGTTGATACGGTCGGAGTC
The DNA here is from genome assembly GCA_017450985.1 of Bacteroidaceae bacterium. Classification (GTDB taxonomy): domain Bacteria; phylum Bacteroidota; class Bacteroidia; order Bacteroidales; family Bacteroidaceae; genus Minthosoma. The sequence goes on from JAFSSN010000055.1 coordinate 4,433, forward strand.
TTTTAGTATTTCGTTCATGTAGAACGTTCCTGTGTCGCTTGGCGCATCACGCAATATGTATTGTAGTTTTCCTTTTTTATTGCGTTTTACTGTTATGGCGCAATGGAAAGTGTCAACACTTGGGTCGCGTGTCTCAATGGGTTTGTTGATGTTTGTTCCTTTAAGATACCTACCTATTTCGTTTTCTCCAAAGTCGAGTGGGATGACTTGCTTGAATGCAAATTGATTCTCGATAACGACTATGCTGCCGTAATTCTCGTTGTAAGCATTCTCGTCAAGATTCTTTTCCTCATGCTTGTCTGTCAGTTTAGATTTGCCTATTCGTATACCGAATTCCTTTTTGCAATGTTGACATACAAACACAAGAGATTGCCCCTCTGAGTATTTGGTTTCATCAAAAACTATGTAGTTGTCGCATTTTGGACACCTGACTCTTTTCATCTGTTGAATGTTTAATTCATTTGTTCATGTGCAGAACCCATGCCTCTTCAAATGCAGAGTTTTGCTTGCGTAATCCGATAAGAGCGTTTGTTGCTTCTGTGTAAGTAGAATAACCAGAGTAAACCACTCTGTTCTTTTCACCTGTTACGTATCGTGCTTCGTTAAAGCCCTGGCCGTTTAAGTTGTCGATGAACAACTGTGCGTTTTTTGCTGTCACGCAGCTTGCCAGTACGATAACAAAGTCTTTATTCTTATATATTGACTCTTTGTTGACCTTTGTCCCTTGTGTTGCCACAGTTTTGTTTGCTGTGGTGTTTTCCGAACCTGCCTGCTCGTTTGCAGGTGACGTAACCTTTGTTGTGCTTACGTTCTCGCTTCGTGCCGTTATGTTTTCTTTTGGCAAGTCGCTTGGCTTGCCTACGTAGATAGTGCTTGCAATGCAAGTGTCACTCATTTCGTCGTTAGACTTTAGTGACGGATATGTGAGAAAGAAGAATAGTATAACTGCCGCTGCTGTAGCTGCTGCGACTTCCGCCCATCTCTTGTTCAGGCGTATTATAATATTTCTCTTGTCTGCTTTTGATTCATTACTATCTTCTTTGTGTGAATCCTCTTGCCTCTCGGCAACTGTGTTTTGACCTTCTTCTCCATTTGCTACAGCTGCTTGTACAGGCTGTATAGGAATTATTGATGTCTGGCTTATAGCTTTCTGTATCTCCTTTTCCTTCTTGACTTGAGCCAAATCCTTTACTTCGAAAGAGTAGAGGCCGTAGAGGCTTGGTGTCAGAACGCCAGACTCGGGAGCTGTAAATGTTATTCCTCCCTCAATGTTCTTTGTAAGTGTTCCTACTCCGTGGAAAGTGTACGAACCTTCCAAGTCGAGTTGTACAAGCATCTCGTTGATGTCTTTCTCCATCTGCAGCATAGCCTCAGGATACGCTGCTTCGTATGCTTGCATGTATGATTGTACGAGCAAACCGTCATTGCCAGACAGCGCTTGGTTGAATCCTACTGTCCGATATGGTGGCAGAAACAGATTATCGCCATTGTCGCAATAAAGAGATGATACTTGGTTTGCAATGAAGCCTCCAAGCCCTGGTATTATTACACAATCGTGTTCTAATAATAGTATCTCTATATGTCTGCTCAGCGTTATCATGTTGCAAAGATAAAGAATTTATTTGTAAATGTGCAAAATTAAATGCACTTTTTTTTCTCATTTGGGCAAAAAAAAGAGGATACCCGTATTTGATACCCTCTTGTATTGTAGTGTACACTTGTCGCCAAGTGTGCAGTATCTTATTTTTTTGCGTCGCTGCTTGCTGCAGGGAATGCTGGCACGTTTGAAGCGTCTGTTGACTGTGATGCAGGACTGGAAACTTCGATTGGTGCTTCTGCTTCTTTCTGTTCTGGTTTGAATGCTGCTGAAAGGATGCTCAATACGACCATTGTGATAGCAAGGCCCCAAGTAGCTTTCTCAAGCATATCAGTTGTTTTTCTGACTCCCATAAGGTTATTTTGCGCAGAGAAACTTGAAGCAAGACCTCCGCCTTTTGACTCCTGAATGAGTACGATTCCGCACATGAACACTGATGCGATAACCAATAATAAAATAATAATGTACATTTTTATCTTTTTTAGTTGTTTTAATTTTTACATTACTTGTTTGAGGTGATTACCTCCAACAAATTTATTTGCGTCGCAAAGTTAGAACTTTTTTCTGGATTATTCAAACAAATCTTACGCAATATTTCAAGTGCCTGTGAATATTTGCCTTGTTTTATGTATATGTTTACCATACTTTCAGTATAAATCTCTTCTTCTTCGTTTGAAATTTCAGGCGAAGTAAAGTCTCGGTCAGTTGGCAAATCCATCATGGCAACACGTTGCTTGCCCTTAGTCTCCTCTATGAACGAGTCGATAAGGTGAGCGCCCTTCAATGCATTAGGCTGTTCTGCCTGCTGTTCCGTCTCTGCGTTCTCTGGCGTTATGTCGTCCTTCTGCATGAGGAAAGAGGCATAGTCGGTCATGAGGTCGGCAAGCGACGGCTGTTGAGTCTCGCTCTTTGACTGACTGAGGAAACTGTCGATAAGTGACATCGTGCGGTTTGAATCGCCCTCTGTCTCAATGTCGATGGTGGCAGATTTATTGGCTGTGCCGAGTTCGTAATGCGTCCCTTCGCTGAAGTTGAAGAGGGTAGTGCGGTCTGGCACGAACACGCTTCCTTTTCTCAGCTCTGCGCCGAAAAGGGAAGAGTGCATTTGGTAGAGATTTCTTATGTACAGAATACGTGCAACCTGAAAGAACGGATATTTGTCAGTCAGTTCTTTCAGCTCCGGCAGAGTCTCTGCGTTTAGATTGCTCGGATTATCAATAAGTTCCTGTATGTTAAGCATTTTCTTTGTATGTTACCAATTAGCTACTGTTGCGTTGAATATCTGATCCACGATGTCGTCAATCATTTCTTGTACCAGCGTCTCCTGCACAGAGGCAAGTGACTGTTTGGCATCGAACTCCGACGTGGCACTGAATCTCTGCTCGAAATCCTGCGAGTGGTTAGTGTTGTTCGTGAAGCGCACGTTGACTGTAAGCTTGAGCTGCACCTGGGTGGAGAAACCGTCAGATGCCACGTTCTTGTTCGTCTGGCTGTATTCCACAATCTCGCCCGTCAGTTGCAAGTCGCCGTTACGTTTCAGCACCTTGAGCTTGGTCTTTTGCGCATAGGCATCGCTGATGCTGTTGTAAAACATTGACTCCATAGGTGCCCATACGTATGCGCATCTTATAGGAAACTTGTCAAGGCTTACGCTTTTCACTTTGTCATAGTTGATGCTCGAACCGTTGAAGCTGAACGTCGGAATACATGATGCCAGCATTGACACGATGATGAAACAAAGTGCGTAAGTGATACATTTATATATCGAGGCCATATTCTTTAATTTTGCGATAAAGTGTTCTCTCTGAAATGCCCAGCTCTATGGAAGTGTTTCTTCTGCTGCCGTTGTTGCGCTGCAGGGTGTCCGAGATTTTCAGCTTCTCTACATCCTTGATGGTCAATGGTGACTCGATGATGGTCTCAGGCTCCGAATCCACAAACCTCCGCTGTTTTTGTGCCTGTGAGGCAACGTGCGGCTGGCTCATAGTCGTAATCTTCATGCCGTCGTCCGTTCCGAACGTGTAACGGTTGTCGGAAAGTGCCTCCACGTTCATGATGTCATCGTGCCTTGCTGGAGTATTCTCCGAAGTGGGATGATGCTGCATGTTGCCAATGTTGGAGCGGACATAGTCTTTGAGGTCCTTCATCTCGTTTCCAATCTTCGTGAGAAGATGGAATAGAAGCTCACGCTCATTCTCGTATGAGTGCTGATTCGTGCTTCCCGTGTTGGTCAGTACAAGTCCGCCCTCAGTGCTGTCGTCAGTCACTCCGTACTGCTTCAGAATCTCGCTCGTAATCTCTCTCTCCGAACTGATAATGCTGATTTGCTCCGTGAGGTTTCTCAGCTGACGTATGTTGCCAGGCCATTTGTATGCCATGAGCAAGTCTCTTGCGTCAGGGGTGAGACGTATAGGCTCGCGTCTGTATTTCTCGGAAATCTCAATGGCAAACTTGCGGAAAAGCATCTCTATGTCTCTGCCGCGCTCACGGAGTGGGGGAAGAGAGATAGGTATGGTGTTGAGACGATAGAAAAGGTCTTCGCGAAAACGGCCTTCTCGTATAGCCTTCTGCATGTTCACGTTTGTAGCGGCAACAATTCGCACGTCGGTCTTTCTCACCTCGCTCTCGCCCACACGGATGTACTCGCCAGTTTCGAGCACACGCAGCAGTCTTGCCTGAGTGGCTATAGGCAGTTCACCCACCTCGTCGAGGAAGAGCGTACCCTTGTTGGCTGCGCCGAAATATCCCTCGCGCTCGCTCACAGCTCCCGTGAATGCGCCCTTGGAGTGTCCGAACAGTTCAGAGTCGATAGTGCCTTCTGGAATTGAACCGCAGTTGATGGCGAAATACTTGCTGTGCTTACGTGCGGAATTGTCGTGAATAACTCTTGGAAGCACCTCCTTGCCGACACCGCTTTCGCCGATAATCAGCACGGACAAGTCCGTCGGAGCCACCTGGATAGCTATGTCCAGGGCTCTGTTCAGTCCGTCCGAATTGCCGACAATGCCGTATCGTTGCTTTATCTGTTGAATGTTGCTTGTATCCATAGAGTTTGAAAACGTCTTTTAATTTGTATCAAAGATACAGATTCTATATTATATTGCAAAGATAAATAGTCATTTTTTGAATTGACAGCCTTAAAAATAAGGATTGTTGTCACATTCGAAGCCAATATTAGTCTTGCCGCCGTGCCCAGGATATACTTCTGTCTCGCGTGGCAGCTCGCTTAGTCTTGTGAGACTGTGCATCAGGTCGTACTGGCTTCCGCCTTCAAGGTCGGTTCTGCCCACAGAACATTGAAACAGGGTGTCGCCCGAGAACAACACCTTCTCCGTCTCGCAGTAGAAGCATACAGAGCCGGGAGTGTGGCCCGGAGTGAGGAGTACCTTCAGTTCGTGTGAGCCGAAGGTCACCGTGTTGCCGTCGCGCAGGTAGTTGCCAATCTCAGGCATGCCGCTCACGCTGTCGCGTATGCCGAAGAACATGGCAAGCTGTTCACCCATCTTTTCGTACAGCGTCTGGTCACTCTTGTTTGCCTCGGGCAGAAGTCCGCAGTCGCGCTGCACGAATTTCAGCCCGAGAGCATGGTCGAAGTGCAGGTGCGTGTTGAGTGCATGGACGGGCTTCAACTCGTTGTCGCTGATGTAGCGCTTGATGTGTGCCCATTCACTCTCGTTGAAGCATCCGCAGTCAATAATCACCGCCTCCTTCGTCTCGTCGCTTACGACGTAGCAGTTCTCGCTTATAGGGTTAACCCTGAAAGTCTTTATGTTGAGCATATACTATCAGTTGATTTTCGGACCGCAAAGAACCACCTTCTTTGTCTGGAAGTATTCCTCTTCGAAAAACTCTGACAATTCCCACACCGTGCAGATGTTCTTTATCGTCGCAATCTCGTGATCCAGCTCGCCGCCCTTGAGGGCGATGATGCCGTTAGGAAGTCCATTGCGCATCTCGCGTGCAAGGTTCTTGCGTGAAACCTTCACAAGGTCAATCATAGGCATTACGGCACGCGTTACCACGAAGTCGTACTTGTCTTTGATGTCCTCAACTCGCGAATGGCTGAAGCGCACGTTCTTCAGGCCTATGGCATTAGCCACCTCCGTTGCCACGCGCACCTTCTTGCCGATGCTGTCCACAAGGTGAAACTCCGTGTCGGGAAACATTATGGCGAGTGGAATACCCGGAAAGC
>JAFSSN010000056.1 GCA_017450985.1 Bacteroidaceae bacterium
TGTATGGTTATACGGTCGTATGGTTGTACGGTTGTATGGTTATACGGTTGTACGGTTATACGGTTGTATGGTTATACGGTTGTATGGTTGTACGGTTGTATGGTTATACGGTTGTACGGTTATACGGTTGTACGGTTATACGGTTGTACGGTTATACGGTTGTATGGTTATACGGTTGTATAGTCGTTAGACGCTTAATTATCAATTCTCAATTCAAAAGAACCAGCCCAGTTCGACAGCCAGTCCGAGACGTCGTCCTGATTCAGAGAATCCGAGGTCGTAGTAGAGACGTGGCTGGATGGTGAGGTTCTTGTTCAGAAAATAGCAATAGCCCACTTCAGCTGTGAGTTTGAAATCGTCGTAGTAGTGTTTTAGTGATACGAACGATGCGCCTGCTCCGATGAAGATGCCGTTTTCCTCAAAGAAATACCTCAGCTTGCCGCCCAGTTCAAAACTTCTAAGTTCGGAGTCGTAGAAATCGAAGTTGGTAGTACCGATGATGAGCATGTCGTCTTCTACCATGTAACCGCCGTTGAATCCGAGGTTGAGAGCGAACTTCTTATGGTTGTCGTATGACAAGTCCAATCCATTGAGGCTTGCTCCAAGATATTTTTTGTCAGCCTCAAACTGAGCTGAGGCTGTTATGCCGACCAATGCCAGCATGATAGTTAAAACAATCTTTTTCATTAGTTCATCATAATTTTTTTCTTAGCACACCCGCAAAAGTGCGGGGCTTGCTTTCACTTCTAAAGTCAGTCGTTGGAGTTGTTCTTTCTCTCGCTGTTGTATTCCTCCTTCTTCTTCAGCGCCCAGTGGAGGGCAATGAGTATGAAGGCGTAGATGACAATCTTATAAAGATTCTCCATCCAGGCATTCCATGTTATGCCGTAATAAATGTAGAATGCGCATCCCACGAGGAAGAACGCAATTGGTACCCATGTTGATCTTTTCATTGTCTTTTAACTTTTTTGTTTTCTTTACTTGCCCATACGGTGAATACCGTGAACGTGAGCAGCGTTACTGCTATGCCTATGCCGTAGCTTATAGGGTGGGGCAGTTGCATTCCCTCTGGCGCAATGAGGATGTAGGTCGAGCAAACGAGTGTCATCCATACTGCTGGTACGAGTGACATGATGTATCCCCATCGCTTGATGTCGCTGTACTGCTTGCAATGCTTGAATAGCCATACGGTGATGGCCCAAAGCGTGAAGATGGACAGAGTCTGGTTTGACCATGCAAAGTAACGCCACAACACTGTGAAGTCGATGAACATCAGCACGCTGGCAATGACGAAGATAGGAAGCGAGAGAATGAAACGCTTGTAAATCTTGTTTTGCTTGTAGTGCATGAAGTCTGCGGCTATCAGTCGTGCGGAACGGAATGCCGTGTCGCCGCTTGTTATAGGTGCTGCCACCACTCCGAGAATGGCGAGTATGGCACCGGCGGTGCCTAGCCATGTTGAGCATATCTTGTTTACGATGACTGCCGGATTAGGTGCGGCAGCTCCGCCGTTGGTCATGATGGCCCATAGTTTCTCGTATGGAGTTGCAGAGTCGCTCATGCCGAACTGGCTTACGTCGAAGGCATCGGCAAACTTGACGGCTGCTGCCGCCCAGATGAGTGCCACGAAGCCCTCTGTTATCATAGAGCCGTAGAAAATAGGACGGCCGTATTTCTCGTTCTTAATGCAACGTGCCATCATAGGTGATTGCGTGGCGTGGAATCCGCTCACGGCTCCGCAGGCTATTGTTATGCACAAGCCAGGGAAGATAGGCATGCTGCTTGTTGGATGGTGGTTGGTGAACGCTTCGGTAATTTCTGGCATGTTGCCGTCGTTGGCCATTATGCCGTATGCTATTCCCACAGCCATGATGAGAAGTGCCACGCCGAATACAGGATATATTTTGCCGATGAGCTTGTCGATAGGCAGGAGTGTGGCAAGTATGTAGTAGAGGAAAATAACCACTACCCAGAACATGCTGTCGGACAGTATGCCGTTGAAGCTTTCTGCCCCGTTGCTGCCAATCATGTTGGCCAGCAGTCCGGCAGGTGTCGTTACGAACACTGTGCCGACAAGTACCATCAGCACGAGTGCAAGGATGCGTATTACGATGCGTGCCGTGCTGCCCAGCTCGTCGCCCACTATCTCAGGAAGGCTTGCGCCGTTTTTGCGGATGCTTATCATTCCGGAGAGAAAGTCGTGTACTGCTCCTCCGAAAATGCAGCCGAGCGTTATCCATATATATGCTGCCGGACCGAACAAAATGCCCTGGATGGCTCCAAAGATAGGACCTGTGCCGGCAATGTTAAGAAATTGAATCAGAAAGACTTTCCATGTAGGCATCGGTATGTAGTCCACACCGTCTTGCGATGTAAAACAAGGAGTCTTTCGTGTAGTATCGGAGCCGAAAACCTTATCAGCCATAGCCCCATAAATCATGTATCCTATTATCAATAGGAGTACGGATGTAATAAACGTGTACATCGATTCAAAGTTTTTTGTTTGTTTTTGTATGTTTGTTTTGCTATTTGTGTTTTTTACATTCTAAAAAATATTAAAAATGTAAAATTCGCGGCAAAAGTACTAATTATTTGTTACCTTTGCAAGCAAATTAACTTATAAATAATGAATTGTCTAACGAAGAGAACTGTTTTGCTGTGTTTATTGCTTCTACAGATTACAATGTCCAATGCACAGCAGTCTATTTTTTCTAAGAATAATCCTCAGCCTCTTCATGAGGTTCGTGCAGTATGGTTAACAACCATAAAGGGGCTTGATTGGCCGCACACACAGGCAAAGGATGCGGCAAGTGTGGAAAAGCAGAAGGCGGAACTGCGTAGCATTCTGGACGACCTGCAGTATGTTCATATCAACACTGTTATCCTGCAGACTCGCGTCCGCGGAAGCGTCATCTATCCGTCAAAATATGAGCCTTGGGACGAGTGTCTCACAGGCAAGGCAGGCAAGAATCCTGGATACGACCCGTTGAAGTTCTGTATCGACGAGTGTCATGCACGTGGCATGGAATGCCATGCGTGGGTGGTGTCAATACCTCTCGACAAGGATGCTCGACAGAAGGAGTATGGCGAGGCTTCGCTGACGGTAAAGCACCCTGAGTTGTGCCGTAAGGTCGGCAACGACTGGTTCATGCTTCCGAGCCATCCTGGAACGGCATCATACATTGCCGACATCTGCCGCGAAATAGCTGAGAAATATGATGTTGACGGCATCAGCCTCGACTACATACGTTACCCTGAAAGCACATACAATTTTTCCGACAAAGACATTTATGACCAGCAGAAGCCTTCACAGAAGATAGGCGACTGGCGTCGTGCCAACATCACACGCATTGTGAAGGCTGTACACGACAAGGTGAAGGCTGTCAAGCCGTGGGTGAAGCTCAGTAGCAGCCCTATCGGCAAGTACCGCAGTCTGAAGGACTACAATGCCAATGGATGGAACTGCCTCACAGTGGGCTATCAGGATCCTGTTGACTGGCTTCGCAAGAACCTGCAGGACGTCTTGTTCCCTATGATGTACTTCAAGGACAATAATTTCTATCCATTTATGTTTGACTGGGCACAAAACATGAACGGTCATCCTGTGTGTCCAGGTTTGGGCATCTATTTCCTTGACCCTAAGGAAGGCAACTGGAACATCAACGACGTGCGTGCCGAGGTGTTCACTTCACGCTGGGCAGACATGGGCGGACAGGCTTTGTTCCGCAGCGACTTCCTCACACGCAACGTGGGCGGACTGTTCGACTGCTGCTATGACGAACTGTACATGTATCCAGCCTTGCAGCCTCGAATGACATGGCAGGGCGACACTATCGCACCTTCGAAGCCTGAGAAGCTGCGCTTCACGGCAGGAAAGATTCAGTGGGAGAAATCTACCGACTATATGCCTTCGACGATGGCCATTCCGTCATCGCCTCATAACTATGTCACTTACAACGTATATGGCTCAAGAACGTATCCTGTAGATACTAAGGATGCACAAAACCTTATCTTCAGCCGTGTCATGAGTACCGCATTCAGAATTGAAAACTATGCTTCTACAAAGAAGTATTTTGCCGTGACAGCCGTTGACCGCTTCGGCAACGAGAGTGAGGCTGCGCAGGGCGAGTATGACGGCGGCGACCTTACACGCAATCTTGATATCAAGCGTCTTATCAACAATACATACATGACCGCCATTCCTGTAATGCCAGAGCCTAAGTATCATGACTTTGACAACAGCGGCGAGGACATACTCGACTTGGTGGACTTCAAGTTCAACGAGCTTGACATGGATAATGCCAAGATTTCCGAGCAGAGCAAGGCTGACAAGTACAAGAGCCGTGAGCGCATTGTGCTTGTGCCGGTAGGACAGAAGCACGGCGACGCATTTGATAAGCCTAAGAAACTGTCTATCACAGCAAGGAACAACCTTCGCAAGAAGATGAAGAAAGAGAGAAAGGAGAAGATGGAGGCGGAGAAAGCTGCCCAGGAAAAATAAAAATTGAATAGTAGGCAAAAAAGAGAGATGGATAACAACACGACGCATAAGCGTCATTACAAGGCAATAACTGACAGGCGTTATATTGTGCCTTTTGTCCTCATAACATCGTTGTTTTTCCTATGGGGATTCGCACGCGCCATTCTCGACGTACTTAATAAGCATTTCCAGGAACTGCTGTCTATAAGCATTACCGAATCGGCATTCATACAGGTGGTAACCTATCTGGGCTACTTCCTCATGGCTATACCTGCCGGACTGTTCATCAACAAGTTCGGCTACCGCCTCGGCGTGGTGTTCGGACTCTTGCTGTTTGCTTTTGGAGCGTTCCTCTTCATACCGTGTGCCGACATCGGCACGCTCAATGCTTACCTGATGTGTCTGTTTATCATAGCATGCGGACTGGCGTTTCTTGAGACGTCGGCCAATCCGTATGTCACCGAGCTTGGCTCGGACGATACTGCCACATCGCGCTTGAACCTCTCACAGTCGTTCAACGGACTTGGCAGTTCACTCGCACCCTTCGTGATGGGTTCGTTCCTTTTCGGAAACGTGGCAGCCGACGTAGCATTCCCTTACACCGTTATGGGCTTTGTGGTCATCGTCGTTGCAATAATCTTTATGTTCAGCAAGTTGCCGGAGATAAGCCGCGATGTGAACGGAGACATCAACGAGGTGAATGAGGAAAATTCCGACACCGGCATTGACAACTTGAAGGTACTTTTTCACAATAAGATGTTCGTGTTCGGCTTGTTCGCCCTGCTCATGTACGAGGTGAGCGAGATAAGCATCAACAGCTATTTCGTCAATTTCACTACAGGCATGGGGTGGCTCGACTCAAGCAATGCCTCATACATACTGTCGTTCTCGCTCTTCATCTTCATGGGCGGTCGTTTCTTCGGCAGTTGGGTGATGAGGACAGTTGCAGCCGAGAAGATGCTCTACTATTGTGCGTGGGGCAGCACTATCAGCATCATAGGCGTGGTGCTGTTCTCCGTGTCAGAAAGAAATGAGGCAGAATCGTTCACAAGGTTCATACCTCTTGCCTTTCTGATGCTAAACTACTTCTGTGAAGCAATAATGTTCCCGACCATCTTCGCACTCACGCTGCGAGGACTCGGCTCACTTACCAAGTCGGCGTCGTCTCTGCTCATGATGACACCGGTGGGCGGTTGCGGATTCTTGCTCATGGCTTATGTAGCCGACCATAGTGCATCTTATGTCATACCGTTCATTATTCCTCTTGTAGGCTATGTGGTGATTGTGGCATATAGCAGGCGATTGATGAAAAAACAACAACCACAGTAATACTGAGACAAACATGGAAACTACCATAACTATGCGCGAGCAGATGCTTCGCAATTTGATGGAGCGTGAAGGCATAAGCGCTTTCATCACTCCGAGTACCGATCCTCATTCTGGTGAGTATGTACCTGAGCGTTGGAAGTCACGTCGATGGATTTCTGGTTTTACGGGAAGCGCAGGTACGGCAGTGGTGACGACAGACAAAGCCGCCTTGTGGACCGACTCACGCTATTTCATACAGGCAGTCGAGCAGCTCGACGGCTCCGACTACGTGTTGCAGAAGGAGAAGATAGAGGGCACGCCAACAATATGCGAATGGTTGGGAAGTGTACTCAACGAAGGCGACGTGGTTGCCATTGACGGATGGGTTAATACCGTTGATTCTGTGGAAAGTATGCGCAAGGAACTGGCTGGTTACGGTTTGACATTGCGCACGGATTTCGACCCTTACGACGAGATATGGGACGACCGTCCAGCCGTGCCAGACACCAAGGCGTTCGTACAGGAACTGCAATATGCCGGCGAGAGTGCCAAGAGCAAGCTTGCACGCATCCGAGAGTGCATTACGCCAATGACCTTGCTTGTCAGTTCTCTGGAAGAGATTGCGTGGACGCTCAATCTCCGTGCCGACGACATCCTCTACACGCCTTTCTGCGTGTCCTACCTTATCATCTCTGCGACAAAGGCAACACTCTATATCAATAAGGAAAAGTTGACTCCGGAAGTGGAGGAATATCTGAAAGGCGAAGGCGTGGGCGTCCGTCCTTATGTGTGTGTCGTCGATGACCTTGCAGCCTGCAAGACGCCTGTGTGCTATCAGGCAGACAAGACCAACTATGCCACATACTCAGCCATACGCAAGCCATTCCAACGTCAGTCGCCTATCGGCGAGATGCTCGTGCATAAGAACGAAACTGAGATAAATTGTTTCCGCCGTGCCATGGAGAAGGACGGCGTGGCAATGGTGAAGTGGATTAAGTGGACGCTGGAGAATGTGCCTAAGGGCGGACAGACAGAACTGTCGCTGGCAGCCAAACTCGAAAGCTTCCGTGCTGAGCAGCCGCTGTTCAAGGGCATAAGCTTCGAGAGTATAATGGGATATGCACACCACGGCGCAATCGTTCATTACGACCCTACGCCTGAGACCGACATACCGGTCAAGCCCGAAGGACTGCTGCTTATCGACTCCGGTGCCCAGTATCTTGACGGAACAACCGACATCACGCGTACCATTCCGCTCGGCAAACTGACATGGGAGATGAAGCGCGACTACACGCTCGTACTCCGCGGATGGATAAACCTCGGCCGTGCCGTGTTCCCTAAAGGCACGTGCGGCACTCAGCTCGATGTCCTTGCACGTATGCCTATGTGGCAGTACGGCATCAACTATCTGCATGGCACAGGCCACGGAGTGGGGCAGTTCATGTCGGTACACGAGGCCATAGACTTGCACCAGTTCCGTATGCAGTGGCGCCCAATGCCGTTGTCGCCGGGCATGACTATTACTGACGAACCTGGCATATATATCGAGGGAAGTCACGGCGTGCGACATGAGGATACGATGCTTGTTGTCAATGCCGACTTCACGGGCGAGGGCGGCAAGTGTGTAGAGCCTGCGTCACAGCCAAGTTCTGCTTCTGAGGCATCAGGTATAACCTTCGGACCATATTACACCTTCGAACACCTCACACTCTGCCCTATACTCACCGATGCCATTCTCGTCGATATGCTTACCGACGAGGAAAAGGCATGGTTCAACAAGTATCAGCAGACGGTTTACGACCGCCTCTCTCCAAAGCTTGATGATGAGCATCGTGAATGGCTGTATAATGTGACACGCCCAATCTAAGAGCATGGCTTTTCGTGACAGACACACCTCATGACATTGTTTGAACATCGTTTGAGCAGCATACAAACTGCGCTCAAACGATGTTCAATTTTTTTCTAACAACCATTGAAACACCATTTTGAAAAAGAATAACTTTTTCTCGCGCTTGCAGCCAAATATAAAATTGGCCATTCGAAGAAAAGCCCCCCGAACTGCTAATGTAAGCCGTAAAGTCGTGCCGAAAAAAAATACGCATTAAATTCCTGTGTTATACGCATAAAAACTATAGGACGGTTGCCTATTGCTTTATCTGTTGACTTCATGTGGGACGGTTTTATACTTTTTGAGGGGGTATTATGATATTTTTTACGCAGAAAATGAATGTGGTTCAAGAATATTTTGTATGTTTACCGCCAAATAACAATATAACCAACAATTGTATGGCTCAACTTTCGCAAGTATCGCTAACGCTTTACTTGCTTGGAGTAAAAAAGGAGTTAAGCGGAGTTAATTCCGCTACGCTCCATGGAGTAAAACGGACGTTTGACTGTTTACGGATGCGTTTTAAGCGAAAGAGTATCGTCCTGAGCGAAGCGGTTACTCCTTTTTACTTCACGAA
>JAFSSN010000057.1 GCA_017450985.1 Bacteroidaceae bacterium
CGTTCCACCACCATTGGCATTCGACATCCTGCACGAGATTGAGAAGAAACTTCCTGGATTCCCAATCGTTCTCCACGGTTCTTCTTCTGTTCCAATGGAGGAGGTTAACACCATCAACAAGTACGGCGGTAAGCTCGAGGCAGCTATCGGTATTCCAGAGGAGCAGCTCCGCAAGGCTTCTAAGTCAGCTGTATGTAAGATCAACATCGACTCTGACTCTCGTCTCGCTATGACTGCTGCTATCCGTAAGTACTTGGCAGAGAACCCATCTCACTTCGACCCACGTCAGTACCTCAAGCCTGCACGTGAGAACATGAAGAAGATGTACATCCACAAGATTGTGAACGTACTCGGTTCTGACGGCAAGCTCGCTTGCGCTAACAAGTAATTTGTACATATATAAAATAATTTTGTATTGTATTGCTAAGGTGTTCTTTCGCGACGAAAGAGCACCTTTTTTGATGCCGCAGCCGCAAGCATGGGGATTTAGGCAGTTTTTTCGCACTGCATCTTCTCCGTTTCGCAATTATTATATATCTTTGCCACAAGAATCAATTTTGATGATTAGAAATGAGGATAATAATACTTGACGGATATACAGTTACTCAATCAGACCTTGACTGGTCAGAACTTGAAAAATTAGCAGATGTAGAAGTTTACGACAGAACAACACCCGACGAGATTGTGAAAAGATGTAAGGGCGCGGAAATGGTTCTCACCAACAAGGTGGTTCTTGACGCCGCAACGCTCAATCTCCTTCCAAGACTGATGTACATCGGAGTGCTTGCTACGGGATACAATGTGGTTGACCTCGAGGCGGCAAACAAGCAGAGCATCACAGTAACCAACATACCATCGTACAGCACCGACAGCGTGGCGCAAATGGCTTTCAGCCACATTCTCAACATTGTGAACCGAACGGATTACTACGCTCAGGAAAACAGATGCGGACGATGGTACAACAGCCCTGACTTCTGCTACGTGAACCATCCTTACCAGGAGCTTGCGGGCAAGCGCATAGGAATTGTGGGATTGGGCAACACGGGCATGGCAACTGCCAAGATTGCACTTGCTTTCGGTATGTCGGTATATGCCTACACAAGCAAGGACGCGGACGAACTGCCTTCTGACATAAAGAAGATGGAGATGGACGATCTCTTTGCTACATGCGACATCGTGAGCCTCCACTGCCCCCTCAACGAAGAGACGCGCGAACTGGTGAACGCACAGCGCCTGGAGACGATGAAGCCTAACGCCATCCTCATCAATACGGGACGCGGCGGTTTGGTGAACGAGAAGGACGTGGCTGATGCGCTGAACTCAGACGTTATTGCTGCATACGGTGCCGACGTGTTGTCGCAGGAGCCTCCTACCGACGACAATCCACTGCTGAAGGCTAAGAACTGCTATCTAACACCGCATATTGCATGGGCAACGCGCGAGGCACGACAGCGTCTGATTGACACGTGTGTGGCAAACGTGAAGGCTTTCATCGACGGCGAACCTATAAACCAGGTTAACAAGGAATAGACGGTCGGCTCCCTGACGAGGGTGCATAGACATACAAAAATACTCGTGATGCTATACGTTATCTGCATCACGAGTATTTTCGTTTTATGTAATGAAGAGGGGCGATTCGCGTAATATGGAGCTTCACATCGCTTCATGAGTTTTTGTGCGTCACTTCATGAAAGCTTTTGTTGTGCGTCATGAAAACCTGTATGTCATGTCATGTGAAGACTCACGCTGCTTCATGAAGTTCTGTGCGTCACTTCATGAAAGTTTTTGTTGTGCGTCATGAAAAACTGTATGTCATGTCACGTGAAGATTCACGCTGCTTCATGAAGTTTTGTGCGTCACTTCATGACGTTTTTCTTATTGCGTTACGAGGAGTTTCATTTCGCGCACCGTCGATGCATACTCCCTGCGCCTTTGTCATTCAAACTTGCCGTCCTTCCACTCGAAAGTCTTAGGTTCTGGCTCCTTGACGTTCTTGTCCAACTGGAACGGATCGGAGAAGGAAATGTTCAACGACCATGAATGTGGCTTGAAGGTCATGGCGCAGAAATGCTCCTTGTCCTCGAACTTGAGGAAACGTTTCCTCGGCAGTATTGCCCAATCGGGCGAATAGAAGGTCAGTTGGCTGTCGGTGTACTTGTCGTTGGCAACGACCGACCACACGACTGCCACGACGTAGGAGCTGTCCTTTAGCGGCAGTACCTTAAGCTCTACCGTGCTGCAAGCAGATACCCTTATGTGTGCAAAGTCGTCTGTGAGCGTCGTCATCTCGCTCTTTCCTCCCAGCTGGTTAGTCACCTCCGCCTTCATCTTGCTGTCGATATAATCGACGAAATCGAGGCGGTTGTTGAGTGAAAGAAGCGGTATAATGCTGTCTGGCATAGTTCTTACGATGTCCTTCATATTCTGTGCCATGCCTTCGGTGAAAGACAAGCATGACATAACAATAAGCAATATTATATTTTTTCTCATATTCTATATATCATATACGATGCAAATGTAACCATTTTTTAATTAAAAGATAGCATGCCGGTGCGCCAATTCGGCCGATTTTCACTATCTTTGCACATACAAATGACAAACGTAATGAAAAGAGACATACTCAAAAGCACATTACCTATAGCTCTCTCTTTCTTCCTCAAACCTATGCTGCACGCGCAGGAAAGCGTTGACGCGGAGTATTACCGTCGCCTCGATTCCATCATGCAGCGCAGGAATGCAGAGCAGATGGCACAACAAGCTGTCGTGCTCGGCGACTTCAAGCGGCTGGAGGACGAGATGGAGTTTCACTTCGACTGGGCACATCCCATGACGAAGGGCTTGGTGCTGTGCTTCACGCAGTCGTCGTTCCGTGAGCGCGAAGCCACGTTCCGCGAGTACCATAAGAGCAAGGAGGATTACGCAGTGGCGGCGGCTCCGTTTGCCATTAACTGGGCTTTGAAGGCTGCCGGTGTGAAGAGCCAGAGCAGTACACAGCGCATGATTACGGCTAACGCCATGGCGCTGGCGCTTCATGTCGGGCTTACACAAGGCATAAAGACGGCGGTTGACGAGCCGCGCCCTAACGGGGTCGATAACAAATCCAATCCTTCCGGCCATACGTCGCTGGCATACATGAGTGCGGCTATTCTCAGCCGTGAATACGGGTATCTGAGCCCCTGGGTGACGGTGGGAAGCTACGGCTGCGCCACAGCCACGCAGTATCTGCGAATGAGGCACAACAACCACTGGATTAACGACACGTTCATCGGGGCGGGAATCGGCATGCTGTCCGTTGACCTTGCCTACTACCTCACCGACCAGCTGCTCGGAGCAAAGGAGATTAACAACCTTGGCAATACGCGCCTTGACCTCCTGCGCATGGCGAAGCAAAACACCATGCCGTCGGGATTGCGCTACATGGCAGGTACGGAATCAGGTTCTAAGACGATACACATGCGCGACCTGCAGATACTGAACGGATATGGGGGCACAGCTGAGGTGAAGACGAGTGCCGCCTACGCCGTTGGTGTGGATGCAAGTTTGTTTCTCAATCCTTACTTCTCTATTGAGGCTCTGGCGCGTATGTCGTCGGCACATGCAAAGGTTGACGCCACGCCTTCGGCAAGTAAGTCGGAGTTTTTCAGCGGCGACAGCTTCACAATGTACCACTTCGACCTGGCAGCCAACTTCGGCTTCCCATACAACATAACAAAGCGACTGGGATACAAGGCACTCTTAGGAGTACGCTCTACCCAATCGCTTACGCTTGACAGCTACACAACAGACGCTGCCGGTAACCTTAATTCCACTCCCTTCATCCATGTTCCAGGGCAGACGAAGTTCGAGGTCGGTGCGGGCATGAGCTACGACGCTCTCGACCATAAGAACTATGCTGTAGGTTTCAATATCGAATATTATCATACTTTCTCGTCGATAATGCCTAACCGTTACACGGCATTAGCAACGTGGAAAGTATTCTTTTAAGCATTAGCACATAGTGGTGCCAGCGCACCTGCACAGCGACAGAAGGCTAAAGGTCGTCTTCTGTCGTAGCACCACGCACGCGAGACAATGTCTCCGGCGTCATCTGCAAGTAGGAAGCCACATTGTGCAGCGGTGCACGGCGCACGATGTCGGGGTTCTCTCGCAAGGTGCGAAGGTAGCGTTCCTTGGCACTCTCAAATCGAATGACATCGGCTTTCTGCTGTGATATGATGAGCGAGCGCTGCTCTATGGCGAAGATGAGCTTGCAGAACTCGAACGAGCTGCGTGCAAGCTCATAAAGTTCATCATGAGGAATACCATATATAATGCCCGGTTCAAGCATAACAATTCCTATCTTTGAGGGTTCGCGAAGGAAGAAACTCTCAATGCAAATTACCATATCGCCTTCGTGTGCGATATGTTCCGTTACAGACATCTTACCTTTACGGTAGTATTGCAGCACAAGGCCGCGCTCAACGTAATACATATAGTCGCACACCTCGCCCTCTGTCAGCGCATGGGCACCGCGGAGAAGCTTTCGTGGCAACAGTATCTCTGCAAACCGCTCCATGTTCTCAGGACTTAATGCTACGTTGTATGAGCGGCATATCTCACGGGCAACATCACGTTTTTTTTCCATAATCTTAGTTTATAATTCTTCTTAAGTGTTGATTAGTTGATTTCTGTCTTTTTATTGGTTTCTGTAATGCATGGCGGTTGTTTTTACCCGTCACACCGCGGTAAACGGCTTTGAATAGTCGCGTTCGCCGAATATCATACTGCCGACGCGCACCATCGTGCTATGCTCCTGCTGTGCGATGAGATAGTCGCCGCTCATGCCCATGGACAATTCGCGGAATGAGGCTTCGGCAGGGAAATACTTGTCACGCACCTTACAGAAGGTGTCGTAGGCAAGACGGAACTCCGAATGAATCTGCGCCTCGTCGTCGGTATTCGTTGCCATACACATAAGCCCTACTACCCTCACCCCGTGCAGCTCACGCCATTCTTCCTGCGAAAGAACGTCGAGCAGCTCGTCAGGTGCAAAGCCGAACTTGGTTTCTTCCTGTGCCACATGCAGCTGCAGCAGACAGTCGATGACGCGTCCGCACTTCTGCGCCTGCTTGTCAATCTCACGCAGCAACTTCATGCTGTCCACTGCATGGATAAGGCTGACAAACGGTGCGAGGTACTTCACCTTGTTAGTTTGCAAGTGTCCTATGAAGTGCCATTCAATGTCCTTCGGCAAAACCTCGTACTTGGCGACAAGCTCCTGAACGTGGCTCTCGCCGAACACACGCTGTCCGGCATCGTAAGCCTCCTGAAGCTCAGCCACAGGATGGTACTTCGACACGGCAACAAGACGAACGCCTTCCGAAAGGCTTTCCTTAACCCTGTTCAAATTCTGGCTTATCATTCTTCTCCGGTTTTGTAGTGTAAGGGAAAACGTCGAGGATTGTCGTCTCAGTAACGGCAGCTATCTCGTAGTCGCTCATAGAGCCTTTCATTCCCTCATCAAAATAACGTATAGCTTCACGAACATCTCCTGCCTGAACAAGAATATTCTGTGACGAACGCTTTTCCTGCTGTGTCTTCTCGTCGAGCGTTATGAACACACATTTTACCTTGTACCACTTATCGGCACTATCAAGTTCGCATGGGAACATTTCCGCATAGCGTGCCTTCTTAATGTTTTCAACATCGAGCTGACCGCTACAATACGGAGATATCTCCTCTATGATTCTGGCTTCTGCTTCAGTGAAGTTAAGCGCGTCCACGAGATAAGTCTCAGGCACTTTCTTGGGAAGGTCACTACCCTCCACCTGCTTCTCCACCTTCACCTTACACTCAAACCATCCGTTAATAATCATAATCTATAATAGTTTTAATTGTTGAATATTTCTTTGCTTTATCCTATTCCGCAATCGGGAATAATAGTCGCAAAGATATAAAAAAACAACAATAGCCTTACACTTTTCCGAAGACTTTCACACATTATTGCAAAATATTCACGAAATTTGCCGTCGTTTTTCAATTACAACTTAATAGATTCAGAACAATTTTATTGATACAAAACATTTAAATTTATGAAGAAACTATTCAGTTATGCTCTCATGGCGTCACTTTTGTCCATGCCGGCATATGCAGAGAATGAGACAACAGACATTGTCACTAATAACAATTCAGCAACAGAGGAAACAACTGCCGGTGTTGACGCACCAGAGCCAGCAGGCTTCCTCACAAGCGCCATCAACGAAAGCCTCGCACAAGCTGCAGACGATGTTGAGTACGGACGCAAAGTGACTCAGTATGCAAGCGCACCTAAGTTCGGCGGCTACGCCATCGGCAAATACACTTACTCTGACAAGGACGGCGCAAAGGGCGGCACAGGCTTCTCACAGCGTCTCATCCGTCTCTATGTGGACGGTACTATCCTCAACGACTTCAAGTACCGCATCCAGATTCAGACAAACAACAACACATTCCACATGAAGGATGTGTTCATCGAGTGGCAGAAGTACGAATTTGCCAAGATTAAGGTAGGTCAGTTCAAGCGTGCTTTCGGATTTGAGAACCCTATGAACCCATGGGACATCTCAACCGGCGACTATTCTTACTTCACTAAGAAGATGACTGGCGACTACAGAGGCGACTCTTGGAGCGGCGGTGGTCGTGACCAGGGTATCCAGGTACAGGGTGACTTCCTCAAGGTGGGAGAAGACAACCACAACCTCATCCACTATCAGCTTGGCATGTGGAACGGCGAAGGCATCAATACTAACGATGCTGACGGCGAGAGAGATTACATCGGTACTATACAGTTCCAGCCAGTAAAGGGCTTCATCATCGGTGCTTTCGGCTGGACAGGCGAAAACGCAGGTGAAAAGCGCAACCGCTATGCTTTCGGCGTGAAATACGACAACAACGACGGATGGTGCGTACGCGGTGAGTGGGGACACAGCCACTACACTACCGGCAGCGACGATGCTTGGTACTTATTGGTTGGAAAGACTCTCAACGACTGGTTCAAGCTCTCTGCTCAGTACCAGACTTTCCGCTACAACAAGTCATGGCAAAATGCACAGTGCACATACTCACTCATTCCTGAGTTCCAGCTGCACAAGAACCTGAAGTTCCAGATTCAGTACAATTTCAACAACTTCAGAGCTTCTGCCGACCGTCACCACAACGAGATTTGGGCAGAGACTTACTTCCGCTTCTAAGCATCGGAACGAACAGACATAAGAATTCCAGTTAGAGAAGAATAAATCTCTAACTGGATTTTTTTCATAATGGAACGGTATCTGCGCAAGTCATTACTCATTGCCCCGAAGAAAAAAAAGAAAGGCCGTGCAGTCTTTGACAGCATATTTGTATCTATATAAATGGGGCTTACCACGATAGTACCCATTGACATTATGGATTTAGACGCTTTAATTCAAAGGGCCAAAGAAAAAGACCCTAATGCTTTCGACATAATATACAGGACATACTATCCCAAGATGACTGGGATATGTATGAACATCATTAAGTAGGACAAGGCTACAGTTGACGACCTTGTCCATGACGCGTTTATCATGGCATTCGTGTCTATAGGAAGTCTCAGGGACAACAGCAAACTCGGCGAATGGCTGACATCCATAGTACGTAATGTAGCACTAAAGCATGTGGAGCAGAGAAAAAGGATTCGCACGCTGTCCCTATCCGCTGTCAACAGCGAGGAAGCGGCATTCATCGACTCTTCAGCATCGCCCGATGCCGACCTTAGCCACAAGGAACTGCTCGAGCTTATCAGCTTACTCCCCGAAGGCTACAGCAAGATTCTCCGCCTTTCGGTCATCGACGGCTTTTCGCACAAGGAGATTGCCGACATGCTGGGCATAGAACCGCACAGCTCATCGTCGCAGCTGTCAAGAGCCAGGCGTCTGCTGAAACGCATCATCAACAGCAGGATTGCGGGCATGATAGTCATTTTGCTGTTGCCTTCCACATGGTATTTGCTATTCCGTCAAGAAAAGGACAAGGGCGCAGAAAAGGAAATAGTAAGCATAAAGCACGGCAAACAGCCAGAAACTGACACCAGAAACAATCTCGCCGAGCAGCAAGAGAACGCAGAAAACAGTCATGAGACACGACATCGTGCACCAACAAGCGCGGGAAATATATTGACGGTTCATTATGACATTACGCCATCATCATCCGGCACTGACTCCGTTGCCGTCACTCCTCAACATGACATCAGCGGCGACATCATCATATCAGAACGCACAAATGACTCACTCGACACGAGCAATCAGAAATCCGCAACGAGAGACATCACTTTGCCAGAGGACGATAATGCCGTAAGGTCTCGCAAGAAGAAATGGCAGTTCCTCGCAGCCGGCTCTCTCGGTCCTGCACTGGCACAGAATGTTTACAAGCTGATTGCCGTAAACCGTTCTTGCAGTTCTGATATTGACTCAGATGGGACAGACACACCTATCCACACAAACACGTGGGAGGAATTACACCAAATTCTCTCTGCCAACACTTCAGCCATAACCTCAGCCGACACGCTTGCCATGATGGAGATTGCAAGCCACAACGCAGGCAAGATAGAACAGAAAGAACATCACGACCAACCTGTCACCTTCGGCATTTCGATTACCAAGTCCATCGCCAAGAACTGGGCACTCGAAACAGGCCTGCAATATTCTATTCTCAACTCACAATTCTATTTGGGCGAAAACGGCTATTCGGTCATCGACAAGCAGAAAGTTCACTATCTCGGCATCCCGCTCCGCGCATCATACACATGGATGAATCACAAACGGCTGTCGGCATACAGTTCGGCTGGAGTGACCATGCACATTCCTGTATATGGAAAAGTGAAGAGCAACTACGTCGTCAACTGGCAGGACGCCTACTCCGAGAGCAGGCATTTCACTCCATCCATGCAATGGCAGACGGGGGTAAGCCTCGGATTGCAATACAAATTTGCGCCAAACGCCAATTTGTTCGTAGAACCAACATTCAATTGGTTCATTCCTTCCGGTAACGACACACATACCACCTGGACAGAGCATCCATTCATGTTCACATGTCCGTTCGGAATTAGAATAACATGGTAATTCGCATACGGCAACCATACGTTTATAAGAATGTTTCTTGTTTCGCAAATGCCCAACTTGTAAAATTATCAGATTATGAGTGTATGTAACACTAAAAACAAACGCACATTTACCACATAACAATCGCAATAACACGGTCTTAATTTCCGTACGAAGCTTCAGTTTCCTCAACAAGACACGACGAAACTGAAGTTGACGGAAGTTGAGTTCGTCAATAATGCAACGAACCTTCTACGCACCTTCTACGGGTATTCTACGGATATCCTACGGATGTTCTACGGCTTTTCTACGGGTACAATCCGTAGAAATGCGGAGAAAAGCCGTAGAATATGCGGAGAGAATGCGGAGGAAACCTTAGTCAGTCACGGTGAGGTATCAGAAAAGAGTTATCTATTTTTTAAGTTTAAGAGTCACGATGACTATAGATTTGCATCTACAAATATAGTAATTTTTCACTTTCAAAACTAATGTAAGAATATTTTTTTCATCTGCCATGCAGTCTTTGAAGCCTTGACGGCATCCATATAAGTGAAGAGCCAGTCAAGTAAGGACGTGGCACTTCATTTAGGCTTAAGGCTGTTACTGGCAATTAGCTTCAGAGAGGCTCAAGTGTTTTGCTAAGCAGACGTATGCCACAAACACGCATAAGCGCAACGAGCTATGACGCCACACACGCCACGCCGTCATGTGTAACTTTTTAAAACATAATCGATATGAAAAGACATTCTGCTATCAAGATAGCCTTTGCAGTTCTGCTATCAGCAAACACCTTAGAACTGTGCGCCCAACATCACTGGGCAATGGCAATAATGGAGAAAGGCATGGAAAGACCTGTCGTCATGCAATATCATGGCAATAAAGAAACGGCGGAAAACGGAATTGGGTATTATCGTATCTTTAACAACGAATATGTGTTGTGTAATGATGATTACATTCCTGTCAAACTGCAATACGGCTACAGGTTGGCTGACAAGAAAATATTCGTCTATGACTTCAACAACAATGAGGAGACACTTGCTTTTGACTTCAACCTCTCGGCAGGCGACCAATTTACGACGTTCAACGGCATGGAATGGGAAGTCGAGGCTGTCAAGGACACACTTGTGAACATATATTATGATATGACTAAGGGAGCAGAATCGAAGAAACTGCTAAGCGTCAAATCACTTGACGGTCAACTGACGGATAAATGGTTGGAAGACTTCGGCTCGTTCACCTATCATTTCATGATTAACAGCATGGAGAACATCGTATGTGCTCAAACATTATGGATGGAATATAGTTTTGGCGACTATATTTCACGCGAAGTTCATGCAGATCCTATATACTCTCATGATTCCGGCTACCAAGAGGGAACTTATGACAATAACTATTCATCTGAATATACCAAATGTACTTACGAGAACGGGCAAGTGGTATTTGAGAATGTTAAGTGGTGGTATCCACATCGTGAATATTCCTGCTTTTATAGAGAAGGAGACGACATTTACAGAGTGTACGATTGTGAAATGAATCCTATGGTAGATATACAAGTTTGCGATCTGGTCGAAGACGTTATTACGTTCAACGGATTGCCGGCTCCTGCAAGCGGAAAATATACCATACATTATGACAATAACAATTATGCAACGGGAATTGAAAACATTAGTAATATACCCGATTTGAACGGCGGCATGTATGACATGCAAGGACGACGCTTGCTGTCTCAACCGACCAAGGGGATTTACATTAAGGACGGAAAGAAACATTATGCTAAATGACATGAAGGAAAGGCTTGTGGGTATAGCTGATAAGACTGTCCGGTAATGCAGATTCGGGGCAGACAGCATTCGTGCCTTGGTTTTAAAAACTATAGTTTGATAATCGCACGACAACTGCGACGTATAATAAGATGCAAACAACGATGTGGGAGGAAGGGCATCGGAACGCACGTATTCAATCCCTTATGGATGCCAACTCTCTTTCTAAGGAAATCAATTTAAGCATTAGCATCAACTGCGCATCGGCACGGCTTCAAATTGGAGAATGAGGACAACAGCATTACTACCATTCAATCTGCCGACGGACGATGTAAGGACGTAATGCGGTACAAAGTTCATTCGTCGAAAGAGACCGTTGGAAGATACCTCGACGGCAGCCTTCATTGTCGAACATTCTACCATCCAACAATAGGTAGTCATAATATAGCAACCTGCTACGACTGTCCATCATATCATTCTCCAAGCGGAACAGTTTATTCAAACATACACGATGAAACAGAAAGCACCAGTTATTATTCCATCTGTGGCATCAATATGCCTTATCCTACCAATGGCACATATATAAAATTTGTACGCTTCAAGAATGGGCATACCATTCGAAGCAAAGTTTGGAGTGGTTATGGTAAGACTGGGATATAAAAACAAATCGTGCGGGCCATACAACCCGCACGATAATAAGCTAACAAGCTATAATATTATCCAAGACTTTTTAGAAATCATTTATTATAGACTTTGGAAATCATCAATTTTCTTCTGGCCCAACAAGTTTCCAGAGGCAAGCAGCGATGATGGCTCCGGCGAATGGTCCAACAATAAATACCCACAAGTCTGACAATGCCTGACCACCCTCGAAAATAGCAGGAGCAATAGAACGAGCAGGATTGACAGAGGTACCTGTGTAATGTATTCCTACAAAATGGATGAGAATAAGTGAAAGGCCAATAGCAAGACCTGCAAAGTTTCCTGCACCCACCTTTGAATCAGTAGTGCCAAGAACGACAAACACAAAAAGTGCCGTGAGAACAATCTCCGCTATAAGCCCTGCAGCAACACCGTGAGCTCCACAACTGTTCGCACCAGTCAGTGTGCCACCTGCCAATGAAGCATCAGTACTTGTAAGAGCAAAAAGAATTGCCGATCCTATGAACGCTCCAATAACCTGGAACAACATATACATCATTGCATCCTTAGCATCGATGCGCTTCGTGAGCAGACATCCAAGAGTAATGGCTGGGTTGATGTGACAACCGCTTGTACCACCAATAGTATATGCCATCGCAACCACTGCCAGACCAAACGCCATAGCAGTACCTACCACACTGGCAGTATCTGTTCCACAATTAAGACTAACGGCTGTGCCGCAACCGAGAAGTACGAGAACCATTGTTCCCACCATTTCTGCTAAATACTTTTTCATGATTTGTTTTGGTTATTAAAGGCATGTTCTAAACAAAATATTCCTTAAAGTTATCGTCGAGCACACTTCCACAGAAAGTTATCTTCGCAAGCCATGCAAACAAGCTTCTGCCTTCAACAATGCACATACTGCATCAGAATAAACTCTCAAACAATCCAAAGACTATTATTAGAATCTGCCAAATTTGTTAAACATTGATTATAACTTAGGTTAAGACAATACCATAAAGGTATCATTTTCTCATCCTTCGTGGCAAATATAGTGATTAAATCTATATGGCAAGCAACAAACACGCATAAAAAATCACATTTCACAACATACACTCGTCTAAATGTCACAAATTGTAACCTGTGAAACGTCATTTCACACTTGTCACAAACCAAAAATATAGCCGACATTCACACTTATCTTATTTTGCCGAGTGTCAAAACCCTCTGTGAGCTTATGATTGTTCAAGCCATGCGAATACGTGAACCCTGCCTCAAAATGCTTAATCTGCAACCTCACCGTCAACTCTGACGACACATTCAATCGTTTTGGCCAAATGCCACCCCCATATCGCTGTGACTCATGCGCACCGTCTTGATGGTAATCACCCCAACTATCATAGTAGCCATCATCATCAGCAAACTCACCATACACAGCCAAATTAAGGCCAAAACCACCCGTAATTTTCAAATAACACACATCGCGTATTACAGGAACACAAAACATTGCATGAAACGGTATGTACAGACTACTCTCCGTGAAATGGTCATACTGCATAGTATTCCTGACGTATGCACTCTGCGAATAATAATATTCATAATATAAACCAGAATGCAGGCCGAGGCCATGTGTAAACAAAAGATCATAGCCGATGCCCAATTGCGCACCATGTAATCTCCTGCCTTCCTCTCCCCAGAAGTTCTCATGCACAGTCTTCCAATGCATATCCGTGACCCAGTCCTTATTCACATATCCAGCTACAAATGTGAAATTATGCTTACCAAGTATAATATCATAATCATCAGACTCGTCCGTATCAAGCATAATAGGCTGACCACCATTGTATGATACATCATCAGACTGCGCTGAAACATCAGCACAACGGCATAACATCATAAATATAACAAGACAAATATTTCTCATAACAAGGATTAATATATTTATTCGGTGCAAAAATACAAAAACATGGTCTAACACAAAAGAAACAAGCACTTTAATCCATACTTTTAGCAACTTTACATACATTCTCTACCAACAACAAGTACTATTGTACCACAACACGCACCACATACCTGCTACAACATAATGTCCCTATCTCGGAAACTAAAAACCTTCCGTAACATTTTACATCAGGGGCAAACAAAAGCAGAACCAATTTCCTAAAGGAAAATGAGTTCTGCTAAAGTATATTCATCTGCGAAATGGTCGTCAGGCCAATTCACATATAAATTAAAGTCCGAATACAACCTTAAGATCGCCGTCCACACCGCTGAAGCCCATGAACGCCATAGCGAGAAGGCTGGCAGTAACAAGTGCAATAGGAGTACCCTCGAATGCCTTTGGAACACGACTCATTGCAAGCTGTTCACGAAGACCAGCAAAGAGAACCATTGCAAGAAGGAAACCGAGACCTGTGCCTACAGCATAAATAACACCTTCGAGCAAGTCGTAGTTCTTCTGGATGACAAGGATTGCCACACCGAGAATACAGCAGTTTGTTGTGATAAGTGGGAGGAACACTCCGAGTGCCTGATAGAGAGCAGGCATAGTCTTCTTAAGGAAAATCTCTATCATCTGCACAAGTGCAGCAATGACGAGGATGAAGGCTATTGTCTGCAGATACTCAAGACCCAAAGCCTCAAGCACAAACTTCTGAATACAGAACGTTACGATAGTTGCCACGAGGAGCACCGCAGTAACCGCCATACCCATACCACTTGCAGTATCCACTTTCTTTGAAACTCCAAGGAAAGGACAGATACCAAGGAACTGAGCCAACACGACGTTATTAACGAAGATGGCAGTAATGATAATCAATACAAGATTTAATACGTAGTCCATAATTTCTATGCTTTCTTGAGTTTGTTAAATATTGCAATGAGGTAACCGAGAGCGAGGAACGCACCAGGTGCAAGCACGAAGAGAAGCATTCCGTAATTCTCAGAATAAACATTAAATCCAAAGATGCTGCCCGTACCAAGAATCTCACGTACAGAACCGAGGATTGTAAGACCGCAAGTGAAACCAAGACCAATACCAATACCGTCGAAGATAGAGGCAAGCGGATTGTTCTTTGCAGCAAATGACTCCGCACGACCAAGGATAATACAGTTTACCACGATGAGCGGAATGAAGAGACCGAGGCTCTTGTCAATTTCTGGAGCATAAGCCTTGATACACATCTGCAACATTGTCACAAGGCTGGCAATGATGACAATGTAAGAAGGGATACGCACCATGTCTGGCACAAGCTTCTTTACAAGCGAAATGAGGAAGTTGCTCACGATGAGCACACACATTGTTGCAAGTCCCATCATCATACCGTTGAGGGCTGATGACGTTGTACCCAGTGTAGGACACATACCAAGGAGAAGGACAAAAGTAGGATTCTCCTTTACGATACCATTGATGATAATCTTGAAGTAATTCATAATCTTTTCCTTTCCTTTTATTTATTCATACCTTCACAGCACTTAGCCTCTAACTTATCGCACTTCTTATTGCAACCACCGTCCTTGCAAGCCTTCTTGCAGTCACCGCAGCCTTCGTGCTTGTCACACTCATTGCCGCAACAACCTTCCTTGCAGTCACCGCACTCCTCGTTCTTATCACAGTGCTTCTTCTGGGCAGATGCACTTGATGTTCCGTCCATCTGAGCAGCAATCACATTGTCGTAAGCATTCTTAACGGCAAGGAGGAATGCACGTGAAGTGATAGTAGAAGCCGTGATGGCATCAACATCACCACCGTCCTTTGACACGGTGAAGTTGCCCTTGCCAGGGTTCATACCAATTATGTCGCCCTTCTGGCCCTTCTGGAACCAAGAATCAGCCTTAGCACCAAGTCCTGGAGTCTCTGAAGTCTGAAGAATAGTGTAACCGAGGATGTTACCCTCATTATCGAAACCGACGAGCACCTTGAGATCACCGCCGAAACCGTTTGTTGAACTTGTCACTGCACATCCGAGAGCATTGCCCTGGGCATCGCTCACCTTATAAGATGTGTAGCCTTCAATCTCAACTGGCTCAGCCACCTGTACATCGTCAGAACCCATAACAGCCTTGATACCATCGGCAAGGTTCTTTGCATTAATCTTCTCAATCTGTGGCGCAGTAACGGAATTGACCATAGCCAAAGCTCCGCCTGCAATAACAGCGATGACGGTAAGCACCGCCAGCATGTTTGTTAATGATGATTTAAGCTTTTCCATGTTCAATTAC
Source organism: Bacteroidaceae bacterium (assembly GCA_017450985.1). Classification (GTDB taxonomy): domain Bacteria; phylum Bacteroidota; class Bacteroidia; order Bacteroidales; family Bacteroidaceae; genus Minthosoma. Next base: position 15,701 of record JAFSSN010000057.1, read on the forward strand.
TTTTTTGCAGGTACCTCGCCAAAACGCTTTGGCTTGCAGTACTGATTGATAATTGGCGTAAAGGCATTCATGATGAGAATGGCAAATGACATTCCCTCTGGATATGCACCGAATGTACGGATAATAACCGTCAACGCACCGATTGCCACACCATATACAAGCTGTCCCTTCTTTGACATTGGTGAAGTGACATAGTCAGTTGCCATGAAGATGGCACCGAGCATAAGACCACCACTAAGAATCTCAGCCACAGGGTTAGCAAATCTGATTGGGTCAACAAGGTTGAACAATCCTGAAAGTACAAATACTGTAGCAATGATGCTTACAGGAATGTGCCATGTGATGACCTTCTTGACGAGAAGTATTACCAAACCGAGAATCATTGCGAGAGCGCAAACCTCTCCGAGACATCCGCCCGTATTGCCGATAAGCATATCCCATGCCGATGGCAACTGGCTGAGGGCTGTTGTGTCACCCTTGAAAGCCTGACTCATGAGAGCAAGAGGAGTAGCAGCAGTCTCAGCATCGAGATATGTGTTGAAACTCTGTCCTACAACCGGCCATGTAGTCATCTGTACAGGGAAAGAGATGAGGAGGAAAGCACGTGCGGCCAAGGCTGGATTGAAAAGGTTGCATCCAAGACCGCCGAAAGTCATCTTAACTACACCGATGGCGAAGAAAGCACCTATAACCACAATCCAAGGAGCAATGTTGCTTGGCATGTTGAATGCGAGAAGCACACCGGTGAGAACGGCTGAGCCGTCACATATTGTACACTTATCGCTCTTCATGATGAACTTAGTGATAGCCCACTCGAAGAACACACATGATACTACGCTAATAGCAGTAGTAATAATGGCGCCAACACCGAAACCGATGAACGAGCAGATAAGAGCAGGCACAAGGGCAGCAAGTACCCAGTACATGTTCTTTGCTACAGAATCACCAGAGTGTACATGTGGTGAAAGCGAAACGACTAATTTATTCATTGTTTTCTAAATGAAGAATGAAGCATGACGTATGAAAGAATCAGCATTAACAGCAAGAACTCTCCCTATCATCTATCATTCAAGTTTATAACAATTAATATTACGAATGACCATGAAGAACAACCATACGGTTGAATCTCCATTCTTCATTCTTATTTCTTAGCCGCCTGACGGCTACGAATAATTCCCATAACTGTTTGCTTACCCATGCGGATGTTATCGAGCAAAGGACGCTTTGAAGGACAAGTGAACTGACATGAGCCACACTCAATACAGCTGGTAATGTCCTCAGCCTCAACTTTGTCCCACATCTTCATGCTGCTTGCAGTCGCAAGGAGGTAAGGCTCTAGACCCATAGGGCAGGCACTCACACACTTTGCACAGCGGATACATGGCTGTGGTTCTCCGCGACGAGCTTCCTCATTGTTCATGATAAGCACACCTGACGAACCCTTGCAGATTGGCACCTCAATATTGACGAGTGCCTTACCCATCATAGGACCGCCACCGATAACCTTACCAGTGTCGGCAGGAAGTCCGCCGCAGGCATCTATCAACTGGCTCATAGGAGTACCCATACGAGCAAGAAGGTTGCTTGGGTGAGCAAGGCTCTTACCCGTAACAGTCACGACACGCTCAAAGAGCGGCTTGTTCTTCATCACAGCCTCATAGACAGCGTATGCAGTACCTACGTTCTGAACGATAGCACCCACATTAACCGGAATTGCAGGAGGTGCTGGCACCTGACGTGCCACTACTGCATCGATGAGCTGCTTCTCACCACCCTGCGGATACTTTGTCTTAAGAGGTACAATCTCAATATCAGGATAGCCGGCAGCAGCCTTCTCCGTCATGAGCTTAATGGCATCAGGCTTATTCTCCTCAATACCGATGAATCCCTTGTTCACCTTGCCAGCCTTCATCAGGAGGTCAACACCCACGAGAATCTGGTCAGCCTTCTCAAGCATCAGACGATGGTCGGCTGTGAGGTAAGGCTCACACTCAACGGCATTGATAATGACCCACTCAGGCTTTGCACCTGGAGGAGGAGTGAGCTTGACGTGTGTTGGGAAACATGCGCCACCCATACCAACGACACCTGCCGCCTTAATCTTATTTACTATATCCTCAGGAGTAAGCTCTGGCTTATCCTTCAATGTCACGAGCTTCTCGCTACGGTCAATGGTCTCTTCCCACTCATCACCCTCAACGGCAATGAACACAGCAGGCTTGGCATAACCACTGGCGTCGATGACAGTATCAATCTTCTGCACAGTACCACTGACACCTGAGAAGATTGGGGCTGAAACGAAACCGCCCGCCTCAGCAATCATGGTACCCACCTTAACCTTGTCGCCCTTCTGCACCACAGGCTTTGCTGGCGCACCGATGTGCTGACCCATCGGATACACGGCAACCTTAGGGAGGTCTGCGACCTTTATTGGTTCAGCAGCAGACAACTTGTTCTCTGCTGGATGTACTCCACCTATTCTAAATGTCTTCATTCTCTAATTACTTATTTAAGTCCAAGCAGAATCATCTGGCTTGGTGGAAGTGGTGCGTCTGTACGCTTTGCTTCAAATTCAACTTCTTTACCTGCTGCAACAGGGTTGCTGATGTCCTTAGGACCGGCAAGCAGAACCTGCTGAGATGGCAGCAATGCTGCATCATACTTGATGTCGATAGGCTTCCATTCCTTTGCCGGCTTGGCTGGAGCCGCACTTGCAGCAGCACCCGCTGCCTTTGGAGCAGCAGCCTTAGGAGCAGCCTTCTCTACCTTCTTGCGCTGAATGCCCTTAGCTGAGAGTGAAACGATAGTGCCACGAGGACAAGCGTCGAAACACTGACCGCAGAGCACACAAGTCTCAGGGTTGATGTATGCCACGTTGCCTTCAACATGAACAGCATCGCTGCCACAGGCAGTCTCACACTTCTTACATGCAATACATGACACAGCACATGCCTTCATGGCCTGAGCTCCCTTATCCTTATTGACACACTCAACGACAAAAGCGTCCTTGCTGTCGCCGCTCACCGCACGAATCTCGATGATTGAACGTGGACAAGCCTTGGCACATGCGCCACAGGCAGTACACTTTGAGGCATCAACCTCAGGAAGTCCTGTTTCTGAATTCATCTTGATGGCGCCGAACTGACAAGCAGCAACACAGTCGCCACAGCCCAGACAGCCATAAGCACAGGCTGTATCGCCCATACATGTGGTATTAGCCACTCTACAACTCTTCACACCGTCGTAGATAAGTGTCTTCGGACGGTTAGCACACGTACCGTTACAGCGTACAACAGCCAACTTTGGCGTAGCCGCTCCAACCTCCATGCCAAGAATACCCGCGATGGCCTCCATCGTAGCCTGACCACCCACTGGACAGTTCAAGCCATCAAGCGAACCGGCGTCGGCAGCCTTCACACAAGCCGCAGCCATACCGCCACAACCAGGGAATCCACATCCGCCACAGTTAGCACCAGGCAACACCTCTGCAACCTGACCGATACGCGGGTCTTCCTTAACTGCGAACTTCTTGGACATTGCATAGAGGGCGCCCGCCAAGACGAGACCCAACAAGCCCAATACAGCCACAGCGATTAGAATTACGTTCATAAGCTTTCTATTATTTTTATTTTATTATAATGTTACACAAATTATCCAAATCTTCATATTGAGGGGTGTGCACCACACGCTTAAAAACAGGCATTGACGATTCATTAATTGGTGTTTCAAAGATGAGCAATTCACATTTCCAGCATCACCGCTACATCCGCCTCCTCACATATCAATACGCCACGTGCTCCTTCGGACGCTCTATCCACATCACGAACTTGCGCTCTATCTTGTCACGAACCATATACATGGCTGCGAAATAGCATCCCGCCACGGCAAAGGCCGCAAGCACCGACACACCGTCGGAACATCCCAACGCAAGCTTCGAAACCAACAGAGCGATCACAATCAGCACAGTAGGCACGCCGAAAGCCTGCCACACAGCCCTTCGACCCATGGAAAGCGTACCGCACACATTCACGGCCTCGCCAACCTTCCAACGTTCGGAATTGTCGTCATACACATCCACGAACTTTTCCTTAGTCTCCGACTGACTGCACAGCGACTTAGCCTTACAACCGGCACAAGCGGCAACCTGCACAATGCGAACACGCACACGACTGCCATCTATCTCATAAATTTCTCCGCTATGCTCAATAATATCATTCATTACTTTCCCTGGTTTTGCAATGTCATTATTGCAAATAACATGCAAATGTAAGATAATTTAACTGAACAAAGACACTTAAACATAAAAAAAAGACACATAAAACAACACTTTTGACGGAAAAACTGCTTTTGGCAAAAAAAAGCCGTACCTTTGCAACGTCGTTACGAGTTAGCGACATTTCAAATCATTTTTTTACAACTAATAAATTACTATTTTTAACAAATGGCAACTAAAATTAGATTGCAGCGTCACGGTCGCAAGAACTACGCTTTCTATTCAATCGTGATTGCTAATGCAGACGCACCACGTGATGGTCGCTTTATTGAGAAGATTGGTACATACAATCCAAACACAAATCCTGCAACTGTTGATTTGAACTTTGAACGTGCTCTCCATTGGGTACTTGTAGGTGCACAGCCAACAGACACAGTACGCAACATTCTCTCAGACGAGGGTGTATATCTTAAGAAGCACCTCCTCGGTGGTGTTAAGAAGGGCGCATTCGACGAGGCTAAGGCTGAAGAGAAGTTCGCTGCCTGGAAGAAGGAGAAGGCTAACAAGGCTCTCGCTATCGCTGACAAGAAGGCTGCTGACAAGAAGGCTGACGCCGCTGCACGTCTCGAGGCTGAGAAGAAGGTAAACGCTGCCGTAGCCGCTAAGGTTGCGGAGAAGTAGGCTGCCGCTGCTGCCGCTAAGGCTGAGGCTGAGGCTGCCGCTGCAGCAGAGACTGCAACTGAGGAAGCACCAGCAGAGGCTTAATCAGGCACAAGGTAGAATGTAACTATGAGACCCAGCGTCTCACTCTTACAAGATACGGAAATAAGGGGAGGTTCTGTGGAGAGACCTTCCCTTTTTTATGACAAAGCAAACCTACGACACACGCACAAGCACACGGCGAAGTATGAAAACCACACAAAAATGGCGTGCCACGTACTACTACATAACACGCCAATAAATATATGGTGGTAACATCATTTTCAAAGCGTTAGCCCTCCCGACAGCAACGGGGAGCGACAACGATGAAACACACGTTTGCGGCAAGTCCGAACCGGCCCAAATATAATATTTCTACGGAAATCCTACGGTAATTTTACGGTAATTCTACGGATTTCTACGGATAAAACCCGTAGAACACTCGGAGAACACCTGAAGAAAATGCGTAGAACACTCAGAGAATGTTCGGAGCAGAGTCGAAGCAGACTCGGGAAAATACACACAAAAGTCAAAAACAAGCCTGTGGCAATTGCCGTCCGGCTACTGGCTTGAGAGCAAGCAGGCTGGAGTTGTTACAATATTGGACGGAGCAATTCTGCCATCTGGCAAGCCACCTTCTTAGCCTCCTCACCTGCTACGCGGGCAAAGTTTTCTGTCTTGTCGGCATAGATGATTGCTCGGCTTGAGTTGACGATAAGTCCGCAATCCTTGTTCATTCCATATCGGCACACGTCCTCAAGGCTACCGCCCTGCGCACCAATACCCGGAACGAGGAGGAAATGGTCTGGCACAATCTTACGAATGTCCTCGAACATCTTACCCTGAGTGGCTCCGACAACATACATCATGTTGTCCTTGTTGCCCCACTCTTGACTCTTACGAAGCACCTTCTCGAACAAACGCTCTCCATCCTTGTCCTCCGTAAGCTGGAAGTCGTGGCTTCCCTTGTTTGAAGTAAGTGCAAGAAGGATGACCCACTTGCCCTCATACTGAAGGAATGGGCTTACGCTGTCCTCGCCCATATAAGGAGCGACTGTAAGCGAGTCAAGCTTAATCTCCTCAAAGAAAGTACGTGCATACATGGCACTGGTGTTGCCTATGTCGCCGCGCTTGGCATCGGCAATGATGAAGTGGTTAGGATACTTCTCGTTGAGATAGGCAATAGTCTTCTCGAACGAAATCCATCCCTTCACACCCATGCTCTCATAGAAGGCGAGATTTGGCTTGTAGGCTACGCAATATGGTGCCGTAGCGTCGATGATAGCCTTGTTGAAAGCAAAGATTGGGTCTTCCTCGCCCAACAGATGCTCAGGTATCTTCTTGATGTCGGTGTCAAGTCCGACGCAAAGGAATGTCTTCTTTTCCTTGATTTGATTGATAAGTTCTTGACGTGTCATAATATACGTTATTTAATACTATTATTATTTCTTTACACATTCATTTCCTGCTTGCCACACGTTGCGGGAAGGATCTAAAGCCACTCGCTGCCCGGACATGCATCGACGCTACTTGAGCGAGGTACGGAAACGGTCAGCCAACTTGTAGGCAGCATCGACATACGGACTTGTGCCGGCAAATATCTCGTGTATGTATCCGCGGCATTTGTACTCAGGTTTGTTGAAGACCTGCCATATAGCCACAGGAAAGGCGTCGCGGAAATAGTCATTGCGCATAGTAAGGTATTCACCGTCGGGCTTGCGTATGAACATCGTGTCGCCCTCAAGTCGGAGCGAGACGGAATACACATCGCCGTAGTCCTTGGTGGCATAGCGTCCGTGGCCGCCCAGCCTCTCGCAGTCGTAGCGGAAGTCACCGCCGTCGCGGGTGTTGATAGCCACGTTGTCACGGTAGAACATGACGTGCAGTATGTGGGTCCACGTTTCTTCCTTCTTGGCAAACATCACAACGCATGGCGGAACGGCATCCATCGTTGCCTCGTCATCGTCCACCTGCGAGTAGGAGAATGACATGCCGATGTAGTTCAACGGTTTCTCCCCAGGAACGTAGATGTAGTAGTTCTTGTTGTTGTACGTCTTGCCGTCCTTGAGTCCCGTGTCGTGTGCGCCTAATCCTGTCACACGGATGGTATGTCCGCTCTGCGTGGTCATTTGGGAGATGTCGCGTACATCAGCATTCTTGCCGAAGTCGTTATAGATGTTCGTATTGTCGTCTCGCACGGCAAGCAGTTCGTCCACACCAGCAATGTAGGCAGAGTACTTCCCTGCCTTTGCCTTCTCAAGCTCGTCGGAAGACATGAGCGGAAAAGTGACGGAATCGACATCCTCGACGGGGAAAGTTACTATGTTTCCACGAGTATGGATATTGACCTGCTGCTGCGCTCCGGCATGAGACGCACACACGACAGAAAGTAATAAAGACGTTAGTAGTCGCATTGCTGTAATTATCTATTAGTGTGACATGTGAGTAAAACGGCTTGCACAGGCATCGTGGAGACGCCACGCAAACGGACATAAAAATCTCCCATGCCCTGACATGAGAGCATGGGAGACTTCACGAAATCACTCGGCAGAGAACTGCTTGATGCGCTGTTCTTCTTCGAGCTTGCATATAAGTAATGTATTGTCCTTCTCTGCCACGATGTAGTTTTCCAGTCCCTGGATAACCACCTTGCGCTCTTCCGTAGTGTGGACAACACAGTTCTTTGTCTCATAGAGATGTATGTTCTGACCGATAGTATTGTTACCGTCCTTGTCGGCCTTTGCGATAGTGTGGAGAGAGCCCCATGTGCCTACGTCGCTCCATCCGAAGTCGGCAGGGAACACGAATATCTCGTCGGCCTTCTCCATGACAGCATAGTCAATGGAAATGTTCTCGCACTTAGGGAATCGCTCGTTAATGGTTGCCTGTTCCTTGTCTGTGCCATATACAGGAAGCATGTCCTCGAATATTTGCGACAGCTCTGGCTGATATACGCGGAGGGCGTTGACGATGGTCTTGACGCTCCAGATGAATATACCTGAATTCCAGAAGAACTCCGGTTCGCGTACATACTTGGTTGCTGTGGCGAGGTCTGGCTTCTCGCGGAACGAGTCAACACGGAATATCTCTTTGTTCACGAGCGAAGGCTCCTGAAGGTCGGCGCGTATGTAGCCGTAGCCTGTCTCAGGGCGTGTAGGGTGCATACCGAGTGTTACGATAGCGTCGGTCTCCGCTGTAAACTTCAGTGCAGACGAGATGACGCGCTGGAACTCTACCACGTCTGTAACCAAATGGTCGCTCGGAGTAATTACGAGATTTGCATTAGGATTCTTTGCCTTGATGCGCCAGCTGACGTATGCGATGCATGGAGCTGTATTGCGGCGACAAGGTTCAAGAAGTATGTTACCTACAGGAATGTCGGGCAACTGCTGCTGAACGAGATCGGCATACTTTTCACTTGTCACGACCCAAACGTTCTCGGGTGCGACCACACCTTTAAATCGGTCGTAAGTCATCTGCAGGAACGTGCGTCCTGTTCCAAACACATCAATAAACTGCTTTGGACATTCTGGGGTACTCATAGGCCAGAAACGGCTACCAACTCCGCCCGCCATTATCACAAGATTGTTATCAACTTTACTCATAAAAACTATCCTGAAGCTAAATTCTTGCAAGCCAACGTACGCGGCTTACACGTCCTAATATCTTTTCTTTGCGCAAATATAATTACTTTTTCACAATTAATCTACGTAGAAAAGAAAAAAAAAGTAAGTTGGCATGCGTAAACAAATTTATATTTATTATTTTTGCCTCCGGATAAACAGAAAATGTATGATTTTAATTGCAGACAGCGGTTCGACGAAAACGGCATGGTGCGTCTTTGACAAAGACACACGGGATGTCGTGAACACTCAGGGAATCAACCCTTATCAACAGACAGAGCAACAGATTACGCACATTCTTCACTCGGAATTGGGCAACGCACTCCCCAAAGACACGAGCATAAGCCACGTGTACTTCTACGGGGCAGGCTGCACGGCAGAAAAGAGTCCGGTTGTGCAGAGAGCGATACGAAGCCTCATACCGGAGGCAGCAATATCAGTGGGGAGCGACATGCTGGGTGCTGCGCGCTCACTATGCGGCGACGAGGCTGGCATAGTCGGCATACTCGGAACGGGCGCAAACTCATGCTTTTACGACGGTAAGGACATCATAAGAAACGTTTCGCCGCTCGGATTCATCCTCGGCGACGAAGGCAGTGGCGGCTACATAGGCAAGCGCCTCGTGGGAGACTGCTTCAAGGGACAGCTGACCGAAGGCATAAAGGAGATGTTTCTGGAGGAAACGCACGAAACGGCAGCAACCATAATCCAGAAGGTCTATCGTGAACCTCTGCCTAACCGCTTTCTCGCAAGCCTCTCCCCTTTCTGCGCACGCCATCGCGACGAACCGAGCATCCACGCCTTGCTCATAGACTGTTTCCAACAGTTCTTCATTCGCAACATCTACGCCTACGACGATATTAACCCTACGCTCCGTACCGTCAACTTCGTCGGCAGCATAGCGAAAGTGTACGAGGAGGAACTGACCGAAGCCGCCAACTCTTTAGGCTACGACATAGGGAAAATCATTCAAGTACCGCTCGAAGGGCTGGTGAAATATCACGAGAGGGCATTATAGGCTCAAGCGACCACCCTATTCTGTGCAGTTACCTTTTGAAAGTTATTTTGGTTTTGCACCGTCATTATCCGAAAGCCACTTCGGTTATGCACCGATTTCACTCGGAAGTTCACCTTGTTCCACGCCGGCATAACTCGAAAGCAATTCTGTTATGGGGCCATCGTCATTCGAGAGTCATCCGTGCTTCGTTCGAAGTTTCAGCAATTCCAAGGCCGATAATTGTGCAAGAGTACCCCAACATTCCACGAAACAGTCATCGTTCCATGTCAAGCGAGCATCAACGGTCATCACGGAAAAGGATGCACACAAGACAATATAACATTATCACCCGTTCCGACTCTGCCGCACTCAAATATCGTCAGACTCAGCATACGGCATCAAAAGAGAGTCGGCTTGACACCAAGGCTGCGACGCATTGATGCGACAACGCTCGAAAAGATGATGCAAGAGGAAACAAAAATAAAACCAAGACGATAGAGCATAGATGCGACGGCACATAAAAAGAAGGCACAAGAGGATACAAACTTAAAGCTAAGACGATACAGTATTCACACGACGGTGCATGAGAATAAGATATATGAGAAAACAAATACAAAACCAAGTCGGGGGCTGAAGAATATTGCTTCTTCTGCCCCCGACTGTTATCTTATATGCTAAAACTTCTCAAAGTCCCCATCATCAAAGCCGTCGTCTTCATCGTCCTCATCATCAGCGAAATCGTAGTCGAAGTCACCGAAGAATGCAGGTTCTATAAACTCGTCAAGTTCACGGCGTTCCTTCTTAGTCGGACGTCCAGTACCTCGAGCACGACCCACGAAACCGCTTATACGATTCATCTCCAACAGTTCAAGCTGCTTTGGAGACGTCACATTCTCCAGCACCTCAGGAACGAGCTTTGCCCCGACACGATTCTGTACGGCCTTCAGCACCTTGAAGGAATAGACAATAGGTCCCTTCTTCACATCGATGACCTCACCCTCCTTCACCATCTTAGAAGGCTTCTGCTTCACACCACCGATCATGACACGTCCGTTCTTGCAGGCATCCGCCGCCAGCGTACGCGTCTTGTATATGCGTGCCGACCACAGCCACTTATCTATACGCGCTTCTGCCATAAGCCTCTCCTATTTCTTATTAAACTGATTCATGGTGATGTCAAGCCCTGCAAGGCAGAATGACTTAATCATTTCGCCGACATACTCAACCTTCTCGTCGATTATCTTATTGTCCTCGTCGGAGAACTGCCCAAGCACAAAGTCAACCTGTCCTCCTTTATGGAAGTCGTTGCCAATGCCAAACTTAATACGTGCATAAGTCTGAGTGCCGAGCAACTGCTCAATATTCTTCAAACCGTTATGTCCGCCAGCACTACCATTTCCGCGCATACGTATCTTGCCGACAGGAAGCGAGAGGTCATCAACTATGACGAGCACGTTCTCAAGCGGAATCTTCTCCTGCTGCATCCAGTAACGTACTGCCTGGCCGGAAAGGTTCATGTAAGTGGAAGGCTTCAACAGAGTCAGCTCCGCGTTCTTCACCCTGCAATGAGCAATAGCGCCATAACGCTTATCCTGCCATTCCACGCCCTGAGCCTTGGCAAATGCATCCACGTTTCTGAAGCCAATATTATGGCGCGTGCCCACGTACTCGTCGCCGATATTTCCCAAACCTACAATCAGATATTTCATACTATTGTCTGTTTCCTCTTTATGTCTGAATAAATCAAATAGCCACATACTATAGAAACTAAAAAGAGGCTGCACAAAAAGATGCAGCCCCTATTTTGTCAGTTACTCAATCCAAATTAAGCTTCTGCCTGAGCAGCAGCACGAGCAGCACGAGTCATACGTACAGCGCATACTACAACCTCCTTTGGAGTGACGATCTCAAGTCCCTCGAAAGAGAGAGCTGACACCTTCATAGACTTACCAAGACCGAGGCTTGTAACGTCGATGTCGAGTGTGTCAGGGAACTGAGTGTACTTAGCCTTAACAGCGAGCTTGCGAACGTTAAGAGCGAGCTTACCACCGGCCTTAACACCTTCAGCAAGACCATTGAGCTTTACAGGAATCTGCATAACAATAGGATTCTCCTCAGTAATCTGGTAGAAGTCAACGTGTACTGGGTGATCAGTAACGAAGTCAGACTGGAGGTCCTTCAAGATTGCCTTTACAACAGTACCCTCGATGTTGAGGTTTACGATGTAAACATTTGGAGTATAGAGAAGCTTAGCGAGCTCCTTCTCAGTAATCATGATTGACTTAGCAACTGGAGCGCCGTTAGCGTCCTTTTCTACACCGTAAACTACTGCTGGCACGTTACCTGCGCGACGCATGTCACGGCTTGCCTTCTTACCGAACTCAGTACGAACCTGAGCATTGAGAGTAATCTCTTTCATCGTTGAATTGTTTGTTAAATGTGTTACTATAAATTAAGTATTTTATGCTTAATTCGCCATCACACCATGAGCCTAAGCCCTTTCTGTGTTGCTCAAAAAGCGGCGCAAAGGTACGACTTTAGTCCGTAACAGCCAAAGTTTTCCCTTCTTTTTATTTCAAACCGAGCCACATTTTCCCTTTCAGAGGGCAGAAATGCGCCCCGGACGCATGTTAAAAGTCCAAATCCACGTTCAGCGGAGCCTCTTTAGCTTCTACTCCATTGTCCGCACTATTTCCCTCCGCGCCCTCAGGCCTATGGCGCTTGAAGCGTGGAGTATGGTCGTTTTCCTTTGCAAACTGCAACGCCTTCAGCATGGCAGTCGTAAACTTGTCGTAGTCCTCTCTGTAAAGGAACAACTTGTGTTTCTCATAAGAAGCACGTGAATTGTCATTCACAGCATCCCCGACTTTCTTACTTTCCGTAACAGAAAGATACAACTCGCCCGTGCGAGTTTTCTTTACATCGAAATAGTAGATTCTCTTACCAGCCTTAATGCTTTCAGAGTAAACAAGGTCTTTCTCAAAATCGCTCATTGGAATTTATTATTGTTTAGTTGTAACTTACAAGGTACAAAATTAAGAAAAAAAAATGATTTATTCAAGAAAAGTTATCTGTTTTTGAAAAAAGAATTAACAAACATCAATTTTTCTCCGCAAAACAAAAAGAAATCCCTATATTTGCAGCAAATTTTTACTGGTTAAGGAAAGTTAGAGAACAAAAAAAAGAACAATTACAAGAAAAGAGATTTTTGTATATGATTAACCGTACACTCATCCGTTTAAAGATTGTACAATTGATGTACGCATTCTATCAAAACGGCGGAAAAGAAATTGAAATGGCTGAGAAGGAACTTCTCTTCAGCTTGTCAAAGGCCTACGACCTTTACAACTATCTTTTGATGCTCATCGTGGCAATCAACAGATATGCGCTCAAACAGCTTGAGCACAAAGAGGAAGTGAACAAAACTGCTCATATCGATGAGAAGCTAAATCGCCGATTCGTTGACAACAAGTTCGCCGTACAACTTGAATCCAACGTCCAGTTGGAGGAGCACAAGCAAAAGATGAAAAAGACATGGGACAACGACATAAACTTCGTAAAGAAAATTTACGACGAGATTGTTGCGTCCGAGTACTACAAGGAGTACATGGAGATGGAATCCACAACCTACGAAGACGACCGCGAGTTGTGGCGCAAACTCTACAAGAACATCATAATGAAGAACGAGGAACTCGACGACATACTCGAGGACCAGAGTCTCTATTGGAACGACGACCGAAGCATCATCGACACATTCGTTCTCAAGACCATCAAGCGTTTCGAGGAACAGAACGAGGAAAAGCAGGAACTCATCGCCGACTACAAGGACGACGAAGACCGCGACTTTGCGCTCAAGCTCTTCAGACGCTGCATACAGAACGACGAGTACTACCGCAGCCTCATCAGTCGCTGCGTAAAGAACTGGGAGTTCAACCGCCTTGCTTACATGGACATCGTCATCATGCAGATTGCCATCGCCGAGGTACTCAGCTTCCCACTCATCCCGGTATCAGTTACCATCAACGAGTACGTGGAGATTGCAAAGTGGTACAGCACACCTAAGAGCGGCGGCTACATCAACGGAACACTCGACGCCGTATGCCGAATGCTTCGCGACGAGCACAAGCTCATGAAAGCATAAAACAACTATTACACATTTAACAATTACACATTATTAAAATGACAACTACATTAACACTCTTGCAAGCACAACAGCAGGGCAGCCAATACTCTTTCCTCATCGTGATCCTGCTCATGGGACTTGTTTTCTACTTCTTAATATTACGTCCACAGAAAAAGCGTCAGAAGGAAATCGAAGACTTCCGCAACACCCTCGCAATCGGAACTGAGGTCGTAACAGCAGGCGGAATCTACGGAAAGGTAAAGCACCTCAACGAAGGCGAAGCATACATCTCAATAGAGGTGGACAAGGACGTAGTCATCAAGGTTGACCGCAACTACGTGTACGCAAAGGGTAACCAACCAATACAGCAGCAATAATCCAAACGGAAGATGGATAAACCTAAAAAAAACGAAACATTAATTAGGTTATTAAGTTTCTTCAAACTGACATACAGAAGATTGCGATTGGTAAAAATCAATCGCAATCTTTTGGTGTATCTCATCTTCCTGTTCATATCTATCGGATTCTGGTGTCTGCAAACCCTCAAAGAGGACTCTTTGCAGACCATCAACCTCACACTCAACATTACCGGCACACCAAAGAACATCATATTCACGTCCGACATTCCCGAAGCAATAAAGGTGAATGCCAAAGGACGAGGATTTGACTTCCTTGAGTTCATGAGCCAGCCAGAGAAAGCCGTCATCGACATCCCGTTCGACAATCTTCAGCGCAAGAACGGACGAGGAACATACGACGCCATAGCACTGCGCCGACTCATACAGAAGCAGCTCGGCAACTCCATTGCCGTACAGTCATGCTCACCTGCGAGCCTCGACTTCTACTACTGCGCCGGACACAAGAAACGCGTGCCGGTATTCTTCGGCGGAAAAGCAAGAGTTGGATTGCAGCACGTGCTCTGCGACATAAAGGTGAAGCCCGACTCCATCGACATATATGCCCCGAAACATCTGTGCGACAGCATAGATATGGTATATACCGACAAGCCGTTCTACAAGGACCTCGAGGACACGGTCACGCACCGACTCCCGCTCCAAAGCATTCAAGGCGTAAAAATGGTGCCTAACAAAGTGGACGTACAGATATGCGTCGATCTCTTCACAGAGAAAACCGTATCCGTGCCAATCTACTGCGAGAACATACCGCAGAACAAGATTCTGCGCACATTCCCTATCAAGGCAAACGTGTCATTCCACGTCAGCGCCACTATGTTCAATGCCATATCCGAGAAAGACTTCCTCATAGTAGTCGATTACAGGTCACTGAACAAAGGCGAAGAAAAATGTCAGCTCATACTACGAGGACAGCCGCCAGGCGTCTCACACGTACAGCTGTCACCCGAATACGTGGAATACGTCATCGAGCAAGCCGACTAATCCCCTAATCGCAACATGAGAATAGCAATAACAGGCGGAATTGGCAGCGGTAAAAGTTACATCTGCAACAAACTCCGCGAACACGGCTACCAAGTGTACGACTGCGACAGCGAGGCAAAGCGTCTCATGACACAAAGCCCCGAAATCATCGCGTCGCTACAACAGCTTGTAGGCAGCGACGCCTACACCCCCGACGGCCAGCTTAACAAGCCCGTCATAGCCCAGTTTCTCTTTGCCAGCAAGGAGAACGGCACAAAGATAAACGCCATAGTCCACCCTGTGGTCAAGCGCGACTTCATGCGCTGGGCAGCAGCCATCGAGCAGGACGGCACACCACAGACAAGCCACGTGGCAATTATGGAATGCGCCATACTCTTCGAGTCAGGCTTCGAGGACACAGTCCACAAAGTCGCAGCCGTATCGGCCGACGTGCCCACACGCACACGAAGAGCCATGAACCGCGACCACGCCACCTCACAGCAAATCGAGGCACGCATGGCAGCACAGATGGACAGCAGCGAAACGGAGAGACGCGCCGACTACGTAATCGACAACTCCGACGGAGCAGACACCGAAGCGGAAATCAAGCGTCTCATACACTACATCGAGAATGAAGGGCAGCGATAAAGCCCAAAGAAATATAAAAAAAAACAATTAAAACAAGAATAAGAATTATGTTAAAGACAATCCTCGCCATCTCAGGCAAACCAGGACTTTACCGTCTTGTGTCACGCGGCAATAAGAGCCTCATCGTAGAGACCGTAGATGCAGCAAAGAAGCGCATGCCAGCCTTCGGAGCCGACAAAGTAGTTTCACTTGCCGACATTTCTATCTACACAAACGACGATAGCGAAGTGAGCCTCGCATCAGTATTCGAGTCAATCAAGAAGAACTACGACGGCAAGGCAGTTGACCTCTCTCCAAAGAAGGCAGCACAGGACGACGTCATCGCATTCTTTGCTAAGGTTCTTCCGAACTACGACACTGACCGTGTACGCGTAAGCGATATGCGCAAGGTTCTTGCTTGGTACAATCTTCTTATCGAGTACGGAATCACAGAATTCGAGGAGGCTGCTCCTGCAGAAGCAGAGTAAACATCCGCTCACAAAGAAATATAAAGGCTGACCTCATCACGAAGTCAGCCTTTTTTATTGAAGCACCCACACTGTATCATATATGACGTTCCAAATGCGCTTGTTCACTTCACGTCTTTATCGCTTCAAGTCCTTAGCCACCCACAGCACCCACTCGTCAATATTGTCGGTGAGGCGTTTCGGATATGGAAGGTTGATGCGGACGTCAGGAGCGATGCCAGTTGGGTCAACACATGTACCTTTTTCCCAACGTGTAGAATATGTTGTTGGGTATTGTATGGACATGCGATGATTTTTGGGAATATAGCTTACACAGTTGCCCGTGTCGATGCAGCCAGCAGAGTTGTCTCGTCCATAGATACGTGTACGACGACTGGCAGACCTTGCATCAAGAATCAGTTGCTCAGCCGAACTGGAATTAGCATTATCAATTATGACAGCCGCTTTCTTCGGCAGGGAACTGACAGAATCAAAACGTAAAGGCATTCCATCCTCCATTTTGACTATGTATTCAGGGGCATGGGAAATGTCTGTAGGATAACCAATGTCTATAAGATCTTCCTCTGTCCATTCACATCTCCTGATGGATGCAGCCGTATAACGCATGATTGAGCCGTCTCTCTTGTTGTCAGGATTGTCATACAACACCTGCATAAGTGGCATGTAATTATCATCTTGCCCACCACCATTGCCACGAATGTCGATAATGAGATTGGAACATCCCGACGCCATATATTCACGAACGCTCAACTCCATCCATTTCGATTCTATTGAACAAGAAGGATAACGGATGAGCCAAGTATCATCGTCAACCTTGCAGGACATCGGTTTAGGACGATATTCGTCCATTAGCGTATTATAATTCAATTGCTTTCTACAATACTTTTGGTAGTTGGTATAGATATCGTTATTTCCATAAGGAAAGAAATGATTGTCGCCAAACCACCCCACATAGGCACAAACTGCATCCTGCCAAGTTCGTTTACACAACTTGACGTCTTTCACCAACTGTTTTTTCAAAGCAGCATATTCCTTTTTGTTTTCCTTTGTCACCTTGAATTTGAACGGAGCATAGTCGTGCTCTGTCATATAGACAACAGAGTCAAAGTCAGCCACCAGCACTTTTATGCTATCAGTAACGGCAGCACTTGTGGCATGAGAAAAGAATGTAAACAGTACGATAAGAAGGTATTTCATCTTCACTTTTTCATTTAATTTGGCGCAAAAATAACAAAAACCGACAAAATCACCGATTATCAGACAGTAAAAAGAACGGCAAAACACAACATTTCCATTTAATCATTACCCTACATCACATATACCACCCATTTCGAATGCAGTTCAATTCATAACTATTCACAAACTTAAAAAGTTCACCAACATATTACATTTTTGAAGTAAAAGGAAGCACAAAGAAGTCTAATCAGCAATGCGCCACGGAGCAAAACAGCAAATCCACAAAATGATTTTCAAGCATTTAAGTTTTTCCCTCACAAGAGCATTCACAATACACATTCGAGACATCATTACGTTTTCTACGGGTATTCTACGAGTATCTTACGCATTTTGTACGGATTTCTACGGATAAGACTCGGAGAAAACCCGTAGAACACTCGGAGCGAACCCGTAAGACATCCGGAGAAACAGCGGAGCAGACACGATGCAGTCCCCTAAACGAGCAGACAAAAATCCGTGCCGCGAGTTTTGCAAAAAAACAGAAATGATGCTTCATGTTGTTTTTGTTCTTTAGTCATCAGACATTAACGTTAACAGCACAAAGATACATATTTCATTTATAACGTCCAAACGGAACCGACATTTCTTGTTGCAAGCATGGAGTGAAATAACAGAAAACATATTTGAGTGCGAAACTGTCCTGCCACGCAGAAACCATCATTCCCGAAGCATGGGACTTTCAAGATTCGGGGCACAGTCATTCATTTGCGAAGAAATAATAAGGCTGTAATTGCGTAAGAAAAACTCTTCAGTTAGAAAGAAAAAGTTCCTTAGTTGGGCAGGCATAAACATTTATCAGAACGGGGATAAAACAAAGCCTCCTTCAAGGCTGCCGACAACCTTCAAGAAGGCAAACGAAAAAGGCGATACTTACATGCAGAAAACCTGCATAGAAGTATCGTCTTTATATGTAATGCCTTACGGCCTGTAATCTATCCTTTTCACATCAGCGAAAGATGCATAAGCCAACGCAGCATAGTCACTTTGCTCAGCCTCAGCCCTCCCCCGCTCTCCCGTGCGGAAATTATCTCTCAATATCCTTGGCAATATACACCTGAGTTGGGAAGTGGTCGGAATAACCATTCTGCCATACTCCGCTTGCCGTAGTACGGAACGGGCCGCCCTTCGTACGACCTGACTTTGAGATAATGTAGTCAGGCATGTAAATCTCGTTCTTGAAGAACTTGAATGTTGAACGGTCCTTGCCGATGAGGTTTGAAGTAAGGATAATCTGGTCGAACAAGTTCCACATTCCGTCCCAGAGAAGCGTGCCCTGTCCCTTCTTGCGAAGCGTGTTGTACCAAGGGTCGAAGAGGTCCTTAGGTGACTTCACCTTCTTCTCGTCATACACCACTCCGAGAGCCTCCTTCACCGACTTGTTGTCAGGATCGTCGTTCAAGTCGCCCATAATCATGATTCGTGCATCCGGGTGTACGGCCTGTATAGAGTCCACCACTCCGCGCACGAAGCGTCCCATCCATTCGCGGCTCTCGCTGCCAGCACCGCGTGAAGGCCAGTGGTTCACGAGGAAGTGGAACGGTTCGCCCAGCAGACTGCCCTCGACGTGGAGCACGCCTCGAGTGATGTGTCCGTTGCTGAATGCCTTATACTGTTCCGTAGTCGAAATGAGTTCGCTCTTAGTAGGCTTGAACATATTAGGATTGTAGAGACAAGCCACATCCACTCCTCGGCGGTCGTCGCCTTCATAATGGATGAACTTGAAGCCCTTCTTGGCGAGTGCAGGACTCTTCACGAGATCCTCCATCACTCGGCTGTTCTCCACCTCCGACACGCCGATAAATGCAGCACCGCCCTTAACGCGCTCGGTACAGAGTTCGCTCAGCACCCTCGACATGTTTGCTATCTTGTTTGTATATTGCACGCTGCCCCAATGGTAACCGCCGTTAGGCAGAAACTCATAATCGTTCTTTCCCTCGTCGTGAATGGTGTCGAAGAGGTTCTCCAAATTGTAGAACGCGATACCGGTATAAATGGTGCGTTTCTCCTGAACGACCTTCGTTTCAGGGCGTCCGGCTGTGAACATCAGCCCCATGGTCAATGCCACGAATGACAGAATAACTTTTCTCATAACAATCTTTTCCACTTTTTACAAATCCCTGCCCCTCGCATCCGTCATTTTGTTTCTCACAGTCCGGGCGGCATGGAATGTTTTTTATATTATTCGTTAAATAATGTTTACATTTGATGTAGCAAATATCACATTTTTTTTTGAGAATACTCATAAGTTTAGCACACAAAAGCAGAATTTTGAGAAAAAGTTAAAAACGACAACCTAATTTTTCTTATTTTTGTATCGTGTTATGCAAATAAATGTAAGAGGCCTCCTGCATGGGGAGGAGAACAACTACAAAGAAATTAAGAATAAAAATCAATAATATTTAATTTATGAGCAAAGGTGTAAAACTTATGGCTGCGGCACTCTGCCTCTCAACGGGAGCATTTGCCCAAACCGTCAAGCCCGACACCATCAAGGCTGGCCTTGATGACTTCGACTTCTCGCTTACCGAGGGTCAGATTGACGAGGATGCTGATGCCGCCAGCACTATTACTACCGTGCAAAGTACGAAGGACCCATACATGAGCGAAGTCGGCTACACATGGTCGGCTATGCGCTTCAAGTACCGTGCCCTCGACAATGCTTATGTAGGTAACTACATCAACGGCGTCAAGTTCAACAACGTGGAGAACGGACGCTTCAGTTTCTCCGGTATCACGGGTGGTCTCAACGATGCCACACGCAACAAGACGGGTGCATCTAACTACGACCAGAACGACTTCTCCTACTCACCACTCGGAGGAGCCACAAACATCGACATCCACGCCAGCCACTATGCGGCAGGCCACAAGGTGGGACTGGCTGGAACTAACCGCAACTACGTGCTTCGCGGCACATATACCTATGCCAGCGGTCTGCTCAACAACGGATGGGCATTCATGGGTAGCGTTGCCTACCGATGGGCCAAGCAAGGAGTCATAGAGGGTACGTTCTACAACTCTTTCTCTTTCATGTTCGGAGCAGAGAAGCAGATTAACGACCAGCACTCTATCGCCTTCAACATCTGGGGCGCACCAACAGAGCGCGGACAGCAGGGAGCTGCCACTGAGGAGGCATACGCGCTTGCAAACAGCCACTACTACAACCCTTACTGGGGTTACTACAACGGCCAGAAGCGCAACAGCCGAGTTGTGACAGAGTTCTCTCCTTCATTCCTCACCACTTGGGACTGGAAGATGAACGAGAATACGAAGCTCTCCACTTCAGCTGCTGTAACGTTGACTAACTACGCGTCAACGGCTCTCTCATACAACAACGCGTACAACCCACGTCCTGACTACTACAAGAACATGCCGTCTTCGGCTTTCAACGTATATAGCGACCAGTACAACAACGACGAATGGCTCAGCGAGAACACAGGTGTGCTCTCTACATGGCAGAGCCTCTACGACAACTGGACAAGCTGCGCAGCCAACCGTCAGGTGCAGTGGGATTTGCTCTATGCACAGAACCTGGCTAACAACGCTACCGGCAAGAACGCTCTCTACTATCTGGAGAAGCGTCACAACGACCAGCTTGCGTTCAACCTCAGCTCGGTTCTCAACGGCAAGCTCAACCCTATCAGCACTTACACCATCGGCGTGAACGTAAACTCTACTAAGGGTATGCACTACAAGACGATGGCAGATCTGCTCGGAGCTACCACATTTATCGACTACGACAACTACTCGCTCAACAAGTACGGTTCAAAGAGCAACGAGTATCAGAACGACCTCGACAATCCTAACCGTAGCATCAAAGAGGGCGACAAGTTCGGCTACAACTACAACATCTACGTGAACAAGGCAAGCGGCTTTGCCCAGAACGCATGGCAGTTCGGCGACTTCACTCTCCGCTACGGAGCCGACATCGAAGGCACCTGGATGGAGCGCGAGGGTCTGATGCGCAACGGACGTGCGGCAGAATACTCTAAGGGCAAGAGCGGCGTGGCTTCATTCCTCGGCGGCGGCGGTAAGGTTCTCCTCGAGCAGAAGATTGCCACATCACGCCTCTATGCAGCCGCAACCATCGAGAGCCAGGCACCACTTGCCTACAACGCTTTCATGGCTCCACGTATCCAGAACAACTACGTCACTAACCTCAAGAACGAGTGGTTCTGGAATGCCGAGGCAGGCTACCAGTGGTACTTCGGTCCTGTCAGCGGTAAGGTGAGCGGATACTACACTAAGTTCTTCGACAAGACTCAGCAGACTGCGTTCTACAACGACGACGCATCATACCTCACATACCTCACCATGACAGGCATCGAGCAGGAGTACATGGGAGTTGAGGCAGCTGTATCTGTAAAGTTGGCACGCAATCTCAAGCTCAACCTCCTCGGAACAATCTCCGATGCCAAGTACGCTAACAACCCTATGGCAGAGCTTTCATACGAAGGTTCAAACGCCGAGACTGTAAAGACCATCAACGCATTCCCTAACCAGGTAACTGGCGGCAACAACCAGCTCCTCGTGTTCATGAAGAACGTGAAGATGGACTCTACTCCTCTCACAGCGGCTTCCGTAGGTCTGTCATATAACACAAACGGATGGTACTTCGACGCAAAGCTCAACTACTACGACCGTGTGTATGTGGGTGCTTCACGCTATCTCCGTCTCAGCAACTCTACAGAAGGCGGCGTGAAGGGCTTCGCAAGCAACATTCAGGACGTGAACGTGACTACCGGCGAATACACTACTGCATGGGACTATGCCAAGCAGCAGGCTGAGAACGGACACGCTGCCTACGTCTATGATGCTACTACAGGCGAGGTGCTCGACGGCTACTCACCTAAGCAGGAGAAGTTCAAGGGCGGATTCATGCTCGACGCTTCTATCGGTAAGAGCATACGCCTCAACGGCGGACAGCGTCTGAGCATCAACCTCCAGGTACAGAACATTACTAACAACACAGATATGCGCACAGGCGGCTACGAGGAGAACCGTGCGGACCGTTCTTACGACTACATGTTCTCTAAGAACTCCCACTACTACTACGCCAACGCCATCAACGCATTCCTCAACGTATCTCTAAAATTCTAAGAAGATGAAGAAAGTTATATTTACGATATTCGCAGGAATGCTCGCTATGACATCCTGCATGAACGACTGGGATACGGAGCAGATTAGCACAAACCAGTTTACCGCCTCAAGCATAGGCGAGGCTAACACGAGCTTGTCAGACCTGCGCAAAGACTATGCCACAGAGATTGAGAACAGCTCCTATAAGAAGGTGGACAGCGCTGCTGTGATTGAGGGCATCGTGGTTGCCAACGACATTTCCGGCAACATCTACCAGTATATCTACATTCAGGGCATCAACGCCGACGGTTCTCTCAATACTAAAGAGGGCGGAGTGGCAGTAGGTGTCAAGGGACTTGGCGCTCTCTACACCATCTTCCCTGTAGGACAGAAGATTCGCGTTGACCTCAAGGACCTCTACGTAGGAGGCTATGGCAAGTCACCACGTATCGGTATGCCTTACATCAACACTAACGGTGCCATGCGCATGGGTCCTATGACATTTGCCATGATGCAGCAGCACATCCAGAAGGTGGGCGAACCACAGCCTGAAATCGTTGTGCCACGCACCATTACTGCCAGCGAACTGACAGAAAGCAACATCGACAAGCTTACTCCGATGCTCGTTCAGATTAACAACGCAGAGATTAGCGACGCCGGATGGCCATACGCTCACTGGGAGGTAGGCGGCGACACCTACTCTGAGTATCACGACATCAAGGCTGACGGAAGCACCCTGAAGCAGTTGCTCTACACCAGCACAAGCTGCACATTTGCAGGCGACACAATCCAGGCTGGCAAGAAGAACATTAAGGGCCTTCTCAACCGTTACTCTTCAAGCTACCAGCTCACGCTCCGCAGCTTGGACGACGTGATTGAGCTTGGCAAGTGAGAAATAATTGAGTATTGATAACTGAAAATTGACAATCAAATGAAAAAGATATTTTCTATTCTGCTGGCATTAGCAGCAACTATAGGCGTCACAACATCATGTTCTGACGTTCCAATGCCATACGACATTAACAATGGCTCTGCATCTTTCGGCAAGAAACTGCCTTACAAGAATGCATCACTCTCTACATTCAGCATGTACGATACGAAAGGCGTAGCTGCATGGAGTGCAGGTTCAAGCTATACTCAGGCAACAGGCTACCAGAAGTGGGACGGCGCAGACGCCAAGTCAAACAAGGAGGTTGAGTCATACCTCATCTCTCCTGCTCTCTGCACAAACTGCACAAGCGGCAAGGTGCGCATTTCTTTCGACAACACCATCCGCTACGAGAACAAGGTTACTGACTGGCAGAAGTATCACAAGATTTATATTTCTAAGGACTACGACGGCAACACAGTTGATTTCGACACGGCTAAATGGACTGAGCTTGCTTTCACTCCAAAGGCTTCAACTACACACGACTGGACACTCTACAACTCCGGCTATATTGCTATTCCTGATGAGTTCGTAAATCACGACTCTGTATATGTAGCATTCTACTTCTATGCTCCTGCAGAAAACTCAACTACATGGGAGCTTGAAAACTTCCTCATCGAAGAGGGCGAAGCTGACAACAACGGAGGCGGCACTACTACCGAGACATTCGTAGGTACAAAGGAGGCACCTGTCA
>JAFSSN010000058.1 GCA_017450985.1 Bacteroidaceae bacterium
GACACGACCTGCGTGAATTCAACTGCTGCCATAATCTCTGAGTTTAACACTGCAAAGATACAACGAGCAGCCATTTTTCATTCACTTTGGCGAATATAAATATTCATGAGGGTTTCATAAGTTGTTAGTTTAGTTAATAAAGGGAAGGCACCTGTCCGTGAGGATGGGTGTTTTTTTTGTTCGCAGTTCAGCAGGAGAAACGAAAGGCATCTATCCTCACGGACGGATGCCTTTCTTCTTAACTACCATGAACAAAAAACTTCACTTATTATCTCGGTTGGTCGATAAGACGAGGTGTGAATTGTACTGTGCATCCGAAGATGCTTTCGTCCTCCTGCAACTCGCACAGCAGCACGATGCGGAAATACTTGTACGGTGTGCCACGGAATCCTCGCAGATAGTGGTCGTTTGAGGAATAGACGAGGTGCCAGTTGTAGAGGTCTCGCGAGCCGTAAAGGATGCTCTTGACGTGTCCTTTTCTGAACTTGCCCCGCTGAATGATGGTGTCAACGGTTTTGAGGATGTCTGGCGCATCGAGCTTTAAGGGGCGTGTGATGAGGAGCGCATTGACGGTATTATCCTGCGGATAGCCATTTGATGCTTCTGCCTGTGCGTCTTGCGCCGTAGAAGAGAGGTTGATGATTTTATTGTTTGCATCGACGGCGAGACAATCAGGATAGGAGTTGATTGTGTACTTTATATTCGACCGCATCATGCCCCATTGTTTCGATTTGAGCGAATATACATAGGCATAATCCTTTTCGGGGTTGTAGACGATGATACGCTGGTGCGTGTAGTCGTAGAGCATTCGTGCGTCTGACAGGAACTCCATGAATGGCACGATGCCTCCGGCTACTGTTACCGTGTCGTTAGAAAGGTTGTCGAGACGCGGCAGGTCAGACACAGAGAAAATCTCTTTTGAAGAGATTGCGTCGCTGATGCAGACAGAATCCTCATCTGCGCTTGCCAATGCCATAACACCCCTGTCAGTCACAAATAGCACGGCGCGGTCAATAGGCGTAATGCTTTCAATATTTCTGCAGACATCCCTTGAAGCCGCCTGACGTGCGTAGTATTTGCCATCACTATTAATCTCGAGCGCCCAAACGCCATCGGAAGAGAATGCGAATAATGGAGCCTGTCCCATTTGGCCGCGTGATATAGGCTTTGTGTTGGATGCTGCAGCAAGCAGGATGCCATCCCCCACTCGTATGCGCTGCTCTATTACAAGTGGATTCCCCTGAAGGGACACATACACCTTGTTTGGGTTGTACTCTGATATTAGCTGGATTTGCTCATCCACGCCTCCGCTACTATCCTGACTTGCAGAAGGTGCAGTCTCGTTCAGCCTGTACGCACCCTTCAAGAAAGGATGCTTAAACAGCTGCATGGTTGCGTAAGTGCCGTTTTCGTATATCACGGCCTCTTCTGCCTTGTCACTCGGATAGTAGAACCACCTACGGTTTAATGAAGATTCCTGCTTCTTTCCGCGAATCAGGTACTGCAAATCGTCGGACTCGCGCAGCCTACAGCCAACCTTATAGTTTGTTCCATGCTCGGTACCTTGTATGTACCCACACATAACATCGAGGTCGAATCCTTTTGACATGCAATCAAACACGCCAAGCATGTGCTCGCGTTGGTTGTACGACATCACATATTTAGCATCGAACGTAGATAGGTTCTCTACATTGTCAGGAATCATGCGCTCACTGCCTGTTATACCTGACAGACCAGCAATAATGCCATCATCAAGAGGGACATCTACGAAGTCGGCAGAGAGTGATATTTCACTCCCCTTTATCTCCTTAATGATTTTGAACCCAGAAGCGGTTGTCGACGCAAGCCTTGACTCGTAGCTATCTGTGTAATGCGGAAGTGTCAAGAATGCTGTGGCCGTACTGTCCGACATGTCTTTTATGCCGCCAATTGCATAGCATTTATTATCCGGCAATGAGCTTGTGACATACACACTATTGGAAATTTCCGTTTGCGTAGCACCTTCTTTGTAAAGGTATGTAGGTTCGGAAACGCCAATAACGAGAGAATCTATAATCTCGTCTATTTCCAATAAAGAAAGCAGTTTTTCTACATCTTTAATCCTATATCTTAGTTTACAAGAATAGGCTTTTGCGGTAATCTGAGCGTCATAATATACGTTGTTGTTTTGCGGACTCACGTTATTTACCTCTATCATAGGAGCAACCCCTGTATTTGGCTCAATAAGTAGCGGAGGCGATACTGTTATGATGTCACCGCCTATCATACGGAATCCATACCTAACAAAGAAAGGCAATGCAAATCTATTAGCATTCCTTATGTCGGCAAGAAGGCCGTTAGCAACACCAAGAAGCGCATTATTGACAGATTCAGCAGGATTATACATATATGTTCCACTTGGCAGAATCACACTTTCGAGATGGTCTAATGTAAGTGTACCGCGGACCTCGCTTCTAAATGGGGTAACGCTACTTGTCATGAATGCCACATAAACCCTTACGACATTAAAACTTGGGACAAATTCAATGTCACTGACGCTATGCGAATAGTTGCCTCCACCTGGCTTTGCTTCCCAATTTCCGTTTGAATCATATAATGTTAGTCCAATGTAAAGTCCAGTCGGAGAATTTGTTGCCCCAAGATGGAATTTGTAGGTTTGCCCGGCCGTCAAAGACGTATATATATTAACACCAGATGTTCCCGAACGAGAATATTCTTGCGTTGCGACCCTGCTCCATGTAGCGATGCTTACCCCGTTCGCATCCGTGAATATACCATTGATGTTCACCGATTTACTTACGAGCGTATCGTCTATTCCGAACAAAACACCTATGGCATAGTCACCTGTACTTAAAGGATGATACTCACCATGAAGAAACAGGAAATGTTCAATCTCCCCAATCCCATACACGCAGAGAACGTTTCCAGTAGCAGAGCACTTGAACGTGTCCGCGTCGTATGTTTTTATCAAGGTATTTTCGCTCTCTCCGAACACACGATAGTACAACGATGTGCCATCTTTGATTATCAGGTGCTTTGTGCCATCATTGACAACATGCACGAAGATAACTTCTTCTCCAGTACCCAAAGTGTCAATGACACTTCCCCCTTGTATTGGGGTAAGCTTGCCATCTTCAGGTACGAGGTTGATGGCTGCATCAAGTTCTCCGTCCGGGCATTCATAGTCGGATGGCGTTGCGGTAAATCCTTTGTATTTTATTTCCTTAATCATAATGAGATTTGTATTAAAGTAGACATCTTGTAATAAGCGGGATAGCGATACCAATGCCATCAACAGCCGTTACGTCACCTGCAGGCAGTCTTAATGGTGTTGTGATTTCCATTCCAACCTCTTTATACATGGCGTTAGTGAGTTGTAGAGAATATGTTCTCATGTTGTGCGTGGAAAACTTTCCTTTTTTGCTGACATGCACTGTTCCTTCATATTGTCCGACGATTTCATTCTTTCTTTGGCGGACGTACAACAGATACTCCCTGTTGTGTTTGGCAACGTTAATCACGTCGCCATCGCCAAGAGAAAGTAGCTTTGCGATGCGAGCTTTGATGTCTATTCTTCCGTTAGGATAGAATGTGATGTCTGGCTTCCTTGAGTTAGTTATCAGTGATGTCATGGTGCAAAGTTAGTGTTTATAGTTTGGATTTGAATTGCATGTTTATCAGTATGTGCATGTCGACATGTCTATCTATGTCTAAATAGCATATAAGTTAGAAAAGACTCATAATGGTTGTTTCAATCCCTGTGTCGAGCGTGACGGTATCAAACCGCCGCCACACCTGCTGGTCAAAATCTTTCTCTGTCATTGTTTTTGGAGTCGTTCTACAAGTGCTTCACAAAGTACCCGTGCCATATTTACCTCGACGGCGTTGCCGATGAACTTCTTTTGCTCCGCTTGTGTGCCTATCAATGTATAGTCACTCGGGAAGCCCATGATGCGCTTCAATTCGCCGATGTTGAGCATACGCATCTTGATGTCGATGATGCCATACATTGCCATGAACTCCTTTATCTTCTGTGTCATGGCGCTGTCATCCTCAAAAACGGCAATGCCAAGTTCGCCTTGCTCGGTACTGATAAGATATGGCGGCATCTTATCCATCCGCGCGATGAGAGTGAAGCAAGGGTTCTCTATACTGCCGCCCTTACTCGCAAACTGAGGATTCATCAAATAGTGGTATTTATGACTGGCAGTCACTACCGGAGAAGGCTTTTCGAGACTGCTGCCAGTGTTCTTGAAGTTGGTGTCCATCAGCCACGACTTACACGTTACTAATCTTTGCTTTGGATTGCCCATGACAGTGGGCGATGGCTTTTCAATCGACGATGGTGTACCGTTTCCATACTGAGAGTCGAGGAAATTGCTTGTGACAAGTCCGAAGCGGTCGGACGTAGTAACAGTCGGTGCAGGTTCGTTGATGTCTGAATTGAATCCCTTGCCGTAATAAGCCGTTACAAAGGCATGATGGTCTCGCGTCGTTACCGTTCCACTCGGTTCTTCAACGGATTGGTTGTGTTCGGCACCTCCGTAGTAAAGGCTTAGGAACTGCACCCGTGCTATACCGAGCCGGTTCTGGCATGCCACAACAGGACAAGGCTCATCAACGCCTGGAGCATTGTACTTACCCTGCCGGTTCATGGAGTTGTACTTGACGAGGAAAGCATCCTTGCCACCTGCCACGAACTTAATAAGGCCTGCATATATGCGTTCCAGGGTGTTCTCGCACAGAGACTTCTTCTTGCCGAAGATACTCTCTCCCTCGTCGTTCAGGTCGAGCACTTCACGAACAGGTTTCCAAGGACTAAGACTTTTGTCATCCGGGAAGAGTCCTTCCGGGTTGTCAGTTCTCTTCCCGTGTGTAGGCTTTGGAAATACTATTGGCAGGCCTTCACGAGCAAACTGACCGAAGAAGCGTTTCCTTGATGTATATGCTCCGAAATCGGCTGCGTTGAGGATGCGCCAGTCGTAATCATATCCGTAGGCACAGACGTTCTTAACCCACATCAGATACGATGTCCCTTTGCGGCGGCTGATGGGCTTGCCGTTCTCGTCAAGGTCGCCCCAGCACATGAACTCCTCTACGTTCTCAATCTGAATATAGTCTGTCTTCAGGGCTTCGATATACCTGAAAAGATGCTCGGCAAGTGTGCGGCTGTCAGCGTCCCTTGGCTGACCACCTTTCGCCTTGCTGAAATTGGTGCATTCCAAACTTGCCCAAAGGACTGTCTTTGCATCAGGGTACTTGGTCCTCATCTTTTGCAAGTGCTCCGCCAAGGGAGTGAGTTCGAGCGTCCGTATATCCTCCGTGAAGTGTAGCGCATCAGGATGGTTTGCTTCATGCGAAGCAATGGCGTGTGCATCGTGATTGACACACGCAATGACCTTTGCACACTTTTCACCTTGATGCATAGCTGTCTCTACTCCAGTGCTTGTTCCTCCTGCACCACAAAAAAGGTCGATGTATAATAGTTTGATGTTTTCCGTCATGGTTAATTTTGTTTTTCTTCTTGTTTCTGCCCGATGAGGCGCGTCGTAACTGTTGTGGCATTTTTGACAGAGCGCACGCAGGTTGCTGTACTCGCAATGCTCAGGTGTGTGGTCAAGGTGCGCGATTGTGAGCACAACCCTTGAACCATTCTCCCTGATGGTGTAATTCGGGATGCCACAGAACTCGCAACGGTTTTCGGCACGCTTCAAGATGTCGGCACGAATCTGTTTCCAGTTGGCCGGGTATCTCTTTTTGTTTTCGGGTTTGATTGGCATTTTGAAAAATTTTTTTGGATGGGGGGTTTGAGCACCCCATCCTACAGGTGAAAGGTTAGAGGTTAAATGCTGCCACAGCCCTCGCCACGTAACCGTTGTACTTGCCGACGCCGTGGCCGTAGCCGTAGTTGACGAGGCCACTGCCGAAGTTCACGACCCATGCGCCACTGCTATAGTACTCCGTAGCACTCCAGTAGAATTCATCCATACGAAGCGGTTCACCGCCGACATATTCAAGAGCTGCATTAAGCCCTCTTTCTGCCCAATAGCACATAGCAACAAGCATGGGCAGGGACGGCAGGTATTCGCCATCATTCAGCGGAATGTCTGTACCGACTTCCTGAATGTGCTTTGTCCGCTCGACGTACTCCCAATCATTGAGCGCGTCACACTCGCGACGTACATAGAAGTCGCTTTCATCAGGACACCTCCTTATGTCCTTGACAAGCTGGAACTCGCCAAGGTCTTTGAGTGCCACACAGAAGGCATGGCCGTCATGGACGATGCCGACGTACTTCACATTCTCTTTGCTGTTCTCGCCGTTGAAAGGCTCATAGTGACCATCTTCATACACGAGATAGATGCCGTTAGGCAGATTGTTTTCTTTCATTGTGTTTTGTTTTTTGTTAATAGATGTTATACGCCCTCAAAGGCGCGTTTGTATTCTTCTGTTTTCATGGCTTCCTCATGGCTTACAGATGTGCGGTACATTTCATCCCGTTTCCACGATTGTTCTGCTTGCTGGCGTTCATACTCTTCTCGTGCTTTCTTGGCCTGTTCTTCTTTCTTCTCTGCTGCAGCGGGCTTATTCTTTTGCAGTTTGATGCGGATAGTAGAGATGAGATGACTTGTCCAATCATGATAGCCGGTATGAGATGCTTCGCTTATCTTCCACTCGTTGGTGACCTCTTCTGCCACCTTTCGCAGTTTGTCTTTGTCGCCAGGAGAAAGGTTGAGGCTAATAAGCAGGGCATCTATCTGCTCATTGTTGGTCTTAAAGAATTTCTCAAGATAGAGGTCGTTGACATCACCATTTGCGGCAGGTACATTTTCTTTCTCTTTAGTTATAGTAACTTTAGATACTTCAGGCATGGTGCTGGTATTTTTCCACCTGGTTTGAGCTGCTTTCGATGCAGCTTCCGAGCGTACCTTACCGAACGCATCCTTCGCCCCCATACGTCTGTTGAAACTATCGGAATAGAAGTACTTACCACCTTCGGTAAAGACAAATAACCCGAAGTCTTCAACCACGGACTTGACAAGCGCGGCGTCCACACGAAGGTCAAAGGCTAATATGTTATAATCTCTGACACTCATGTAGTTTGCATCCTCCCTCAATCGCTCCAAAAGCATGAAGTAAACTCCATATCCTGCTGCACCTTTGTGCATACGCAAGTTAAGAAGCTTCTCGTCGTTTCGAGCGTTGCTGTCATGGGAGAAATAGTTTGTTGCTTTCTGTCTGGACATATTGGTAATTTACAATTAGATGATTTCTTTTTAGATGCAAGGAACTGTATCTTGTAGATATGTATCTACTTCACGGATGAAGTCTTCGAGCGAACGGCATACGACATACTTGTAACCGTCTCGCTCGATGAGGCGTTGCCATTCGCGCTGTGTGTCAGCCTGACGGCCTATGCGCGTCTTCATTTCAATGAGCAATGCCCCGTGATTTGCGTTAGACTTCAACAGAATGAGGTCGGCTACACCAGCTAGCACACCTTCTGCTTTCATCTTTGCGCCAGTTGTCTTGTCTCGCCTACCACCATTAGGCACGGCAAACAGGTTGTGACGGCATTCGGGATGCTGATAGCGGAACCACTGGACGCAAGCGCACTGTATGCGGTGTTCTTCGTCGTCAGGATGCTTGCGCGACCTAACAGCGTTCTGCCGCGCAAGTATCTCTACAAATGTACGTTTATAGCTCATTTGCTTTCTCTTTGTAAAGTTCGGAATACTTCTTCGGAACGATGCAATCCACCTCGAAAGGCATAGCCTTGCGGACTGTTGTGCGTTTGGATGGGTCGCGACGTTCTCCACGTTGTTCCGCCTCTGCACGCTTGATGTCGAGCATGAGCGATATTCTGTCCTTTGCTTCGCCGACATCATTGGCAGTGACGATATAGTAGTAATCGCTCTTCTTCCACTTGCATTCTTCGATCCATTCTTCGCGCACCTGCACCTTGAAATAGTTCTTTCTCTCCCATGCCGGTGTTCTTTCTTCCTCTGGTATGCACATGTGGTCGTCGGGCACTATTCCGGCATCGACATAAGCGACGCGCCGCACCTTCACGCCACGGCTAAAGCCGCGGTACACCTGGCCGTATTCGGTTGCGATGGTGATGGCCTGAGGAATGTCCTGCGCAAAAGCAATAAAGCCCTTCGGGTCCTCGAATCCGTTCTTGATATCGACCATGTACGGCAGCATGTAGTCAGACCTATAGAGCCACGCATCACGTATATCACGTTCGCACACCTCAACATCGACCACGTCGCCCGACTGAATGCCAAACATTATCTCTTGCAGTTTCTCGGAGTCTATATGACCGGAAGTAGCGATGATACTCGTTCTTTCGATGCTGATGGTCTTTCCCGTGTCTACGTCGATAAAGTCTTCCGTCCATCTACTGACGGCATCACTGACAAGGTATTTCCCCTGCATCTGGTCAGGGTCGTTTGTGCGGAAGGTCTTGATGTCACATGGACGAATGAGTTGTTCTTTTTCTTTCATAGTGGTAGTTCCTTTAAGTTAAGAGTTAAGAGTTAAGAGGTCGAACAATGTGCGCTCGGTATGCTTCATGATGATGCTGAGCGAGTGCCGCTTTACTCTGCGGGACGAAGGGGCTGCACCAGTCCTTTAAGTTCGTCGCACGGCAAGAACTTCACGGTATTACGAGCAGGAACCCGAACAGTTGTGCCACGCCTTATGTCGCGTGCCGTCTTTGCTGCACGTTGTTCTACCTTGAATGTGCCTAAGCCACGCAGATAGATGTTTGAGCCACGGACGAAAGCATCCTTGGAGGTTTCAATGAGTCCGTCGATAGCTTCAAGAGCTTGGGACTTTGTGAGTGATGTTTTGCCGACAAGAGCGTCAGCCAGTTCATTTTTTGTCATAGCAACTTTGTTTTTAATTAGTGAATAAATGGGGTAAATATATCTGGTGTGAATAAAGAGTTTACAAGCTCGTTAAAGTAAGCCTCGGACGTAGGTATATCATCATCGCTTGCCATGATTTGGTTGGCAACAGACTTCTTCTGCTGAATGATGTTATAGAGTGCATGGTCAATGGTTCCGCGCCCTATAAGATAGTAGCACGTCACGTTATCTTTTTGCCCGATACGGTGTGCTCTGTCCTCGCACTGGCAACAATCGGCATACGTCCAAGGGAACTCCACAAAAGCCACGTTTGATGAGGCTGTGAGTGTAAGTCCGACACCTGCAGCCTTGATGGAGCAGATGATGAGCTGGCTATTTCCATTTTGGAAACTATCAACAGCAGCTTGTTTGGCTGCAAGACTATCACGCCCTGTAACACGAACAGCTGTAGGGAATGCCTTGCAGAGAGCATCCACAATGTCATGGTAGGAGCAGAAGATAATGAGTTGCTTGCCTGATGCGAGGAAGTTGCGTGCAAAGTCGATTGCTTGCGCCACCTTCCCCATTGCGGCCAGCGAGCGCAGCGTCATAAACTGCACCAATGCCTCCATGCGCATCTTGCGGCGTATCTCAGCATCGGAACACTCCTTATACTGGCGAAGATACTCAGCAAGGTTTTCAACGGCAAGATTGTACTCTTCGCGGTTGGATATATCGACATACAGGTCGCAACGTGTCTTGTCAGGAAGTTCTGTTAGGACTTTTGCCTTCTCCCTGCGGATGAGGCATGAAGAATAGAGGCGCGAAGATAAATCTTCCAAGTTTTCGCACGCCCCATACATGGAAAGGAACTGTGCTTTGCCGCCAAACTCATTGAGGCGGTTCATAATGGAGAGCTGGGAAACGAGGTCTTCAGGACGATTGACAACAGGCGTGCCGGACAGAAGTATAATCCAATCCTTCCCTGTTGCTATTCCTTTGGTGAAGATGGTCTGCTGTGCCGATGGGTCTTTGACGCGGTGCGATTCGTCGATGATGATAGACTTGAACATCTTAATCTGAGGGCAGAATACCACGTCTTTAAGACGGAAAGGACTGCCGACCTTGATGTCCCACACAAAGAACTTGCGCAGGGACTCGTAATTGACAATGGCGACATGGTGCATCTTCATCTGCAGGAGGTAAGGCCAAGTGGTGCGCGTGTTGTTGTCAAGGACGATTGCCTTCTTGTCCGTGAAACGCTCGAACTCGCGCTGCCAATTGATTTTGAGGGATGAAGGGCAGATAACAAGACATGGATAAGCGTTAGCTGTGTCGATGATGCCTATTGACTGTAGCGTCTTACCAAGACCGGGCTCGTCACCGATGAATATACGCCGCTTTTCAAGTCCGAAGCGTATGCCTTCCATTTGGTAGGGATAGGGCTGTACGCGGAGGTGATGCTGTATCTCTGTCATATTGCAACGTGGGTTTTATTGATTGTTTTCAATCATCGTGTATGGCTGTTTCAGTCCGTAGAAGGAATCCCACCAGCGGAGGCGCGAACAATCAGCATTCGGCGTGCAGCCAAACAGAACACCATCCACAATATGCATCGGGTTGTCTGCCACATCGCAATGACAGCCTTTTCCGCAACCACCAAACCTATCCTGATGCTTACAGCTGTTTCGGAATGCCACACGCTCCAGTGGTTCCTCTATCCAACGGTGGCCGTACCTGTTCCGCTTGACAATCCTAAATTCAATCACTTTCTTTGCCATATACTACTTGAAGTTCTCTACCTCTTCGAGCAAGTCTTGGCGACTGGTACCACGAAGGAAGGTAGTAAGGGTAATATCTACACATCGGTTGTAGAACTTCTGAAACTCTGTTTCATCCATTGCCGCAAAGCTGATGCTGCCAAGCTTGAAAACAGGCCTACGGCCATGCCATACAAGCGTGTAAAGTCCAAGCTCCAGTTTGTAGGCATCGAGCATATCTTCCTCGCTCCGCACGTTAAGCATACGCACAAGAAGCTCAGGGAGGTTGTCGAAGGTGAGACGTACGAGCGCAAAGAATTTCTTGTGAAACTCGTAGTTGCGAGGCTTGCGAATAGTACACATGACTGTCTCACCTTCTTTCAGACGCTTCTTTTCGTCGAAGTCGGAATCATACATCGGCACAAGGCCGACAGCAGTAACGCGGCAGAGTATGTCCATAGTTCAGTCGATATACAGAGTTATCGGTTTAGTCTTGAGTGAAGGTCTTTTCTCGTACACCTTCTTCAAGATGTCATCGTAGTTAATTGAGAAGATGGGGTAATAGCGATACGGCATCGTGAAGAGGAATCGGTCGTTGAGCATCACGTCCACAAACAGCGTCTTGTGTTTGGCAGGTCGCGTGATTGGCGAGGTTTGTCTGTATCGAGTGTTCATAGTTCTTTTAGTTGAGGTTGAGGCACCAATACTGGAAAGCCAGTTCCTGATACTTGTCACGTCCGCGATTGTATGTAGCATCGCCACGCCGTATGAAGTGCTTGAACACCCTACAATTCTTCTTGCTGATGGCATATATGAAGTCACGGTCGGAACGTGCAATATCCATGTAGTAGGCGCGGCTGCGGTCCCAATCGAAGAAGTCGAGGGCTTCTTCAAACTCCTTTTGCGTGCTGGCGAATGTCGTTTTGAGGTCGCCACCGAAGTTACATTCATGCAGCCACCAATCCCACTTGCAGCGTGCAGGCAGAGAGAATGGGAAAGAACCATACTCGAAAGGCTGTTCAGGGTTCACCATAGCTGTCTGGGTGTGCGAAGTGGTGAGCACCTTCAGCAGGAAAGGGTCACGTCCCGACTCCATCATCAGTGCCTTCCGCATCTCCATTGCGTGCTCCCATTCCGCCTTTGTATATGGCACAGGGTCGTCTGCAATGGTGTATGTATAGTGATTTGCCTTGTCCGACTCTGTGATGAGCGTATCAACGAGAGAGCCGAAGCGGAAAGCCGCCTGCCTTGCTGCCTCATCAACACGGAAAGCAAGTCCTGGATGCAGGAGGTTTTTCAGTGTAGTGAGGTCGCTGTTGCTGACCTCACTACGCTCGTAGTAGTTGGATGATGGAACGATTATCATATCACTTAGCCTTTACTTCGTCCTCGTAATAGATATGTTCAGATTGGATAAACTCGCCATCTTTGTTTGCGCACTTCTCGCAGAAGGTAATCTGCTTCTTGAACATCTTGGCAAGTTCATCAACAGAGAGGCTACAGCCTTCTTTCGTCCACCACAATGTGAAGATTTCGGGGAAGGCCTCGGCATTGAGCGGAACGAGTTTTTTCTTTACGGAAGTTTTTGGCTGATAAGTAGGCGCGCTGACGGATGCCTGGTCGAAGAGGTCGCCCATCGCTTCCTGCTTTGCCTTCATGTCGGACTCCATGCGCTGCTGCTGTTCGCGTTGCTGTCGCTCCAGCTCCATACGCTTTGCCTCTGCTTCTTCGCGCTCCTTCATTTGCTGACGTATGCGCTCTGCTTCTTCTGCACTTGCCTTGGCCGCACGCTCCAGCTCCATCTTCTTTGATGGCATGAGCATTTGGATGTGCATCTTCTCTTTCGACAACTCACTCTTGAACTCATCGCGGAATGTGCGCATAATGGCGTTGAGGCTTGCCGTGCGAACCTGCTGCAGCTCTTCAGAAGGGAACATGCCAGTAGGAGGAAGCGGAGCAGCAGAGCGAAGCGTCTGCAAGAAGTTCTCCGGGAAGTTGATGTCGAAGTTATCAATGTCCGAAAGACGCTGTGAATAGTTGTCAAGAGTCACATCGGCGAAGAGATTGCGCAAGCCGCAAATATAGAAGTCGAGCTGTCCGCGAAGCTGCCTTCTATAGTCATCGTCGCAGTCTGAACGGTACTTGATGCCAGCTTGCTTTATCTGCTGCTTGCGCATTTCCTCGCGCTGGCGTGCCAGTTCTTCCTCGCGCTTCTTTGCGGCAAACCTGTTGCGCTCCTGCTGAATCATGTACGGAATAGAACCATTCTTACTTGCGTCGATGTCATTCTCCATCCCGGTAAAGGTAGTGCGAATCTCATCAAAGAGCTTCGTCAACGGAGCGCGTTTGTCATTCATCTTGCGCACAGTCTTACGCGCCTTTTCAATGAATGTAGCTGCCTCTTGGTCAAGCTCATCAGTCATTCCCTGCTGCATCCTTGCAAGAAGAGCCTTGCCAGCATCAATGCAGCGGTCGTGGCTAACAGTATTCTCGTTGTAGGCAGCAGGTGCAGAGGACACGATAACCTCAATGTTCTCTTTGCGGATAATTGCTAATTCGGTTGCCATAATGGTAATATTTATTTGTTAGAAAGTTCCATCGTCATTACCGTCAGTGGCTTTTGCAGGGTCAACTGTTATACCAGCAGACATGTCAGGCTGATTGCAGAAGGGAGTAACTTCTTGCTTGGGAACTTGGGCAGGTTGAGCACCATCAACATTATAAAAGCCGTCAATGTCCTGCTGTTCCTCTTCTGACTGCTGGCATTCCAGCTCTGCCTTGCCGATGCGTACCTTCGGATATGTTTTGAAGGCGTGCTTGATAAGCTTTGCACAAAGGAAGCCCGAATCAATGCCA
Organism: Bacteroidaceae bacterium; assembly: GCA_017450985.1. Classification (GTDB taxonomy): domain Bacteria; phylum Bacteroidota; class Bacteroidia; order Bacteroidales; family Bacteroidaceae; genus Minthosoma. Next base: position 13,472 of record JAFSSN010000058.1, read on the forward strand.
CTACCACCTTTACCGTAAAGCTCGTTAGGATTCGCTACCCATTGGTTTTTGTCGCGGTCGTAATAGCGATTGTTCTTGGCCGAATACTCCTGAAGCCGGAGCCAGTCTTCCTCGAGCATGACTGCGTAGTCGATGGAACCGTCTGCCCTTGCGATACGAAGGTATGCGGCGACAATGTGATTGGAAGTGTGTGGAAGGTTGCATGTGTAAGATACCTGCTTGCTTCCGTTTTGGTCAGTGAATGAGAATCCATCTTCCTCATAAACGAGCACAGGATTGTCAGCATGGCGTATCTGCCCAGCGCGAGCACGCAACACCAATTCACCATAGCCGCTGATGGTGAGTACGAGGCGACCTTCGTAAATTTTCTTTCCTGCCTGGTCCTGCCCGATGCAGTAGTTACGTCCCTGCAGATAGCACAGCGCACGCACGCCCGGCTCCAACGACAGACCGCTAACGGCAAGGTCGATGAAGGAAGTGAAGATTGAGAAACGTGTGGCCTTCTGCAGTTTGTCGTTGTCACGCAGAATGCCGTTAAAGTAGATGGACTCGCGCTCATAAGCAGGAAGCCCGGAACCTGCACCCCAAAGGGTATCATAAATCTGAATGAAGCGCGAACGGACGGCTTCGGACGTGATGATGTCGAGAGGCTGCATCTTGTTAAGCTCTTCGACGGTGAGCTGAATGTTACTCATAAATTTGTAATTTAGTTAGTTAATAATACGGCTTTGCCGATTTGTTGCAGGGGACGGACTCGAACCGCCGACCTCAAGCCAATGAGACTTGCGAGCTACCAACTGCTCTACCCTGCGATGTGTGGTGGTTCTATTCCCCACCGAGTCACCGGTTTAATGCATTTTAAGGGGGATGCCCATCCGTTTGCCTATTATCGTGAGTGAGTGTGTTAGGGGAAGTAGTCTTGCTGGCGCGACTGGCACCTGCGGAGCTCTGTGGTGGAGTATTCCACCTTGCCAGGGCGCTTGTGTGGTGTTATCAGTCCCTTCTTCCGCCAGCGGTCAACGTTACTGCGTCCGAAGACGCTATAAGCCTTGCGCTGAGATAGCATAACAGGGTCTTCACGCGATTCTTTGAGCTGCTTGACGATGGAAGCAGCAATGTCGTTGACGAATGTCGCGTATGACACAATTTTGTCGGAGAACTGAATCTGTATCATGATGTGGTGCTATTTATCCGTGAAAAATTTGGCAAACACATCGCTTCGATATTCTCCTTTAGTAAGTAGAATTATCTCGCGGATAGTGTAGGATATCTTATGTGGTTTCGGTAGTCTGTTCTCGACATAGTCTCTTGTGCCTGCTGCGCAGGAACCTGTAATTGTACGATATGCAGCAATGGCTTCCTCGAATGACAGTGTATCATCCAGACTCATTCCTTTGTATGAAGATGCGTCTCTGTCCGAAATTTTGTAAATCAAGTCTGCTTTCGCCTCTTTCAGTGTACTGCCATGCGCAAAGTGATTCTCTCCATCTGTTATCACATATAGGCGTTCTGTGCTTCCAATCTTTCGAACATGATAGACATTTCCTTTGTGCGCTTCCAATATCGTGAACATATCGTCAACTTTCATGTAATGCCTACCATTCCACTCCCAAAACTTAGGAGAGTCAGTTGCATTTCTTATTTTGCGAATTGCGTCTATCGAAAGTTTGGTGTTGACATTATGCGACGTGATGCCTGTGCCGCTAAGGTAGAGAGAGCAGCCAACTGTCAAGCCATCGGGAAGCGACGTGATGCCTGTGCCGCTAAGGTCGAGAGAGCAGCCAACTGTCAAGCCATCGGGAAGCGACGTGATGCCTGTGCCGCGTAGGTAGAGAGAGCCGCCATAATACGGCTTACAATCTTTCTCTATGAGTTCGTAACCTGTTTCTCGCTTGAATTGTTTGATAATTTTTTTAAGTTCCATAGATGTTGATATATTATAAGTTGATAAACTCTTTCCTGCAGTCGTAGCAATGAGCACGCTGGTTGCCGTCAATGTCTTTACCGTAGTCGAGAACCTTATGGGAGCCGCACATGGGGCATGGCGCGTCAACGTAGTTTACCTTTGCACGCAGCTCTTCCAGGTACATGCAGCCTGCTATGATGGCTGCAATAAGCAAAGCTAAGATGATTATTTCCTTTTTCATGATGAATGAGATTTAATGTCTGAATAACTCAATTAGTGCTACAACGATAACAATGATAATGAAGAGCGCTATTACCGCTACACCTGCGAGGCAACCCTCTTGAGGTGTCATTTTCTGGCTCTCCAACTCGGAATTAAAATCATAATCAGTTTTCATAGTTGTGGTTATTTGATGTTGTTCTGACAAATGGGTGATTTAGCGTACTCTACATATTGCCTCAGAACTGAGCAGAAACGTCCGTTGATGCCGTTGTAAGCTTTACTGCAAGCTAAGCATGTCTTGTTGGTGTATGATGCTGACATATGGCTGTACGATTAGGGGTAAACTATTCCAGATGCCTTCACTGTGCATACAACGCCACCGGCATTGCAGATGGCGATAGAACGGCCATCTTCCTTCATTGCACTCTTCTTCGCCTCTCTGAGGGTTGAAAATCTGTGGACATCGCCTGTCCAATTGTCCATGTAGTAGTACATAATGTGTGTAGATTTAGTGGTTGTTATTTGTTTGTTTCCTGTGAAAGGGCAAGCCGTTGGGTTCGTACCATAAAATCGCCAAACTTTAATTTACCAGCCCGCAGGCTTGCCATTCTCGTCAGACTTTCGTATCTTTGCAGTGCCAAACTTTAATTATTACCATTATGTCTAAATTCGTGAAAGTGCCTACTGATTCAGGCAACGAAATTCTGCTCAACATGTCCTATGTCCTTTACGTAGAGAAAACAAAGGGCGGATGCTGTGTTCACTACTCTAATCTTGTGAAGAATGATTTTGAGAATCTGAGTATTTCTCTTGAAGACCTGCAAGCTATTCTTTGAGTTTCTTGTTCTCCTGCTCCAATGATTCTATTCTAAAACGGAATGGACTTGAATCAATTGCCGTTGCGTCGCCCGTAGTGACGACGCGGTAAATGTCGGCTGCTCTTTCGTCACAGACGCGGCCACAAGCTCTGTACTGTTCAACACACCACTTCCGCAGCTCAATGTCCCTCTGCTTCTCATTCTGCTCGAAGAACACCGAAGCCTGCTGGCTGATGAATGCGTCCAGCTCTTCGCCTTTCTTCTTTAGCTCCTCGTAGTTTTTCTCTACTTTCTCGTTAAGA
>JAFSSN010000059.1 GCA_017450985.1 Bacteroidaceae bacterium
AGCAAAGGACTGAAAATCCTTGTGTCCCCGGTTCGATTCCTGGTGGTACCACGCTTAAAATCCTGACAACCCTTGGTTGTTGGGATTTTATTTTATGTTTATGTTCCGTCGCCATTCGGTATGCGTGGCACTTGCGGCGACGGTTGTGTGTTTGAAAAATCAGGTGTAAAGAATGGAAAGACTTTGGAATGGTAATTATGTGAGGGTGTGGGCTGCCAACTTCATGATATTTTTCTCGTTCATGATTGTTACTCCGCTGCTTCCGCTCTATCTTGGCGAGAGGTTCGGAGCAGATAAGGACACCATCGGCATTGTGCTGTCGGGCTATACGCTGATGGCTCTTGTGTCGCGTCCTTTCAGCGGCTATATTGTTGACAGCTTTCCGCGTCGCATGGTGCTTCTCATTTGCTATTTCTTTTTCTTCGCCCTGTTTGCGGGCTATCTTGTGGCAGGGTCGTTGACGCTGTTTGCCGTGGTGCGCACGCTGCACGGCGCACCTATGGGAAGCACTACGGTGGCAAACAGCACGGTGGCTATCGACGTGCTGCCGTCGTCGCGCCGCTCTGAGGGTATAGGCTACTACGGACTGTCCAACAATCTTGCTACGTCCATTGCCCCTACCATCGGACTTTTCATCTACGATTATACTCACAGCTACAATATCATCTTCGTGGTGGCTCTCGTGTGTAGTTTCCTCGGTCTGGCTATTGATGCCACGGTCAAGTTTCGTGACAAGGAGATTGTACCTAACAAGGACGCTATATCGCTCGACAGGTTCTTCCTCGTGAAAGGCTGGCGACTGGGCATCTCTATGGCAGCCTTTGCCTTTTCGTATGGCGTCATTTCCACCTATCTTGCTGTGTATGGCAAGGAGGTGCTCGGCATCACCACGGGCACGGGACTTTACTTCGCAGTGCTCAGTTGTGGTCTAATGATGTCGCGCATCATAGGCGCCCGTAGCTTGCGCAAGGGTAAGGCTCTTGAGAATGCCAGCGGCGGTATGCTTCTGAGCGTGTTCGGCTACCTTCTGTTTGCGGCTGTCCATAATTCGTGGGGGTATTACGGCTCGGCCTTGATTATAGGCCTCGGCAACGGTCACATGTGGCCGGCGTTTCAGACTATGTTCATCAACTATGCGCCTAACAATAAGCGCGGTACTGCCAATTCTACCCAGCTCACCATGTGGGATTCGGGCATCGGTCTTGGCATCGTGGCCGGTGGTTTCATACTCGAACACATAGGTTATGACGCTGCCTTCTGGGCTGCATGGGTGGTGAATGCCCTCGGCGTGGGATTCTTCTTTATGTGTGTTCGCAGTCACTTTATGCGCTACAGACTGAGATAATGGTTTCGAAATGTCGTATTTTTTTACGCGTATCATTATATGTGGTGAATTGTTATGCGTAAATAAATATGTTTTATTACCTTTGTGCCAGCAAACAATAAAATAGAAAGATGACAGTATCTGAAATTCTTAAATCATGCGAACGGACAGCATTTTCGTTTGAGGTGCTTCCTCCGCTCAAGGGCACTGGTACGGCTGCTCTGTTTCGAACTATTGATTCGCTGAGGGTGTTCGACCCTAAGTATATTAACATTACTACTCACCGCAGTGAGTATGTGTATTCGGAGCAGCCTGACGGCTCATTCCTGCGTAGCAGCGTGCGCCGTCGTCCAGGAACCGTGGCTGTGGCAAGTGCTATCATGCAGAAGTACAACATTAAGGTTGTGCCTCACATCGTGGTGAGCGGCATGACGAAGGAGGAACTTGAGTATAACCTTCTCGACCTTCAGTTTCTGGGCATTCAGGACCTTCTGGTGCTGCGTGGCGACAAGGCTAAGGATGAGTCTCGCTTTATGCCTGTCAAGGACGGCTATACGCATGCTACCGAACTGATTGAGCAGGTCAATGAGTTTAACGCTGGTCGTTTTGTCGATGGTTCGCCAATCAAGGCAAGCGTCGCTCCGTTTGCCTATGGCGTGGCTTGCTATCCGGAGAAGCATGAGGAGGCTCCTAACATCGACTTTGATATTCAGATACTGAAGAAGAAGCAGGATTTGGGCGCAAGCTATGCGGTGACTCAGTTGTTCTACGACAACAAGAAGTATTTTGACTTCGTGGAAAAGGCTCGTAGTGCAGGTGTCACTATCCCTATCATTCCTGGCATTAAGCCGCTGACTAAGGCTGCGCAGCTGTCGGTCATTCCTAAGACGTTCCACCTCGACTTCCCAGAGGATTTGTTGAGCGAGGCGTTGAAGTGCAAGAGCGACGACGACTTGAAGTGTCTTGGTGTGGAGTGGGCTGTGGAGCAGTGTAAGGATTTGATAAGGTTCGGTGTGCCGAGCATCCATTTCTATACTATGTCTGCTGTTGACAGTATTCGCTTGATAGCAAGTCAGGTGTATTGATTTTTGAATGTTGAGGCTTTGGCAGTTTAAGAACTGCGCTTTGCATAATGAAATGTTGTTGCGGCTTTTCTCTGGCGTTATGCTGTTGTAGAAGGGCTTGTCTGTAAGTAGGAAGATGTCTTTAACCCTTCATACAGTGCAGTGCGACTCGTTTCTTTTTACTTCACTTTACTTTATATGAGCAAAGTGGTGTGTGAATTGCTTGAGCTTAATTAAATAATATTGTTGGACATGACTTTTGATGACATTATTGGACAGTCGGAGGCTAAGGCTCGACTGCTTACAGAACTTGAACAGAACAAGGTGGCTCATGCTCTCATGCTGTGTGGGCAGGAGGGATGCGGTGCTTTGCCCTTGGCCATTGCTTATGCCCAGATGTTGTTGAAGGGTAATGTCATGGCGGAGAAGCTGCAGCATCCGGACTTGCATTTTGCTTTTCCTATCTTCAACAAGAAGAAGAGTTGCTGTTGCGAGGATTTCATCGACGAGTGGCGCGAGTTGTGTCTCAGTCAGCCTTATTTCGGCATGGAGGAGTGGATGGCTGCCTGCGGTGCAGAGAATCAGCAGCTCATCATCTATGAGCGTGAGAGCGACGAGATATTCAAGACCCTCAGTTTGAAGTCGAGTCAGGGCGGTTATAAGGTTCTGGTCATGTGGCTTCCAGAGAAGATGCATGAGTCGTGTGCCAACAAGCTTTTGAAGCTTCTTGAGGAACCGCCTGCACAGACGGTGTTCCTGCTTGTGAGCGAGCAGCCGGAGAAGGTGCTGCTCACCATACGCTCTCGCTGTCAGATGATAAATTGCAGCCGTTTGCAGTCGGCTGACATTGAGACAGCATTGGTGGAGAAGTATAAGATTCTTCCTGCTGAGGCTAAGCGCATTTCCCGTTCATGTTCGGGAAGCATGGTGGCTGCTTTGCGCACCATCACCGACAATTCTGACTCAAAGATATTCTTTGACATGTTTGTGCAGCTCATGCGTCTTGCCTATGTGCGTAACGTGAAGGAGATGAAGTTGTGGAGCGAGAAGCTTGCCAAGTTCGGTCGTGAGCGTCAGAAGGCGTTCCTGCTCTATAGTCAGCGTATGATTCGTGAGAACTTCATTTATAACTTCCACCGTCAGGACGAACTTAACTATATGAATGAGGATGAGGCTGGCTTTGCCGTTCGCTTTGCTCCTTTCATTAATGAAAACAATGTTATTGGCATCATGGATGAGTTGTCGCTGGCGCAGCGTGACATTGCGCAGAATACCAATCCTAACATGGTGTTCTTCGACTTCGCGTTGAAGATGATTGTGCTTATAAAGAATAGATAGGTGTTTCTGGCGTTTTTAGTCGTCAGAAACACCTATCTATTATTGTTACCTTGTGTATTTTATCTTATTATCATAATCTTTGTACAAGCTCCTTTTTTACCTTCTTCGTCTGTTCCGAGGACGAAGTATATGCCAGAGCTGCATTGTTTGCCGTTTTTGTAGCAGCAGTTCCATGTAAATTCACCGCCTATGCTTGTGCCTTCGTAAACCAATTTGCCTGCGGCATTTACTATTTTTACGTTTGAGTTGAACATGAGTCCAGTGACGTGTACGTCGCCGGTGTATCCCGGTCGTATAGGATTTGGATAGACCTTTAGACTGTTGTCGTCCATATTGTCTGATGCGTCTGTGGCATCACTTACGAATGAGCATAAACCAGCTCTTGTGGCTATGAATATTTCGCCTGTTTGACCGTTGATGGCAATATCATTGATGGCATTTGATATGAGCGGCGAATTTTCTGTAGTGAAGTGTTCTATTGTCTCAAGTCCGTCGGAACTTATCAGAAAAACACCGTCGTCGATTGTTCCTATCCATTTTCTGTTGCCTCCGTCTATTGCTATGCACTTTACTGGTACTCCTGAAAGTAGATAGTCTGCCAGACCGCTTCCGTCCAGTCGTGCCACTTTTATTTGTGACAGAGTGAAGTTGCTGCCGAATACGTTCTCAGGATTGTATGACACGAATAGTCCAGACTCTGTTCCAATCCATATAGAGCCGTCAAGTGCTTCTGTGGCGCAGTAGTATTGATTTGGCGTATAGCTTGTACCGTCCTGGTTGCTTATTGTGCTGATGAATTTGTGTGTGTCGTCGTCTTGGGTGTCAATTGTGCCGTTTGTGTTTACAATAAGCAGCCCTGCAATGTGTCCGGATGTTGTAGTGCGTCGGCTGTTTATCCATGCCCATCCGCGCGAATCGAACATGATATTGTCAAAAGATGGAAAGCCTGCTATTTCATTGTAGTAATATGCAAGCCATTTACCGTTGTTTTTCATTATTCTTACGATGGTGTCGGTTTGATTGTTCAGCATCCATATATTGCCTTCATTGTCGTATTGTAATCCTGTGATTCGTACATATCGTGCTGAGTCTTTATCAAAAGGTCTTGCGGATTTTAATGGCGAGTTGCCCAGAGAGTGGAGCTTGACCAATTTGTAGTCTTTGAATTCATAGAGGCCGCTTCGTGCCACACCCACCCAATGGTGTTCTGAATCTTTCGGATCTTGTATTACGTCTGTCACGTTGTTGTAAGACCATGAATCTATTACCTTTAGTACTGACTGCTCATCGAAGTTTGTCCATATATTGTTTTCATATTTCATGACAGTGCCTACATAGTCAGGGTGTCCCTCGATGAAATAGAATTGGCCTCCAGTTACCAATAGTCGCTCACCTATCATGTTGAGTTTGTAGGAGTAGTTACGTACAGGGCTGTTGATGATGTTTTCTTTTGCCAAGGCAAGTCCTTCGGCATCGGCAATGTTTTCATTCTTCAACGAACTGTATTCTGTGTCTTTTTGTATGTCTGTGAGAGATACAAGTGTCCAGTTGGATGTGTCGAGTAGATTGTCGGCAATGTTACCTACATATACTCCATTTGATGTTGTGGCGTAAATCTTAGTGTTGCTTACGCGTGTTTTTGTTACGTTTATCCTTAGGTTGTAGAAGTTTTCGAAGTTCGATTTCTTAATGTTTACTACAACAATTCCTGTACTTGTTGATATATAGGCTTTCTCGCCTGTGATGTTTACTTCGTTGAAATTTTTATCGATAGACTTATTCTTTAAATCTGGCAGATTGATGCATTGTTTGCCTATGCGCATGATGTCTATGTTGCCGTTTGTATAGAGTATGAAAAGGCTGTTTGTGCTCTTGCTGTATGCTATGTCGTAGATACCGAAGTCGCTCAATGCATTTGTCTTGTCAAAAGTCTCTACAGACGAGTCTTCTGTGTTGTAGGCGCATAGATTACCGCTTGCAAGTACGTAGTAGCTTTTGCCTATCTTTACTGCTTTTTGTGGAGAGTGGTATGAGGTGTATATTGTCCAGTTGCCATTGTCGGCTATAGCTGGCATTGTGAAAATGGTGCATGTAATAAGGAATAGAATGTGTATAGTCTTCGATTTTTTTTTCATTTTTTTTGTATGTTTTTGTGTTTTTTCCCTGTTTGTTATGGCTTTATATTGTCTTTAGTTCGTCATTTTTTGTATGGCAGGGATAAACAGTTTGATTTCTTTATTCGATGTTTATGGAAATGTTGCTTATGCCGTTAAGCGGGTCGAGGCGCATGATGTGATATATTTTCATGGTGTAGATGTGTCCTTTGTGCATTTGCAGTTGAGGTAGTTGTGCGCTCTGTTCCTTGTAGTATGCTCCTTTACCTTCAGCGACGTCGTTGTCGGAGAAGCATTTGTAGCTGAGTGTGTCAGTGCGCACCAGTTTCTTGTTGTCGTATGTTTTTACGGCAACGCTTATGCTTTTGTATTTGTAGGTTGGAGTGTATCGTAGGTTAAGGACGACGTCGTGGTTGGCTGCTCGTTCTGCCTTTGGTGTGCGGAAAACGACGGTGTCATGGTTGTACCAGCATTCGTCCTTGATGCAAGTATGTTGAGTGTAGTATGGAGGTGTCTGGCACGCCCATACTACACTTGTCAGCATACATATAATGCTTGTTCGGATTGTGTTAATCCTTTTGCTCATTGCTTTGGTTAGCGGCTTTCTGTTCGCCGTTGCTTTGCTCGCTATTGTTTTGTTCGTTGTTTTTGCGCTGTTCCGCATTTCTGCGTTGGCGGTTATTTTGCTCGCCGTTGTTGCGCTGTTCGTTATTGTTTCGTTGTTCGCCGTTGTTACGCTGCTCACCATTATTACGCTGTTCACCGTTGTTGCGCTGTTCATTGTTATAGCGCTGGCGGTTGTCGCGGTTTTGACGGTTCTGGCGGTTGTCACGGCGTTGGTTACCGCCGTTGTTGTTGGCATTGTTGTTATAGCCGTTATTACGCTGCTCGCCGTTGTTGTTATCGCCGTTATTATTACCGCCGTTGTTGTTGGCTGCGTTATTGTTGGCGTTGGCATTGCCGTTTGCGTTGCCGTTGTTGTTAGGCTTAGGCTGTTGGTTGTTCTGCTTGCCTTCCTTGTCCTTTGGCTGTGCAGCAGCGTTGTTGGCATTGCCTCCTTCCTTGTTCTGCGTCTTCTTCTTCTTTTTCTTCTTACGGTCGAAGCGGTTGATGTTGTCGTCGAGAATGTCGAGTGACTTGGCTGTTGCCTCGGTGTCGCCGTCCTCGGTGAGTGTCTCAGGCTTCTTGTTTTCTTTGTTCAACTGTATGATTTCGAAGGCGCGCTTTGCCGTGATGGTCTTCTCGTTGGCAAGTATGTGCTTGTCGGTAGAGTAGGTGATGAGATGACGGAGTATGTCGGCCTTGAAGAAGAAGTATTCATTGTCTTGAGTGTGGAGTGTCACTTCCTTTGAAGGCATCTTCTTTGAAGCCTCGACATATTGGTCAACCTCGTAGTTGAGGCAGCACTTCAGCTTGGCGCACTGGCCTGCAAGTTTCTGTGGGTTGAGTGATATGTCTTGGAAGCGTGCTGCTCCTGTAGAAACGCTTACGAAGTTGTTCATCCATGTGGCGCAGCAGAGTTCTCGTCCGCATGGGCCTATACCGCCGATGCGTCCTGCTTCCTGTCTTGCACCTATCTGTTTCATCTCGATGCGCACATGGAAACGCTCGGCGAGTACTTTGATGAGCTGGCGGAAGTCCACGCGCTCGTCTGCAATGTAGTAGAATATGGCTTTGTTGCCGTCGCCTTGATATTCCACGTCGCCTATCTTCATCTTCAGTCCGAGGCTGAGTGCAATCTGTCGTGACTCAATCATGGTTTCGTGTTCTTTGGCTTTTGCCTCTTTGAACTTTTCCATGTCAACAGGCTTTGCCATACGATAGACACGCTTCAGCTCTGTGTCGGGCTTGAGGTTGGCCTTCTTGATTTGCAGCGGTACGAGACGGCCTGTCATTGTAACCGTGCCGATGTCGTGTCCCGGACTTGCTTCTACGGCCACTACGTCGCCCTTGGCGAGTTGCAGCTTGTTGCTGTTGATGAAATATCCTTTTCTTGGTGGCTTGAACTGTACTTCCACGATGTCGCACGCCAGAGTGTTGTCGGGGAGGTCTGCCAGCCAGTCGTATGTATTCATTTTGTCTGCGTGGCGTGTGCATCCACATGCGCAAATGTCGCCAGTGCAGTTACCGCATTTATATTCTGACATTATAATGATTGTATGTTAAAGCCCGTTTCGGCGTCGTGATTGTGACGAGCAAGTGTTGAAACGGGGAGATTATATTGTTTGTTGTTTATATTTCTTCTTTATGTGATTGCAGTCGTGTCTTATCAGTGTGATACTGACACTCCTTCATGCAAAGGTAATACAATTTGCACGTTTTGCAAAACATTTGTTGCCTTTTCGACCTTTACTGCCTCTTGATGTTGCGCTCCGCATCCATTCGCAGGAATATGAACAGTAATATGGTGAATCCCCAGAGTGACGAGCCGCCGTAGGAGAAGAACGGCAGCGGAATACCGATTACCGGGGTGAGTCCGAGTACCATGCCCACGTTGATGAAGAGGTGGAACAGGAAGATGCTGAGTACGGAGTAGCCGTACACTCGTCCCATGGTGTCGGGTTGTCGCTCTGCCAAGGCGATGAGTCGCCAGATGAAGAGCAGGTATGTTATTAGCACTCCGGCAGAGCCTATGAAGCCTTCCTCCTCGCCCACGGTGCAGAATATGAAGTCGGTGTCTTGTTCCGGCACGTACTTGAGCTTTGTCTGTGTTCCGTTGAGGAATCCCTTGCCCGACAGTCCGCCTGAACCTATGGCAATCTTTGCCTGGTTCACGTTGTAGCCTGCTCCGCGAAGGTCTTCCTTCATGCCGAGGAGCACTTCGATACGTATGCGCTGGTGGTCGGCGAGGTGGTCGAACATCGTGTGGCAGATGTAGAAGAAGCTTGTGGACATGGCAGCGAAGGCGGCTATGAGTGCGTATTTGTAGAAGCGATAGTAGAATGTTAGTACTACGAGATATAGTACTATCAGGAGGTTGAGGAAGAGGATTATCTTGCACACGTCGAACGGTATGACGTACACGGAGAAGAGTATTGCCAGCAAAGTTATTCCCCATCCGCCGACAAGCATCACCTTGAGTGCTAACTCGTTCTTGGTGTATATCCATGTCATTATGGTTGTGAACACCATGGCGAGTATGAGTACAACGAACTCGCCGGTGATGACTGGCAGGTTTACTGATATGGTGTCGGTGCTGAAGCGTATTCCCACGACGAAATACACTACGGCGGCAAAGGCAGTGAAGAGGAGCGAACCTGTCATACCTTCGCGGTAGAGTACAAGGAAGAATGTGAGATATACAAGTGCCGTACCTGTCTCTTTCTGAAGTATGATGATGAGGATAGGTACGCATATCATTGCTATCAGTCGTGTGAACTGACGTGTGTTGTTCATGTTGAAGTCGTATTTGTCCATGTACTTGCCTATGGCAAGGGCGACGGCAAACTTAGCAAACTCAGCAGGTTGCAGTTTGACTGGGCCTAAAGGTATCCATGAGCGGCTTCCTTTGGTGTCGGGGGCTATGATGAGTGTTACGATGAGCAGCAGCAGCATGCCGCCGTATATTATGTATGCACCCATGTTGTAGAACTTCTTCTCGATCATGAGCAATGCCATGGCAAGGGTGAAGGACGTGCATGCCCACACCATCTGCTTGCCTGAGTTGGTGGAGAAACTGAACACGTCGGGGTTGGTGAAGTCGTAGCTTGCACCGCACACAGAGAACCATCCCCACGTGATGAGAATCAGGTAGAGTGTGATGGTTGCCCAGTCTATTGACCTTATGACTGATTTACTATCGTTCCCTTGTGCCATAGTTAATTACTTTTTCCTCAATTGCTTGTGCCTTTAACTCACTTTCTTCCGACAGTTTGCCGTTGATGTATTGCTCCATGAGCAGTGCGCCTATTGGCACTCCGTATGTTGCTCCCCATCCACCGTTCTCAACATATACAGCCACGGCAATCTTTGGGTTGTCCTTTGGCGCAAAGCCCATGAATACGGAGTGGTCCTGACCGCGGTTTTGGGCGGTACCTGTCTTTCCGCATACCTCATACCAAGGGTTGTTGGCGGCGTGACATGTTCCTCCGAGTACGGAGCGTCGCATACCGTTTACCACTTTTTCGTAGTATTTTGGCTCAACTTTGGTTATATGTTTTACAAGGAGCGAGTCGGCAAGTTTGTCGCCGTGTATCTTCTTCACAACGTGCGGAGTTATGTAGTAGCCTCTGTTGGCTATTGTTGCTCCGAGGTTTGCTATCTGCAACGGCGTGAGCGTTACCTCTCCCTGACCGATGGCAATAGATATTACGGAGAGTGCTGACCATGAGAATTTGTGCGCCTTGTCGTAGTAGTCGGCATTAGGAATCATGCCTCGTGCTTCGGCTGGCATGTCTATGCCGAGTTTGTAGCCGAATCCCATGCTGACCATATAGTCTTTCCAAGTTGTCATGGCTTGCTGCACGTTCTTGTACTTGCGGCGGTTGCTGAACATATAATATAGTCCCCAACAGAAGTAACCGTTGCAGCTTGTTGATATGGCAGGCTCAAGTGTCAGAGGCGAGCCGTGGGCATGGCATCCCACCTTCAACGAACCGAAGCGGAAACCGTGACTGCAAGGGTAGGCTGTCTGGTCGTTGATGATGCCTTCTTGCAGGAATGTTAGGGCCTGCGTAGTCTTGAATGTTGAGCCTGGAGGATACGTTCCGAGTATGGCGCGGTTGAGCATAGGCTTCATTGGGTCGCGTCCCATCTCCATCATGTGTTTGCCTCGTTCCTTTCCCTCCAGTTCGCGAGGGTCGTAACTTGGTGCTGAAACCATGCACAGCACTTCGCCCGTCTTTGGCTCTATGGCGACGATGGCTCCCATCTTGTTCTTCATGAGGCGTTCGCCGAGAGCCTGAACGTTGATATCGATGCTGAGTGTCAGGTCTTTGCCCGGCACAGGCTTATGGTCGTTGGCACCGTTCTTGTAGTGTCCCTGTATGCGTCCTCGTGCGTCGCGCAGCAGAACTTCAATACCTTTTTCGCCGCGCAGGTATTTCTCATACGAGCGTTCCACGCCCTGCTTGCCTATGTAGTCGCCTGGAGAGTAGTATGGGTCTTTCTCTATGTCTGTCGGAGCTACTTCTGCCACGTCGCCGAGAACGTGTGCACCGTGGTTGGTGGCATATCGGCGTATGGTACGCTCGCGCACATAGAAGCCGCGGAAGCGGAACATTTTTTCTTGGAATATTGAGAAGTCTTTCGACGACATCTGTGGCATGAACAACTGTTGAGTGTAACTTGAATAGCCGGGATTCTTGTTCCTGTCCTTGATGGTGTTCATGCGGTCGATGAAGTCCTGTTTGCTGATGCCTAAGGTCTTGCACAGGTCGAGCGTGTCGAGTTCTTGTACCTCGCGCATCACGACCATGATGTCGTAGGCAAGCTGGTTGAACACGAGCAGTTCGCCGTTTCTGTCATATAGCACGCCGCGTGAAGGGAAGATGACGTTGTTGAAGAATGCGTTATTGTCGGCATTCGTCTTGTAGTCAGACTCTCCCAGCTGCAAGAAAGCAAGGCGTATGATGTAGGTGACGACAATGATTAGTGCAATGCCGGCAATTACAAATTTTCTGCTTTCATTAGCGTGTCTATTCATTAATTTCTCTTTGAAGTTGTTGTTAGCATGTCAATGCCTAAAACCAGTACTGTGGCGAGTAGGGCGCTTAGTACAGACGAAAAGATGGTAAGCTGTATGTTAGCAAGCATAAAGGCGTCAAGGAAATAATATACTGTATGTAGTATCATCATGGCCAGAAAGACGTATGATGCGTAGTTCCAGAAGCCCATCGTTTGAATGGTAGGCTCCACGTCGTCATCAGTTTCGCGCGGCGACATATACTTGAGCAGGCTTGGCTGTGTCATGGCAAGCAGGGTCATGCCTGCGGCTGCCATGCCCGCAGTGTTGCTGAACATGTCGTATATCAGTCCGATGAAGAAGCCGTACAACAGAAGTGTTATGCGATCTTCCTTCATATCGCTGGTTATCAGCAGATATCCGATGATTAAGGGAGACGCATAACTGAGCAGGTGTATGTTGTTGCATATAAGCACCTGCACAATCAGTATGATTATTGACTTGAAAACCGTAAGTACGATTCTGTTGTTCATTTATGTTGCTTAGCCTTAGTTTATGTTGTTGAGCAGTGAGTCAGCCTTGCTTTCCAGAGCCTTACGCTCAGGCTTGTTGTAGTTGGTGATGACACTCACTTCTCTGATAGTTTCAAATTTAGTGTAAAGACCCACCTTCAGTAGGTATGACATACCGTCTGGTGAGTCGCCCTTCTCGATGACGAATCCTATCGGAATGCCAGGAGGGAAAATGTCGGAGTAACCGTTGGTAAGTACTACCTCGCCCTTTTCTACTTGCGAGTGGCGTGGCACGTCGGTCATGTATGCCACATCTGCTCGACCCTTGAACCATTGCAGCGTACCGAAGTTCTGTGTGCCTCGCAGCTTACATGATATTTTCGATGTGGTGTTGATGATAGGAATGACGATGGAGTAATGTGATGACGTGAGGTACACAATACCCACTACGCCGTTGGAACTTACTACGCCCATCTCTTCCTTGATGCCGTCGGCAGAGCCTTTGTTTATGGTGAGGAGGTTGTTGCTCTTGTGAGTTGTCGCCCCTACGACCTGTGCGCTCACGACGTTGTATTTAGGAGCCAGACCGCTGATGTGTCTGTTGCTGTCCTTTTTCAGTTCATATACCTGCTGCTGCAATTCGTATAATTGCTTGCGCAGTTCTTCGTTCTTCGCCTCAAGACTTTGGTTCTCGGTGCTGAGGTTCAGATATGACGTAACGCT
Organism: Bacteroidaceae bacterium; assembly: GCA_017450985.1. Classification (GTDB taxonomy): domain Bacteria; phylum Bacteroidota; class Bacteroidia; order Bacteroidales; family Bacteroidaceae; genus Minthosoma. The sequence continues at coordinate 12,699 of JAFSSN010000059.1, forward strand.
GCTAATGAGGGAGTAGGTTGAGCCTACTGCCTCATTAGCAGTTGTGAAGTAAACACTCTTTTGGTATCCATCGTGATTGAAGAGTACTGTGAGACAGATAAACTCCAGAAAGATGAATAGAAACCAGTGCTTGAAGTTGAATAAAAAATCAAGTAGATTCCTCATTATGCAGGTTCCGAATATTCAATATGCTTAAAAGCAGCAGTATGATAGAACAATCCGTTACTGCTTCATCAAGAACTGGAAGTTGTGTATGTTCTTGAGTGCGATGCCTGTACCTTTTGCCACACTGTGCAGTGGGTCGTCGGCAACGTGGAACTTAATCTTTATCTTGTCTGTGAGACGCTTGTCAAGACCTCTGAGGAGTGCGCCACCGCCTGTGAGCCAGATACCGTTCTTCACGATGTCGGCATACAACTCAGGCGGAGTCTGCTCAAGTGCTGAGAGCACGGCAGTCTCAATCTTAGCGATAGTCTTGTCGATACAGTGTGCAATCTCCTGATAGCAGATAGAAATCTCCATTGGGAGGGCTGTGATACGGTTAGGACCGTGTACCACGAAGTCCTCTGGTGCTTCGCTGCCGAGGTCAGTTATTGCAGAGCCGACGTTGATCTTGATACGCTCAGCCATACGCTCAGAAACCTTCACGTTGTGCTGACGGCTCATGTATTCCTGAATGTCGAAAGTGAGGTCGTCACCAGCCACACGTATAGAGTTGTTGCTGACGATACCGCCGAGTGAGATGACGGCAATCTCGGTTGAACCACCGCCTATGTCAACCACCATACATCCCTCTGGTGCTTCAACGTCAAGTCCGCAACCGATGGCTGATGCCATTGGTTCGTAGATGAGGTACACCTCGCGTCCGCCTGAGTGCTCGGCTGAGTCGCGCACGGCACGACGCTCCACTTCGGTACTGCCCGATGGGATGCCGATGACCATTCGAAGCTGAGGCTTGAACAAGTGGTGCCCGTTGTTTATCATTCCGATGAGACCGCGCATCATCTTCTCGCAGGCATCGAAGTCTGCAATCACACCGTCGCGCAACGGACGGCATGTACGGATGTTTTCATGCGCTTTCTCGTACATCATCTTTGCCTTGTTGCCCACAGCAATCATGTTCTTGGTCCTGCTGTCAAGGGCAACTACAGATGGCTCGTCCACCACAATCTTACCATTACACGTGATAATGGTATTTGCGGTACCGAGGTCCATCGCAATATCTTGAGTCAGTGAAAAAAATCCCATAAATTAGTAATAGTTGTCTTAATTGGTCTTACATGCCATTGACGATAACTCTTTCGCCGCTTCTTATTTAGCGAAGTACTCGTGGATGGCAGTGTCGTAGTGTGATGATGTTGCAAATGCACGCTCAGCGAAGTGCTTGCGCTGCTCCTTCGTAGTCTCAGCACCCTGAGCCTTCACGATGTCGAGCAGAGGCTTGTATTCTGCCTTGCTTGGTATGATGACAACATCATTGAAGTTCTTTGCGGCTGCACGAATGAGTGAAATACCGCCTATGTCAATCTTCTCGATGATTGTTGGCTCATCGTTAGTATTAGCCACAGTCTCCTCAAATGGGTACAAATCCACAATCACGAGGTCAATCTCTGGAATCTCATACTTGGCCATTTCCTGCTGGTCGCTCTCAAGGTCGCGACGACCGAGAATACCACCGAATACCTTTGGGTGAAGAGTCTTGACACGACCGCCCAGGATTGATGGGTAAGTGGTCAGGTCTTCAACCTTTTCACATTTGTATCCGAGACCCTCGATGAAACTCTGAGTTCCACCTGTTGAAAGAAATTTTACACCATTTTTGTTGAGCTCTGCGAGCAACTCGTCAAGACCGTCCTTGTGGAAAACGGAAATTAAGGCTGTCTTGATCTTCTTTGATTCTGCCATATCGTAATTTTGTATAATGTATTTCTAATCAAATTTTAATTTGCAAATTTAGTTATAAAAAATGATGTATTAAGTATGAATAAAGAATAATTTGTGCCTTTAACCTTTTTTTTCTTTTATTCCTTTTGCCGCGCAGCACTTTTTTGCGCTATTTGGTTGTTTTTATGCTGTGTGCTTTTCTCATGTTTTCTCAGTTGTGACGATGTTAATGGACTTTTTCTCTGTTGGCTTTGATTTGTTTTCTCGGAAAACATTTGTTCGCTCACCCTTCGTTGCTTTTCCGTAGTGGATTTCTGTTTTCTCATCTTTTACAAGCTCCGGTTTCACTCTTTTTTTTATGGTTGATGGGTCGCTCAGCTTATATGTTTTAATGTGATGTTAGTTGAGCGTTCTTACAACTACATTGTTCTATTGCACGATGCCCTTAAAGCTTCAAAAATAATGTGCACAAAAATGTTGCTCTTTCAGAAATGTTAAAAATGCGAGAAAAAGATTATAAAATACACCCAAAGGTAGTGGTGTTATTGTAATGTAAATTAGTAATACTGGGATCATCCTCCCAAGTGCCTCCCTTCTGCCTCCCATCTGCCTCTCTTTTGACTCTTATATGACTCTTAATATGCTTTGAGATGAAACTCTCCGACATGTATGTACCAATAAGAGAAACATCGGAGAAGCATGGGAGGCAGAAGGGAGTGTAGAATGAAGAATCGCATGCGGCGGAAGTGAAAAACGAAAAGTGAAAAGTGAAAAATCCGTTTTACCATAAGTGGAGAGCGGAATGAAGCGTGAAGAATTAAGAGTGGAGAATGATGAATTGAAACGAACTGCGGAGGGTACGTTTCAATTCTGAATCGTGGGAATTGAATTTTTATAAACAGGTAACTTTTACTTTTAATTTCGAATGATGCCATTCTCTATGCCCCATGGGGTAAAAGAACGTTTGATTGTTTACGGGTGTGTCTTATGCGAAGTGGTGTTGTTTGGAGCGAAGCAGTAACTGCATATAACTTTGCAAAATTTACTTCCGAAAACAGTTTTCGAGACTTGAATCACCTTTAATCATACATGCTGTAAAGTGACAATAATTCGTAATTTGATGACGATTGACTCGAAAATGATGACTGTCACAGAATGTGAAACAATATCCTTTTGCTTATTATTTGATACTTGTATTCGTCATGCTTGGTTACAAATTTCTTAATCGCGTCAAAAATTACTTTTAGAATATTGCTATACATCAAGAAATGTTGATAAATTGAAATTGCGTATGGAATTATATGGATATTATTTTGCCCGTTTAGAAATTGTGTGTACTTTTGCGTTGTCAAAAATGTTCACAACAGATTATTGTCCGTTCACACTTTTAATACTAATTTACTAAAACTTGGGGTATATGGGTAATTTATCAAAACTTAAAACCTGCAATAACAACTTTGAAGCACAATTGCTGAAAGGTGCGTTGAAATCAGAGGGCATAGTATGTATGCTCAGCAATGAGAATATGACTAATTTGTATGGAGGAATGATTTCCGCATTTTCGGGTGTTGATGTAATGGTGTTAGACGCAGATTACGATGCAGCTAAGAAAATTATGACACGTGCTGAAAAGAGCATGGACGAGAAAACGAAGGCTCTGGACGAGTCCATGAAGGACTTGGAGTGGAGCTTCGGATAATGATAGCGCATGGGTGAAATGATTATAGGGCAGGTTTTATGCATATTTTTGCGACTTATATGTTTCGTTTGCTATAACTAAGTAGTTAGGTTATATATATCTGCCCTTTATGTGTTGCATAGCGTGCCGACAATATGTTTGTCGCTCGTCGTGCAGACGTAAAATGGCGTTCGTACAAGTGAATTGTATGGACGCTTTATTTATTTTTTAGAGCGTTCTTTTATGTCGTATGTCTGTTGTCTTAGCCACTCCGTCCATTCACCGAGCGTCTTGGAGTCGTCGAAGGTTTGCCATGGTATAGGCTTGCCGATGTGAATGGTGAAAGTCTTGTTGCTTGCGGTCTTGACTGTTTGCCAAGGCAGTAGGATGAGACCTATGTTGAACTTCATGCCGAGTTTTCGTCGCAGCCATTCCAGAGTGTAGAATGTGATGGAGTTTCTTCCGTCGAAGTACATCGGTATGATGTCGCGCTGTGAATCAATAGCCTGTCGAATGACTGATTTTTTCCATGCGATGTCCTGAATTTTGCCGTCGATATAGCGTGAGCAGAATCCGGCAGGGAAAGTCATGAGTTGTGTCTCCTTGTCGTGGTACACATTCTCTATTGCCTCCATGTTCTCGCGTTTTTGCGCACCCAGAGTGTTTACAGGCAGGAATACCGACTGCAAAGGCTCTATGTTCATGAGTATGTCGTTGACAATGAGCTTTATCTTCTTGTAACGCTGGCCTAAGACTTTTATGTATGATATTCCGTCGAAACCGCCGAGAGGGTGGTTCGATACAAAGATGAAACGACCTTCGGCTGGTATGTTTTCCTCGCCGATTAGCTTGTAGTTGACCTTCAGAATCTTAGTCGTTCCGTCTGCAAATTCCACGCCTTCCTTGCCGTCGAGTGTTGTGAGAATGTAGTTCATCTGCTTTTCGCAAATCAGCCAGCGTGCAAATGAGAAAACGAACTTTGGAATACGGTCGTAGTACTGCGGCAGCTTGTTCTTTACTACTGCCTCCAAGTCTATAAGTTTCGCCATACGCGTTATGATGTGTCTAAATTTTTACATTAAATAAGTTTTTCTTTTTCCCTTAGTATGAAGCTGTGGCGTAGATGCCCTCAGCTTTCAGAAGTTCCACTATGCGGTCGAGCTCCTCATGAGTGGCTTTCAGCAGGTTGTGGGCGGGTGTTTCGCGGTCGATGGTGTAAATCATTACCTGTCGTGGAGCAATGTCCTTGACTGCCTTGAGCCATGGCATTACATACTCGTCGGTGGTATTGTCGATGTCGGTGCCGTCGGGAGACTTGCCCTTCATGAACATGGTCTGTATGATGCATTGCCCATTGAAAGCCTTAATGTTCGCAACCGTCTCTTCAACGTCGTAGTGTGCTGTCGGGCGGTCAACTTTATATATATAATGTGTATCAACAGTGTCGAGTTTCAAGATGTTATTGTCCACTTTCATCAGAGCGTCATGTACCTTCTTGCGTCCGCAGAGAGTAGCATTTGAAAGGACACTTATCTTTGCTTCAGGGAAATATTTGTCACGCAGAGCAATGGTGTCGTCGATGATTTCCGGAAACTCGGGGTTTGCCGTCGGCTCGCCGTTGCCGGCAAAGGTCAGCACGTCTGGCTTAGGACCATTCTGCTGCATGTCCTGAAGACGTGCTTCGAGGGCAGAGCGTACTTCCCCGCGTGTCGGCATCTTGCGGTGTGCAGGGTGGTCGGCATTGAATCCACATTCGCAGTATATGCAGTCGAAGGTGCAGAATTTCCCTTCGGCAGGCAGTAGGTTGATTCCAAGCGACACTCCGAGTCGGCGACTGTGTATCGGACCGAATATCGGCGATGGATATATGATTGTTGACATGTCTATATATCAGTTTTGAACTGTTGTGTATAATTTTTTTACAAAGTTACGCGTTTTTTTGTTACATTGTGATTTTTTGTGTCGTACTATGATGATCATTTAGGTATTTCGTCCTATTTTTGTACAAATTAAAAACATTAATTACTAATACGAGTCTAATATGGATGATTATGTAAATTGGTACATGAGCCTTGCACCCACGCTTCAAGTGTTTTGGGGATGCGCTTTAATCAGTACTTTTGTGTTTGTTATTCAGGCTGTACTTACGATTATCGGAATGGATAGCGCTGAAATTAATATGGATGTGGACTTCGACGGCGACACGATGGATGCCGGAGGAGGCATGAGCCTGTTCACTATTCGCAGTCTTGTAAACTTCTTCGTGGGTTTTGGATGGGCAGGAATAAGTTTCTACAATTCAATATCAAATGTGTTTCTGCTTTATGTGGTATCGTTGATTGTTGGTTGTGCTTTCGGTTATATGTACATCTTCCTTCGCAAGAGACTCATGCGTCTCGAGTCAAACGGAGCCATGGACATCAACGAATCGTTAGGCAAGGAAGCAGACGTTTATCTGCGCATACCAGCTGAGGGCAAAGGTTCGGGAAAGGTGCAGATAAGTCTCGGAGGTTCTGTGTTCGAGTTGCCTGCTGTCACTAATCAGGAAGACATACCTTCAGGAAAGCGCGTTAAGGTAGTCGAGGTTATTGACGGAAAGACACTTCGCGTAGAACTTCTGAACTAAATCGCAGAAAGCCTGTGCAGTAAGCATAATAAAAAACTAATATATCAACTTTTGCAAGCTTCAGTTCGTCCGGTTTTTTGATGTAAAAAAGGTCGCTTCTATTATTGGTTTTAAGGTGATGTTAATTGGCCATTTCCTACAACCATATAACTTCACAACCGTATAACCAAATAAACTCATAACCAAAAA
>JAFSSN010000060.1 GCA_017450985.1 Bacteroidaceae bacterium
TAAAGTTGAATACAACAATAAACGCTTCATAATCCAAATAATTCCTAAAATCAGCAATCCAAGCAACAATTGAGACATAAATGCTGTGTCGCGAATGCAACAGACGAAAGGGGGCAAAATAAACTGACGGCAGACAACGTATATTGTCTGCCGTTAATCTTATAACAATGCTATATTTTCTTAACATTTAATTTATCTAAATAACGTGTCGTCTTTACGGTATAAGCCATATCAAATAGCTAAATGATTAACCCCATATTCTTCACTACAAAATGACTCACTAACACGACCATTTAGAATATCGTCGATAGCTTCTTTGTAACCTTTAGTTTGCGTAATGTGATTATTGGGAGTTTCTACAGTTTTTACTATTGAAACACCTTCCATCAAAGACAATACTTTCCTCATGTCACCTTTCTGTGTCATACGCATAATCGAAACATTTGTTGAGCATCTCATTAAATTCATGACAACGTTTCAAATACGCAAGAGCATTATTCAGGAAATCCTTATCAAGCACATCCTTTTCTGTCAAAGGTTTATAGATTTCATAACTCTTCAGACGATAGTACTCGCTATACTTGTCCGTTTCCTGATACCCTACAGGCATACGCTTCAGGGCATTGTCCCAGTTCAAGTGGAAGTCTTCGCCACACGAAAGCATGGCGTCATGAAATTCATCCGGTTCAAGCATTATTTGTTCACGGACGCTCTTCAACACCTCCCTTGTTGGATTATAAAGTCCACCACATACAAAATACTGATTGTTTATCGGTTCAAAATGTACATAATAACCTGCCATACCAGATTTCTTTCCCTTAGGACACACATATACCCCTACCCATGACTTGTATGGACTTTTGTCCTGTGAGAAACGAATATCACGATTGATGCGGTATGTACAATCCCTGACTTGTAGCCCCTTGCAACGGGGGTCAAATTCTTCTACACCACGAATCAGTTTCTCGGCAAAGGAAACAATAGTCTTCTTTACCTTTTCATATTCGGCACGATGAGCATCGAACCATGGCTTATTGTTGTTCTGAGCCAATTGCAGATAAAAGTCTAAAATTTCTTTCATATTCATTATATCATAAGCATTATACGTCCAGCTTCTTTTGTAAACATTTCAGGGAATCTACATATAACAGCGTACACCTGTGAACTCGTCACAAGATTACCATCTTTTCTCACATGCAAATGATTACGATTGATGGTTTCTGCTATCTGTTCCGTTGTCATTCCGCCATTCCGCTTAACCATGACGTACACTATCGCTTCCTCAATCTTCATTCTTATACAATATTTTAGAACACCATTTCTTGTATTCTTAATCATGAGTCATCGCATGACATTGGAAGTCACCTATTTCGTCCTATAAACGAGAGAAACTTATCGACATCGGTATTGACAATGAGTTCGCGAGGAAAATGAGTCTCGTTAAGGAGCGAAAGAGCATAGGAGAAGTCGGCAATCTGCGAAGTATGATGAGCATCGCTGTTGACAATGATAGGATTGTCGTACTTCTTACTCAGTTCAAGCATCTTAGTGAAGTAAGGCAACGCCAACTTCTTCCCACGGAAAGGATTGAGCGACGAGTTGTTCAACTCGAGCAAAGTGCCAGTACGCTTTGCGGCAAGAACAACAGCCTCAATGTCGAAGTCACTCGCCGTACCGTCACAAGGGTGAGAAATGATGTTGACATGCGGATTCTCTATTGCCCCTATCAAGGCAGACGTGTTTTGCTGGCGGTTTCCATCCTTGTAGCAAAGAAGATGCAAGCCGGCAATAACATGGTCGAAGCACTTCCAATAGATGTCGTCGGTAATATCGAGAGTGCCGTCATAATCCAGAATGTTAAGCTCTGCACCCATGATGAGTTGCATGCCGTCGTACTGACGAGGCACAACATACATGTTACGAAAATAGAGAGGGTCGCAAGTACCCGGTATCTCTGGACCATGTTCCGTAATGCCGTAAACCTTCAGTCCCTTGCTCTTTGCTTCTGCAACCATCTCATTGACGGTGCTGAAAGCATGTCCACTGACAATAGTGTGTGTATGGACATCCAAAAGAAAGTCTCCTGCCGTGAGGAGACTTTCTTCTGCGTTATCGTTGTTCTCTTTACCTATCATTATTTCACTAATCATTTAAAAGTTGGAGTTAAAGGGAGTTAAACGAAGTAGATTCCTCTACGCTCCATGAAGTAAAAGGACGAATGTAGAATTAATAATTAATATCCGCGAACAGAGTAACTTTCATTCTTCACTCTTCACTCCGCCTTTGGCGAAAGCGAAGCGGTAACTCCTTTTTACTTCATGAAGTTAACTACCGCCAACTACTTTCAAAACTTGAGCATATATTTCTTACCATTCTTGATGTACGTGCCATTCTTGACAGCCTTGCCAACCTTAATGCCTCGTATGTCATAGCTTTCGCCATCGGCATTTGTAGCAGCAGCCTCAACAGCCTCGACGGCAGTAGGAACAGTAGGATTGAGGTTGAAGCCTATCACGTAACTGTCGGCAGGAGTGAACGACGTAGAAGCCTGCATACGCAGGAATCCGTCCCTACCCTTCACCGTAACGCCGTCGGCACGATAGAAGCCCAATCCACGCTCACCATTGCGGAACTCATAGAAGCTTTCATTTTCGGTGCTTACGAGAACAGAATCGCAGTATGCTCCACGAAGGAATGTGGTGTTGACACTTGAGCCTGAATAAGTAGTAGGACGGAATGACACCTCTGCATCAGTAGAATTGTAGATGATACCGCAATTGGCTGGTATGTACTTTCCTGTGATGCGAGTAAGCTTGAGAGTGTCAGTCACGATATCCCTTCCTGTAACAGCCCATGCCGTAATGCCCTTAGGCAAGTAAACCGGGTAAGTCGTGAAGAAGCAGTCCCAATATTTTCCCATCTTTGTGCCTGCATTGTCGAGAGTGGCAACAGGAGTAACCTCTGTAAGCGTGCGCTTCAGCGTCTTTGCCACGATAGGGTCGTAGCTGAGGTGTGGCGGCTGGTTGTAGCAGCAGTTTTGGTTTGCCACCTGCACACGATAGTTGAGGTCATCCATCAGATGAGGCAGAGTATAGTCTGACTCATAGCTTGTTGCGTTGATGATGAGGTTGAAAGTGCCGTCGGAGTTCTGTGTCCAATTGACAATTTCCTCACGCCAGTCGCCAAGAAGGTCGCCAAGCACACATGGATTGTACTTAGTATAGTTGTTCTGATTGCCGTAGGTGTAGTTGCCGCCATTCACCTTCATACGGTCGAACGACTTAGAAGACACGTTCCAACATTCGAGAACAGACTTGTCGTGATAGTCGTCGGCAAGGTCGCCGTTCCAATACAGACGATTGTTGAGCGAAGCACCACCACCGTGAGAGATACTTGAGTTGACCACATTGCCTTTAATATCGTAGATTGCAGCAGAAGCAGAGTGCTGGAAATACGCGCTTTCTGCCTCCGGATTGAAGTGTGCGATGAGTCCTCGTCCCGTATCGTCTCCTGCCGTCTGGCGGACGAGTATCTTACCTGTTTTTGCATCACGAAGGTCGATGCCATGTTCTCCTTCTTCATGAGCCATGAAAACCTCCATGCCTTCACGTTCGGTATCGAAATCGCCAAGATGGAGAGCATCGCCATGGCCAAGTCCAGTACGATAAAGGAGAGAGCCGTCGTGGTCGAGTGCAGCCGAGCCATATACGATTTCCTGCTTGCCGTCATTGTCGCAGTCGCCTACGGAAATCCAGTGTGCTCCCTCACCCCACAAACCTTGGTTCTTGGTTACGTTGCGTGACACCCAGCGTGCCTTCAGTTCAACGCCGTCCCAGTCGTATGCTCCGACAAATGCGCCTGAATAATATCCGCGTGCAAAGATAGCACTTGGATTATGGTCTTCGCCATCAAGGTAAGCAAGAGCAGCAAGATAGCGTTCCGAACGGTTCTGCTTGCTGTCACCCCAGATGGAAGTGCTTACATCGCCATAAGCGGTGTGGTAGTATGTAGTGGCAAGCTGTGCGCCTGTAGTACCATCGAACACAGTAATGTATTCTGAGCCGTGATCCTGCTTGCCGCGTGAACTGAGCAGGTTGACGGTAGGGCTGTCATTATCGAGCAATACATAGTTGCCTTCGCCATCAATGGTTCCAGGAGCCGTCTTTGCCATGAACTCGCCATAGCCGTCACCGTCCAAGTCCCAAGCTATGAACTGAATGGTATGTGCGCTGGCAAAGAAGTTAGGTCCCATGTCGATGCGCCAGAGCTGAGTACCGTCCATCTTATAACAGTCGAAAAACACGTTAGAAGTATTGCCGTTCTTGGCAGCATCCATTTCGTTTGAAGGGCTCCACTTGAGTATAATTTCATATTCGCCGTCACCGTCCATATCGCAGAAAGAGGCATCGTTAGGCGTGTATGTAGCTCCGTAAATTAAATCAACAGGAGCGGAAGCCAACGGAATGAGCTTAGTCTGGTTGCCCCATGTTCTGTCGCTAACCATCTCGTCTATGAGATTGCCGTTGCCGTCATATACTTCCAAACGATAGAAGGTATTAACTGTGCCTGAAGCATCGCGGAAGTTTGTCTTACCCATGATGTATCTGCCGCCATTAAGCTGTGTGGTCTGGCTATCCTTATTACCTCTGAAAAGCTTGAACTTCACGTTTGAATCATCATTCTTGAACGCACGCCAACTGACAAGATTGCCCGTACCCATGCTTGCTCCAGAAAGGCTGACAGCCATGAGACCGCGGTTGAGTGGCTTGGCTGCTGACTTTGGCTGCTGGTCGCTAACGGTAAACATTATGTTGAAACAGAACTTCTGTACCCCCTCCTTCATAATGCGTACCGTGGCAAGATGGTCAGAATATTTAACGTCGCCTGTATATCCGTCGGCAAGGGTGAGCGTGAAATCAGTTGGATTGCCATACACCTTGCGCGGATAGTATGCAAGTTCGCCGTTCTTCAAGTCCTTGACATAAGAGAGAAGGTCGAGAGTGGCAAATTCATAGCCTGCACATTCAGTACCCTTGCATGTAAACTCACGTACAAAGTCAGCTGTCGTAGATAAAGGCTCATCTACTGCGCCTTCAATCTTCACGTTGCGGAAGCCTATAGACTTAGGATTCTCATTGTCTGTGCCATTGAGATTGTAGATGTAGAGCTGAACATAGAACGTGCGTTCCGTGTTTGTAGTTATGACGTCGCCTATAGTATATTCATAATGTGAAAAGCCTGTTGAATTGCCTGCTCCAATCTTATTACGGAGAGGCGATAGGTTTGTGGCTGCTGTCACTTCGTTTGACGTGCCAACCTTGTAAATGACATCAAGATTTCCTCCATCAGTACCCACCTTGACAGCATCGAAGGAGATGGCTGTAGGCTTGAAGGTATGGCCGGTCTTAGCTGTAACGGCAAAGGTTATTAAATGGCCTGAAGTCTTAGCCGACACACGGGTTGCCGGCGTGAAGGTCGTGAAACATGGATTGTATGTCACGGCCGTATAGCCAGCATCGGCATTTGAGCCAGTCATCGTGGCAACAGATGCAATTTGATATCCCTTGTTGAATGTCAGATTAAGTTTGTCGGCATCAGCAGAATTTCCCGTGAAAGTCGTAGCCGAAAGGTTGTCCTTGTCAGAGAGTTCCCACGTGATGCTCACATTCTGGGCAGCAACATGTAGAGACAGTACCGACAATAAAGAGAGTAATAGTCTTTTCATTATTCAGTTGGTTTATTGTTTGATTCAAGTTTTTGCAAGTCTTCAAGGCAAGCGTCGCAAGCGTTAAGAGTTGACAAGCATCGGTCGTGCCTTACTTCGGCTTCCACTTCTTCAACAGAGAAGAAGCAAAGTTGAGATATCATGTTCAAGAGTGATTTGTAGAAATGCAGTTAAGGAAATATTTTTCCTTAGTTGAAGGGACGGCGCTCACACGGCATGATGCCATTGTCCCGTCTTTTCTCCTTAACCACATTTCCGTTCTTCCTACAAATAGGAAGCGTTGCGCCTACTTGACTTAAAGACTTGAGGTAAGTTCTTTAATGTTTGGTTCCTTTATAAATATTCATTCAAATTATCTTTGACGCTTTCCTTTCATCACGCGGCTTTCGAACCAATGCTTCGCAACGTCGAGAAACAGGTCGTGACCTGCAGCATTGAGGTGTGCCGTGTCGTCAGGACGCTGGAAGAACTTCTTACGGAAGTCGTCGTCACGCACCTTAATGACAGAACGCTTGTTGTTGTTGTCGAGTACCGGCACGTGATGTAATTTGCAGAGCTTCTTTATAGTCTTGCACACGGGTGCAAATCCTGGGCGGTTGACATACCACGGAGTGACATAGCCTATACGTGCGTTTGGGCACAGTTTCTCTATGCCTGTGAGCAGCACTTCGAGCGAGTCGGCAAACATTTGCAGCGAGTCGGCTGACGTGCCCACCTTGTCGGCATCGTTATGTCCTGCTATGATAAGTACATAGTCGGCTGACGGGTCCATGGCTGTGTAGCGCTGCCAGAGTGCCGGGCCAAAGTTGAAGCGGCCGTCATGAGTACGGTCAAACGCCACGCATGACCCATTACGTCCATAGTTGTTGTAAGTGAATCCCATTTGCTGCGCCATCTTGTAGTGCCAGGTCTCTTCCTTAGGACAACGATGATTGGCAACGTAGGAGTCGCCAATAACGTTTATGACCTGTGCATCAAGCGTGGACAGGCATGCCCAGAAGAGGGCTGCTGATGCGAGGAAAGCTTTCATTATCAGTTGAATTGTTGAATGCGAGCAATATATTTTCCGATGATGTCGAACTCAAGATTGACGCGCGTGCCAACCTTAATGGCATGGAAATTAGTATGCTCGTATGTATAAGGTATGATGTTCACTTGGAAAGAGTCGTCGGTAGAGTTGCAGACGGTGAGACTTACTCCGTTAACAGTAACGCTGCCTTTATCGACAGTCATGTAGCCTTTACGTGCCATGTCCTTGTCGAAAGCATACTTGAACGTATAGGTGTATGAGCCCTGCTGGTCCTCGACAGCAACGCACTCCGCAGTCTGGTCAACGTGTCCCTGAACGATGTGTCCGTCAAGACGGCCGTTCATAAGCATGGAACGTTCCACATTCACCTTGTCGCCAACTTTAAGCAAGCCGAGGTTGCTCTTCAGGAGCGTCTCCTTCATAGCAGTAACAACGTAGTTGCCGTTCTCAATCTTGACAACGGTAAGGCACACTCCATTGTGCGCTACGCTCTGGTCAATCTTCAACTCACCCACGAAAGAGCAAGTGAGTGTGAAGTGCATATTCTCCTGTTCTTTCTCAATTGCCACAACCGTAGCAAATTCTTCTACTATTCCGCTAAACATGATTGTCTATACAATTAAATTTTATTAAATTGATGGCAAAGATACCTTTTTCCCACCAATTTTCAATACCTTTGCTACAAAAAGCAAAAGATTAACAATAAATGATTTTCCACAATATGCAAATAAAGTCAATTACCTTTGCTGTACTGACAACTTTTGTCGCAGCAGCCTTTGTATCATGCGAAGACGACAAGGCGACATATCAAGCACCTACATTCTCAGGCATCGCCATTACGCCCGACACTTTCCACGAAGGTGACAGCATAACTATTGTATTTAACTATGCCAACAGAGGAAAGAACTGGTACTACTTCAAGCAATCAATACTCATCGACAACGTAGCAGTAACGAACCTGACAAAGAATATCAGCACAGAAGAAATATCAGACCCGCCGACACTACATACAGTTGCGCCGGCAGCCGGCACACACAAGGTTAAACTTAACGGTGTGGCATCAGTTACCTCAAGCGACGTCAGCCTTTACCAGACTATTCAATCGGACGAATACACATTCACGGTAAGTGAATAACACAACATATTATAAAAGCATTTTTCCTGTCTGTCAAGATACATTTGACAACTGGAGAGATGCTTTTTTCACGTTCAATCATCAAGAATATCAACTACTAACATAATCACATAAACCAAATGAGAAGTATTATTTTCGCGGCTCTCATGGCCGCTTCAGCTACGGCATGGGCAAATCATCCAGACTCTGTCTATGTCAAAGCCTACTCACCCAATCCGTCGGAAGGTTTGCGCGTAGCATACTCCGTGGACAAGAAGACATGGATTCCCGTTGGCAACCGCAACTTGTTCAAGAGCGACTACGGCACGTGGGGAGCAGAAAAGAAGATGCACTTTCCCGTGCTGAGCTACGATGGCAAGACATTCCATGCAGAATTCGTGCCAAATCCTAAATTTGCACAGATAGGTACAACACAATCTACAGACCTCTTCCTGTGGAAACCTCAGGATTACCCTTACCTTACAAAGAGTGAGTTCGACAAGAAGAAGGCCCAGTTGGAGGCTGCATCCAAAGACAATATAATCAAAGTGCCGTATGAGGTGATTGAAAGCCTCGTGGAAAAGGTACAGGCTGCAGAACTGAGAGGACAGTGGGAAGGCGAACGACTCACAAGCAAGGCATTGGAAAACTTCAACAAGCCTTTTGCCACAGAACTGACGGTAAGTCTCAACGAGCGCAAAGCCATATCACCGGAGCTGATGGGTATGTTCTTTGAGGACATAAACTACGCTGCCGACGGAGGTCTGTATGCCGAACTGATTCAAAACCGTGACTTCGAGTATTGTAATGACGACAACGGAGGCTGGAACGCAAAGACTGCTTGGAAGCTGGAAGGCAACGGCACAGAATGGACTATTGCCGAGGCAAATCCTATTCACAAAAATAATGCACACTACTCTGTTCTCAAGACTACGGTCAAGGGAGCAAAACTAATAAATGAGGGTTGGGACGGTATAGTTCTGACGGCTAAAGACAAATATAACTTATCGGTCTTCACCAAAGGTCGTGGAAAGTTGAAGATAAGCCTCGTCAGCGACGGCAAGACGGTGGCTTCAACCATAGTAGGAGCATCGGCAGAATGGAAGCAGCAGAAGGCTATTCTCACGGCAAATGCCTCTGTAAAGAATGCACAACTCGTCATTGAGCCTCAACAGGAAGGAGAGATAAGCATTGACTTTGTGTCACTTTTCCCACAGAAGACATATAAGAATCGTGCCAACGGTATGCGTGCCGACCTTGCAAAGACTCTGGCCGACATGAAGCCTCAGTTCGTCCGCTTCCCAGGAGGATGCGCCTCACACGGACAGGGCATCGACAACATCTACCACTGGCAGGCAACCGTGGGTGACCTTTGGGAGCGTCAGCCGGACATGAACATCTGGCATTATCACCAGAGCCGCGGAATAGGTTTCTATGAATACTTCCAATTCTGCGAGGACATAGGTGCACAGCCACTGCCTGTACTTGCGGCCGGCGTGCCATGCCAAAATTCTTGGCGTGGCGGCAACGGACAGCAAGGCGGCATTCCGTTCGAGAAGGACCTCAAGGGCAAACCTTCGCCATACACATACAACGGCAAACCCCTCACTATGGAATCATATCTTCAGGAACTGCTCGACCTTATAGAATGGGCTAACGGGGATGCCAAGACAAGTAAATTGGCACAAATACGTGCAAAGGCAGGACATCCGAAGCCTTTCAACCTCAAGTATCTCGGAATAGGAAATGAAGACCTCATCGGTGATACATTCACAGAACGTTACCTCTTCCTCATAAATGGCATCAAGAAGGTTCATCCAGAGATTACGATCGTGGGCACAGTAGGTCCATTCTGGGAAGGCTCAGACTACGAATATGGATGGCAGTTGGCAAAGGCCAACAAGATTGACGTCGTTGACGAACATTACTACAATCCTATCGGCTGGTATCTTAATCATCAGGATTTCTACGACAAGTACGACCGCAACGGCACTAAGGTATATCTCGGCGAATGGGCAAGCAAAGGCAACCGCATGGAGAATGCACTCGCCGAGGCTATTCACCTTACAAACGTGGAACGTAATGCCGACGTCGTTGTAATGTCGAGCTACGCTCCCCTACTTGCCAAGGAGGGACACACACAATGGAATCCAGATTTAATCTACTTCAACAACACAGAAGTGAAGCCTACACCAAACTATTATGTGCAGATGCTTTGGGGACAGAATGCTGGAGATGAATACATATATTCATCACTCAAACTTAATCCAGACTTGAAAGACATCAAGAATGGTTGGGAAATAATACGCGACGCTGAAAAGAGAGTGAAGTGTTCTGTTGTCAAAGATAAGGAGACCGGTGACATTATCATCAAGCTTGTCAATGCCATTCCTACGGCAAATACTTTCGATATCAATATCGGAAATTTAGAAGGCTACAACAAAAATGCAAAAGTAACATATATTACCGGTAACGTCAATGACCGTAATATTGAAGCTCCACAGAATACTTATGTTGCAACAAACAATAAGTTTAACTACAAAATGCCGAAGTATTCAGTAGCCATCATACGAATCAATAAAGCAAAAAAATAATCAATAAAATGTGTTGGATATGTGATTAAATCCACACATTGCTTGATATTAGTCATATCAATCTGTTCTATTTATCTGCATGATTGGTTGTTATCTACCCAAACAGACAACAACATCATGCAGATATATTTTTTTTACTTAACTTTGCGCATACAAATACAAGACTGTTTTTCAAAAATGAATATTGACATTTGTTGTATAGGA
>JAFSSN010000061.1 GCA_017450985.1 Bacteroidaceae bacterium
TAATTTTCTGCATAAACTATGCTTACTATGTATTAAAAAATGAATGCAAACATTGAAAATGTACGCAAAGTTATAGTTTTTTACTGGAATATGTTCTGCGTCTCACTCTAAATTACTATTTTTGTACATACTTTACGCAATGAAGAAGTACTGTTTCATAATAATATATGCACTATTGCATACCTGCGAGGCAATGTCACAGAACAATGCGGTGTATGCGAAGAACATCAAGACCATACAAACGGCTGTCAACGACGAATGGGGAGAACCGCCAGTCATGGTACTTGGTACGAATGCCTATGTGTCCATCAGTTTCGACGACTTGCAGCACAGTTACGTGAGGTACTACTACACCATAACCCACTGCAATGCCGACTGGACTCCTTCGGACATAAACAGGAACGAATACATGGACGGTTTTGCCGACAACCGCATCGAGGACTATGAGCAAAGCATGAACACAGAGATGGAGTACAACCACTACTCCTTCACCCTCCCTAACGAGGACGTGAAGCTACTCATCAGCGGCAACTACCGGGTGGACATTTTCGAGGACGGCAAGGACGAAGCCGTAGCCACGGCTTGCTTCAGCATCATCGAGCCGCACGTTTCGGTGGGCATTTCCGTATCGGGAAATACTGACATCGACACATGGGCACATCACCAACAAGTGGACTTCAACATCAACTACAACGGTTACTCAGTGCGCAACGCAGTTGAGGAATTTATGCCAATCATAGTGCAGAACAACCGTTGGGACAACCACGTGGAGGGAGTCAAGCCTACATACATGAAGATTAACCAGTTGGTGTACAACCACAACCGTAGTCTCATATTCGAGGCAGGAAACGAGTACAGACGATTCGAGATTTTGGACGAGCATGCTCCGACAATGCGCGTTGAAAGTATGGAGTTCTTCTCACCATACTACCACGCCACAATCGAAACCGACGAGCAGAGAACAAACTATTTCTACGACCAAGACCAAGACGGACGCTTCTACATTCGCAACCACAACGACCTCGACAACGACACGGAGAGCGACTATTTCATGACGCACCTGACACTGAAGATGCCGAGAATAGCAGGAGGAGAATTGTATGTGAACGGTGAGCTGACGGGAAACCGTTTTGCTGAAGAATACAAGATGAAGTACAACGACATTGCACATGCCTACGAAACGACGCTCACGCTGAAACAGGGGTTGTACAACTACCAATACCTCTTCGTCCGCGACGGCGAGACACAGGGACACACCCTGCAAGCAGAAGGCAATTTTCACCAGACAGAAAACGAATATTACGTATATGTCTATCATCGTCCATTCGGCGAGAGATATGACAAGCTGATAGGATTCGGCAAAGTAAAGACAGAGAAGTGAGACTGATAAGGAACATATTCACGATTGTGTCAATCATGACTGCCACACTCGCACCTGCACAGGAGACAGGCAATGCGGACGTGGCAGGCTTAATTCGTACATATTTCGAGACCTACCATCACTCAATGTCGAAGATTGACAAGATAAAGCTGCAAAACTTCACGGTTGATGCCGACAGCCAAAGCGTGAAGGTTATTGTAGGCGGAAGCTTTGCCGACCAGATTTTCACACCGGAGGTGGTGGACAGCGTTTACAAGGACATACGCCAACTGCTTCCCGACAGCCTCCGACGCTACAATCTGAGCATTGTAACGGAGGACCACCGCATCGAGGACCTCGTGCCCAACTTCTTCCGCAAGAACAAGAAGGAGCACGACCAAAGCCGTCTGTTGCAGAAGGAATACACGGGAAGCCCATGGGTAACGAACGTATCGCGCCCCTACAGAGCCGACAAGGGACTCGAGGGCAAGCACATAGCCCTGTGGCAGAGCCACGGCAGATACTTCAAGAATTCTGAAAAAAACTGGGCATGGCAACGACCAAACATGTACTGCACCAATGAGGACGTATTCAGCCAATCGTTCGTAGTGCCCTACATCATTCCCATGCTCCAAAATGCAGGAGCGATAGTGTTCACCCCGCGCGAGAGAGACTGGCAGAGAAACGAGGTGATTGTCGATAACGACGGACAGTCGTCAACAGGAATGTACATGGAGAGCTACAGCAAGCACAACAAACCAAAGCAGCACTGGACGACAGCCAAAGCTTACGGATTTGCACAGTACAAGCAAATATACGAAACGTGCGACACGCCCTTCGTTGACGGTACATCGCGCTACATTTCCACGGTAACATCGTCGGAAGGAAACGCCTTCGCACAATGGGTTCCTGAACTGCCGGAAAACGGAAGGTATGCCGTTTACGTAACATACCACAGCTACGCAAACAGCACTACGGACGCCCACTACACGGTTTACCACAAAGGAGGAAAGACTGAGTTCAAAGTAAATCAGAAAATTGGCGGTGGAACATGGGTTTATCTCGGCACATTCGACTTCGACGCAGGATTCAACAGCCACGCCATGGTCACTCTCTCAAACGCCAGTCAAACCAAAAGTATAGTATCGGCCGACGCTGTACGCTTTGGAGGAGGAATGGGAAACGTCGTTTCACAAAGTGAGGAATGTAACACTCCGCAAAGCGGCATGCCACGATGGGTGGAAGCAGCAAAATACTCAACCTTCTGGTACGGAATGCCATACAGCGTTCACACCGGAGGATTCGGAGCAGACGAATACAAGAACGACATAAACAGCCGTTCAAAAGCCATCAACTACCTGTGCGGAGGCTCTATGTTCAATCCTAACAACGAAGGCCTGAGAGTGCCGCTCGAAGCAACAATCGCCTTCCACACCGATGCAGGCTACTACACCAACGACAGCGTGTTCGGTTCGCTGGCAATTTACCGTACAGCCTTCAACAACGGACTGACAGGAGCAGGACTCGACCGATATGTGAGCCGCGACCTTGCAAGCATCCTACTCACCAACCTGCTAACGGATTTGAAGAAATACAAATGGGAAATCAGACAGCTGTGGAACAGAAACTACGGTGAAGCACGCGAACCGCTCACTCCTACATGCATCTTGGAAATGCTCTCGCATCAAAACTTCACAGACGTGAAACTGGCATACGACCCGCACTTCAAATTCGACTTCTGCCGTTCGGTTTACAAGTCGATAGTGAAGTTCATAGCCACCGAGCACAAAAAGAGCTATGTAATTCAACCGCTTCCCGTTCATGCCTTCAGCATCAGTCTCAATGAGACAAAGGGAACGGCAGAACTCCACTGGGCCGAGACAAAAGACCCGAGCGAGCCTACCGCCACAGCACAGCAATACATCGTTTATACCCGCATCGGTAACGAAGGGTTTGACAACGGAACACTGGTAAAGGAGTGCAAGCACTCCGTGAAACTCATACCCAACACCACATATTCCTTCCGCGTGACAGCCGTAAACCAAGGCGGAGAAAGCTTTCCGTCAGAGACTCTATCGGCAGGAATAGCAAGCGAGAACAAAGGAACAATACTCGTTGTGAACGGATTCACACGCCTCGAAGCGCCCTACTCCACCGACAATGATTCGGTGTGCGGCTTCGACCTCGACAAGGACCCGGGAGTGCAATACGGGGCGTTCACGGGATTCGTTGGACGACAGCAATGCTTCGACAAGACACGCGCAGGAATAGAGAGCAAGACTGGTCTCGGATATAGTGGCGAAGAACTGGCAGGTAAGATTATAATGGGCAACACGTTCGACTATCCATACATCCACGGCCAAGCCATAATGACCACACGCTCACACTCGTTCACATCAACGAGTGAGGAGGCTTTCAGCAAGGGCACCTACGACCTGCAACATTTCAAGGCCATAGACGTAATATACGGCGTGCAGAAGAAGTTCTCCGACAAGACTCTAAAACTGCTCGACAAGTTCGGCAAGAACAACGGAAACCTCCTTGTCAGCGGTGCAAACATAGCCCAAGCCGTGAGCGGCATTAGCACCCTGAGTGCATCCGTAACAGGACAGCTCTGCGACAAGAGTGTGACGGAAATACACGGCAACAAGACGTCGTTCAACTTCTACAGAGAGATGAACGAGACGTGCTACTCTGTGCCAGAAGCATCGCAACTGAAAGCACAGAAGAACGCATTCCCGATGCTGCTTTATGCAGACGGGACAACGGCTGCTGTAGCGTCAAAAGGCACGAGCGGCAATCAGAACGGAATAAACGCGGGAAAGTCCGTAGTATTAGGCTTCCCGCTCGAAACAATAACGAGCCAGGCAAATATCAACAGGCTCATGAGAGGGATAATTAAGTTTTTTGAATAACAAAACCATCATCGTTATGTACAAGATTCAAGCTAACGCTTCAGGAACAAGAAGCATCGAAGTGACAGAAGAGCATCTTCTCACTATAGAGAAATATTCTCTTTTCAAGGGATTGGTTCCAAGTAATGGCATCGTTGACGAAACCACTTTGGAATCGTTAAAGCACAACGTGAAGTCGTTCATTCTCAACAATGATGAATGTGCCGACCTTGCAGACCTTTGTACAAACGTCATTTATCATGACAACATGAAGGTCTTTGGGCTGAAAGAACTTATAATGTTGTACGTCGGCTGGCGAGACGCACGCGAAGAAGAACTGGCCGAAACAGAGCAAATGGGAATAGAAGAAAAATAAAGAATGACAGGAAAGCTGACATGGTTGCCTACCACCAAGAAAGAGGTAGAAAGATTGGGATGGGACGAACTGGACGTAATATTATTTAGTGGTGACGCATACATTGATCACCCCTCGTTCGGTGTGGCCGTAATCGGACGCACACTCGAAGCCGAGGGACTCAGAGTGGCAATAGTGCCACAACCCGACTGGCACGGAGACTTCCGTGACTTCAAGAAACTCGGAAGACCACGTCTCTTCTTCGGCATCTCGCCGGGATGTATGGACTCTATGGTCAACAAATATACCGCCAACAAACGACTACGTTCAGAGGATGCCTATTCTCCAAACGGACGACATGACATGCGTCCCGAATACCCGACCATCGTTTACACACAGATACTGAAGCAACTCTATCCTGACGTACCTGTGGTGCTGGGAGGAATCGAGGCGTCACTGCGCCGTCTGACCCACTACGACTACTGGAAGGACTCGCTGCAAAAGTGTATTCTCGTGCCGAGCGGAGGCGACCTCCTTATGTACGGCATGGGCGAAAAGCCTATGGTATCTCTTGCCCATCTGCTCATGGAGCAGGGACGCGAGATTGACGTGAAGACCTTCCGCAACCTCATGCTGCGCTTTCCACAACGACAGACCGTAATGCTGCTAAAGGAAAAGGAAATCCCCGGCGGCATTCGTCCCGACGACATCGTACTCCACTCACACGAAGAATGTCTCAAGGACAAGCGTTGTCAATCAGAGAACTTCCGACACATAGAAGAAGAATCAAACAAATACAACGCACAGCGCATCATACAAGGCGTTGACGGACTGTACGCAGTAGTCAACACACCATATCAGCCACTGACACAGGACGAGTTGGACAAGTCGTTCGACCTGCCCTACACACGTCTGCCCCACCCTAAATACAACGGCAAGCGTATTCCTGCCTTCGACATGATTAAGTTCTCCGTATGCCTCCACCGAGGATGCTTCGGAGGATGCGCATTCTGCACCATCTCCGCCCACCAAGGCAAATTCATAACGTCAAGAAGCAAGGAGAGCATCATACGCGAGGTGAAGGCCATTGCCGCAATGCCCGACTTCAAGGGAGTGCTCAGCGACCTCGGCGGACCTTCGGCAAACATGTACGCAATGCACGGCAAGAATCTTGACATCTGCCACAAGTGCACACGCCCTGCATGCATCCACCCGAAAGTGTGTCCGAACATCAACACTGACCACTCACAGCTCCTCGACATATACCGCACCGTGGACAAAATCCCAGGCATCAAGAAGAGCTTCATAGGAAGCGGAGTACGATACGACCTTCTGCTCCACGACACGGGTGACCAGCGCATCAACAAGATAAATATGGAATACACGCGCGAACTGATTATGCACCACGTGAGCGGACGTCTGAAAGTGGCACCGGAACACACATCCGAGCAAGTGCTCAACATCATGCGTAAGCCGTCGTTCAAACTGTTCTACGACTTTAAGCGCATCTTCGACCGCATAAACAAGGAGGCACACCTGAAGCAGCAAATAATTCCATACTTCATAAGCAGCCACCCAGGATGTACAGCCGAGGACATGGCCGAACTCGCAGTCATAACAAAGAGCCTCGACTTCCACTTGGAACAGGTACAAGACTTCACACCGACACCTATGACGGTAAGCACCGAAACATGGTACTCGGGCTATCATCCGTACACTCTCGAAAAGGTGTTCTCTGCCAAGTCGCCGAAAGAAAAACTGGCACAACGACAATTTTTCTTCTGGTACAAACAAGAGGAAAGAAAGAATATCCTCAATGAGCTGAGACGAATGGGAAGAAATGACCTCATCGAGAAACTTTTTGGGAAAAAGCTTTGACGTGCAACAAAAAATTATATATATTTGCAATCACTAACAAATCATGACAGATTCCGACATTTTGCACAAATTGTCCGGAAACTTCATCAGTAATAAACTAACAATATTTTCAGATATATGAAAGCATTTGTATTCCCTGGTCAGGGAGCCCAGTTCTCAGGAATGGGCAAAGACTTATACGAGTCAAATCCTGTAGCAAAAGAATATTTTGACAAGGCAAACGAGATTCTTGGCTTTGATATTACTAAGATAATGTTCGAGGGAACAGCAGAAGAACTCAAGCAGACAAAGGTAACTCAGCCTGCAGTATTCCTTCACTCTGTAATCAGCGCCATCTGCCTCGGCGACGCATTCAAGCCAGACATGGTAGGCGGACACTCTCTCGGCGAATTCTCTGCACTCGTTGCTGCCGGCGCACTCTCTTTCGAGGACGGATTGAAGCTCGTGTCTCAGCGTGCTCAGGCAATGCAGAAGGCTTGCGAGGCTGCTCCATCAACTATGGCTGCCATCATCGGTCTTCCTGACGAGAAGATTGAAGAGGTTTGCGCAAGCATCTCTAAGCCAGGCAACATCGTAGTTCCAGCAAACTACAACAACCCAGGCCAGCTCGTAATATCAGGTAACAACGAGGCAATAGCAGAGGCTTGCGAGGCTCTCAAGGCAGCAGGTGCAAAGCGTGCTCTCCCACTCCCTGTAGGAGGTGCATTCCACTCACCACTCATGCAGCCAGCAAAGGAGGAACTTCAGGCAGCAATCGAAGCTACTAAGTTCTCTACACCTAAGTGCCCAGTATATCAGAACGTGGACGCTAAGCCTCACACAGACCCAGCAGAAATCAAGCAGAACCTCATCGCTCAGCTCACAGCTCCTGTGAAGTGGACATACGAGGTACAGAACATGATTGCTGCAGGTGCAACAGACTTCACAGAGTGTGGTCCAGGCAAAGCACTTCAGGGAATGATTGCTAAGATTGACAAGAACGTCACTGCTCACGGTATAGCATAATTACAAAAGAATAAAGAACGAAGGAAAAGCAAAGTACGAACAAAGAAGAAGCGAAAACTTTATCATACTGCTTCCGATCCATAAATATTCCTACACGCAATTCATCGTTTACATAATAGAGATTTAGCAATTTGTGTCTGTGAGGCACTTTCTCACAGACACAACATTTTTTATCACTTCTAACCTATTTTGCCTATGGAAAAGATTGTGATTTATCAAGTCTTAACAAGACTTTTCGGAGCCAACGCAAACAAAAACACAAGCAATGGTACAAAGAAAGAGAACGGATGCGGTCACATGGCTGACTTTACCACCGCTGCTCTTGAAAACATAAAAGCATTAGGCGCAACACACATTTGGTACACGGGTATCATCGAGCATGCCACAAAGACTGACTACACAGCCTATGGCATTCACCGCGACCACCCAGCCGTAGTGAAGGGAAATGCCGGAAGTCCATACGCCATAAAGGACTATTACGACATCGACCCAGACCTCGCAACCAAAGTACCTGAGCGTATGAAGGAATTCGAGAATCTCGTGACACGCACACATCGTGCAGACCTCAAGATGATTATCGACTTCGTACCTAACCACGTGGCACGCCAATACGCTTCCGACGCAAAGCCTGAAGGTGTGAAGGACCTTGGCGAGGACGATGTGAAGACTATGGTGTTCAATCCGAACAACAACTTCTATTACCTTCCTCACACAAAGTTCTCACCTAACTTCAGCCTCCACGACCCTGAGATGGGCGACTACATCGAGACACCAGCCAAGGTGACTGGAAACGACTGCTTCACACAGTACGTAACCAAGAACGACTGGTACGAGACCGTAAAGCTCAACTACGGAGTTGACTACATAGGATGCAACAACATCACTTCATGGGGCATTCCTAACACATGGGAAAAGATGCTCGACATCCTGAAGTACTGGGCAAGCAAGGGCGTTGACGGATTCAGATGCGACATGGCAGAAATGGTGCCTGTAGATTTCTGGGGATGGGTCATTCCACAAGTCAAGAAAGAATACCCAGACATTATCTTCATTGCCGAGGTTTACAATCCACATGAGTACCGCAACTACATCAACCGCGGACGTTTCGACTACCTCTACGACAAGGTAGGTCTCTACGACACACTCCGCTCTGTAATATGCGGCAACAGCGCAACCTGCATCACAGGAGCATGGCAGAGCGTCGATGACATCCACTCTCACATGCTCAATTTCCTCGAGAACCACGACGAACAGCGAATCGCCTCACAGTTCTTTGCAGGAAACGCAGAAAAAGGTAAGCCTGCAATGCTCGTAGCAGCACTGCTCCGCACCAACCCTGTAATGATATACTTCGGACAGGAACTTGGCGAGAAAGGTATGTACTCTGAAGGCTTCAGCGGCCAGGACGGACGCACAACCATCTTCGACTACTGGACAATAGACCTCATACGCCGCTGGCGCAACAACGGTAAGTTCGATGGTTCACTACTCAACAAGGAGGAAAAAGATTTGCAGAGTTTCTACACGAAAGTGCTCAACATTGCAAACAAAGAAAAGGCAATATCAGAAGGTTTATTCTATGACCTCATGTACGTAAACTACGGACAGTCAATGAACGAGCATCGTCAGTTCGCGTTCCTCCGCAGCTCTGGCAAAGACCTCATACTCGTCGTTGCAAACTTCGACGACCAGCCAGCACGCTCATGGATTAAGATTCCGGCACATGCCTACGAAATTTTGAACATTCCAACCAAGCAGGGTGTTGAGAGCAAAGACTTGCTCACAGGCAAGAAAGACGTGAAGTGCGACCTCATTCCTGACGGAACCATCTACGTAGAACTGCCTGCCAACGGAGGCAAGGTCTTGAAGTTTAAGATATAAGTCTGGACAATCATTCCAATCTTAAACATAAACGTGGAATCCTCATATCTGCATGGGTAAAAACTGCAGAATGAGGATTCTTATTTTTATCAGCATAAATCATACTGCATAAACAGGACAATCACGAAAATCACAGTCACACACTAAACTTGAAAACACAGCTGGCAATTCCATTTCTAAAAAGTCCTTTCAAGTACAACATGTTTCAACGAACCATCTGGACTGCGAAACTTGAACGACATCTCATGATTACGTCGGTCTAAGTGCACGTAAGTGCAGATGTCCGTAATCGGCGTACCGTCAGCCTCCAACAAATAGTCACCCGTACGTACCCCTTTGAGATATGCAGCACCACCCTTGCGCACTACAGCCTTGAGGACGCCCAACGTATCATTCGGCTCCGTGGGGACAAAAGAAATACTACCCAGGCCATCGTTTCCTACCGTAATTACAGAACTACCATCATGAGGCAGAAACACAAACCTTTTCTTCTGTGCATCAATAATCAATGAAGCACGACTCAATACTGCTGCCCCAACCCTGGAGCCATTGCATGCCGTTGACAAATACAAATCGTCCAACAGCAATCCACCTACACTCAACGACGGAAAACGAAGAACTCGCTCCACCATCGTATCCTTTTTCAAGCCGAACATACCGATATTCGTGTTGATTGTAGAATCCATCTGTACGGTCAGCGCATCAACCTCCTCCCTCTTCTTAGGATGCTTGTACAACCAGTTATCCAACATCCGCTGCGACATCTGAACCCAAGTTCGCATTGCACCAGTATCAAAAATCGTACTCAATGTCCCGAAAGGCATTTCAACGTCGATGACAGGTCGCGACTTATTGACAAGCTTGTACTTCACGTAAGGCCTTCCCTGTTCTTCCGCAGCAAAGAAACCTTTTATGTCAGTCACAATCAAGAGACTGTCCTTTGTATCCAATTTGAAGGAAAGCCCTCTGCCTACCAAGTCGAAGCCCATGGCACCGTCAAACATATCGCACAGATAGTTTCGCATGCCATCCGCCGCAACCACACTGTAATTTTCAATTACAAGACCACCCAGTTTAACTGGAGGCAAGACATAACTGGCACGCTTTTTCCTGTTTTCGTTTATATCCATCACGTTCAGACTATCTGCTTCCGCCAAGTTCATCCACTCTTCATCCAGCCTAATCCAGAATCCCGACTGAGCCCCCGTGTCGAAAAGCAGATTTCTGACACTTCCCGCAATCTCCACAGGAACAATAACAGCCCCATCAATAACCTTCACTTTCACCGTATCGGCAAAATCACGCTTAGAAAAACGAATTGAAGAAGATGAACGAAACACACCTTGTGCCACAACTGACGTTGCAGAAAAAAGAAAAACTGATAGAATAAAAGCCCATTTCATTTTATACATTACAACATATATTAAGCAATAAAACATATCAACCAAACTTATTTAACACCGATTTAACAGCGTTCAAACACCATTTAAACGACGTTAAATCGACGTTAAACAAAATAGCCTTCCGCAATATTACCACAGTACTATGCGCAATAAAGTGTAGTTTATTACGGGAAAAACTCCAGTACCATGCGCATGGTACTGGAGCAAGATGCTTTCTGGTTACTCAGTCGTTCCAATTGACAGCTTCCTCGTAACCGTCAAATTCCAATTCATCATTCCCCCCAACCTTACGCAACACTTCACGAACCACAGCCTGATCTTTTGGCGACAGCGGCTTCTCACCACGACGAAGTGCGAAGTAATTATTGCGTCCAAACTTGCCTTCAAGCACTCTCATGAACGTCTTATACTGTTTCGGTAACATTGCCTGCTGGAGATTCACAAATCCACGAGCATAGACAACAGGCTGCGAGTCACGAAAATATGCACACTTACCATCCTTGTCACAAAACTTCGGACTGACTATGCGTACACTTTTTCGATTTTCCGCAAGCAAACCAAATGCCAATTGACGCAAGCAATTAGTTGCCAAGGGACAATCTGCAAATATACATGCTTCAAAGTCATACGGAACATCACTGTATTTTATTTCCCACATAACCCTCATTTATTAAGTCTTTTCTTAACATTTTCAAAGCTGGTGTCAAAATCGTGCATACTGACACTGAGCGCATCATCCACAACAAGACCTTCCGGAGTAATTATCACTTTATGTGGAATAGCAGTGAATTCGAACAATTCCTCCATAGCATTGAATGTCACATCCGATACGCACATAGTTTCTTCACCGTCCAACCATTCTGCCACATACTTACGATAAGACTCACTTCCACCGGCAATATTTTCATCGGCTATATAAACAAGTTTCACATCATCACGCTTGGCAATCTTTGAACGCACATCCTTGGAAGCCTGAATCTCACTTCTACAAGGTCCGCATCCCATGCCCCAAAAATCAATCACAAGATAGCGTCCTGGATAACGCGCAGCTATGGAGCGAACAATATCGGCAGCAACATTTTCTTTTGGCAGTTCCCAAGTAAGATTCTTTGTCAACTTTTCAGCACAGAATATTTCAGCCTTGTTGTGTATGTAAGGATGAGTCATGGCAGACATATATATAGGATTCATCCCACTTAAACATGAATTGCGTACAAATGACTTCTTGTCTTCCTCTGTCAATGAACTATCAGCCATAACCTCAGGAATCTTTTGCTCAGCATCACTCCATCTGTCAAAACTTTGCTTATAATGATCAAACACACTAAGCTGAGCCACAAACGAATCGTCTTTGTCGCCACCAAGCAATTCACGTAAAGCTGCACGACGCACCTTCATCTCTGCTTCCGAGTCATATTCCTCACAATCACCCATATACTTCCGTACCTTTTCTTTTACGTAAGTGGAATACCACAAATAATTAGACATAAAAGAACACAACCTGCCACAACTCAACACCAAAGGATTATTATAGTCAAAGACCTTCATGCCTGCATATAATTTCAAATCGGTCAAAGCAGCAAGTTCTGCACTGTCAGTAACATTCGCATGCCACATGCCCTGCTCATCCTGCTCCCATTTCTTAATCATGTCCCAACGCATCATCGTATAGTTCAAAATACCCAAGGTATATGCCGTCTGAATTTGAGCCAATGCCAACCTAACCTCCAACGGAGTGTAATTATTCTTACGACGGAACTGGTCAAGATAGTAAAGCATATTGTCAAGTTTCTTTTTTGCATACGCAGGAAAATCGGCAGCCTTGCCATCAAAATCTCCTGCACCGACTTCGTCAAAAAAATGAGACGTCTTCAACAGACGGCACACATCCTTGCTGCTACCATTGTTGTAAACGCAGATATGCTTGCCACTCTCGTCCTTACGCACCGTAATGTCGATAGTCTCACCAGGACGGGCAAAGAAAGGAATAGATTGAAAATCATTCTTAGGAGTCGGTACATAGAAACAAGAAAGCAAAGGCGAACTATAGCAGAAATGCTTCACAAACGTTCCGTCAGGCTTAATAGGCATATTGACAATCGCATTCTTTTCTGCCAACACATCATAATTATAAAGGGTCAACGTATCGGAGCCAAACACATTCTTGTCATATCCCTCTATGCGTCCCCTGATGGTGATGGTGTCAGTCTTCAACCAGTCTGACGGCAAGGTGTAAGGATTGGCATCAAGAAGTTCCTTGACCGTAGGACAATGCAACTTCATCTTACTGTCGTGAATGCCCAGCACCTTGAAGAAGTTGTCATCCTCGCCTTCTATGAAGTCAAACATCTTAACACCCTTCGGCATAGGGGCAAAATGCAGAGTAAAATCCGTCATTCCCGATTCGGGTGACTGAATCCAGTCGTCCAGTTTCAATCCTTCCGACGAACGGAGAGGATAACGGTTGCCTGTCTCATCCTTCAAGTAGGCACACGGCAGAATGCTGAACCATTCGCCAACACGATACGTCATCGTAAACTTTATCGTTGTTGCCGTATCAGTCATTATTACCTCATTAGGTTTCAAACCACCATAGTGAAAACCAAGGCACAACATAGATTCAGGCGACGTGATTCGCTTAATTACTTTCGCCTGCGCCGTCAATGCAACACATGCAAACAAAAGACAAAATATTTTCTTCATAAGTTTTAATTAAAAAGGTTATTATAATCCAAACTTTCATACTCATAGTCCATTATTGTCCACAGCTTTAGAAATACACATTTTTCATATATTAAGGTGCGATGTAGGGCAAAAGAAACGAGAAAAAACAATCCCCTGCAAAGGCAAACAAAAGCCTTTGCGGGGGAAAGATATTTACTTAATCACCACACCACCGTTAGATGGGATAGCAACTGCGATGTTTTGTTTCTTGGAAACCTTAACTGTCTTAACGTCATTGTTAAGATAGAGCTGTACAGACTGGCCAGCCTCAAACATAGGAAGGCTGACATTAATCTTCAAAGGCTCAGAAGTAGCGTTCACACCGGCAACATACCACTTGCCGTCTGTAGCCTGACGAGCCAGTAAAATGTACTTGCCTGGATAGCCGTCGATGAACTTAACGTCCTTCCAAGTTGTAGGCACAGCCTTCATGAAGTCGATAGCCCATGCTGGAGCATCCTCAAGATTGTTAGGAGCAAGAGCAAAGTTCTGTACAGGAGTCTGGAAGAGAACAGCAGTAGCAAGAGCATACACATCAGATGTTATACGCTTTCTGCCGTGCTGATTGTCCTTTGCATAGAACTTGTTGAGTGCCGAACCACCGAAGTCCATGTTGCCCACAGCATTGCGGAGCACAGGGTGAATAGTTGCAGCGAGAGCCTCGATGTCATTGTCATGCTGTCCGAAAGAGAAGTTCTCACTTGCACGCACAGCCTCACAAGATATGAAGTTAGGATACATACGCTCCCAACCGCGTGGAAGAGTACAGCCATGATAGATAATCTCCAATCCGTAGTCGTTGGCATCGATGAGTATATCCTCATACATCTGCATAGTCTGCTGCTTGTCAGAGCCGATGAAGTCAATCTTCAATCCCTTCACGCCAGCCTTCTTCAGCCAAGCCATCTCCTGACGGCGCTCAAGCATACGGTGCATCTTGCCGCGAGGACCCTGTGGAGCATCGTTCCAATATCCGGTAGAGTTGTACCAGAGATATACGCCGACGTTCTTAGTCTTAGCATAGCGTACAAGCTGCTCCATCTTCTCATAACCGATGTTAGTGTCCCAGAGAGCATCGATGAGCACATACTCATAACCCATCTTTGAAGCAAAGTCGATGTACTCCTGCTGCTCCTTGTAGTTACAGCTTGCATCCATGCGGATAATCCAGCTCCAAGTAGCACGACCGTACTTGTAAGTCTGGCTTGCCTTGTACATAGGCTTCACCAAGTCCCACATGATAGTAGTCTCGGCAATAGGAGCGAGAGTCTCACCCACCGTGATGGTACGCCAAGGAGTGTAGCCTGGGAGCATGATGGCAGGACTTGCGCTGCCCACGCCACCGAATTCGGTTTCCTCAGGATAGGCAACAGAATACTTGTTGTCGGTGCATGAGAGACGTGAAGCACAGTACTTACCGTCAACACCAGTCTCACAGAGCATAACCCACAAAGTCTTCTCCGTAACCTTTGGAGCCTTGCGTACCTTACCCGGTACACGTGCCAGATTCTTTGCATTAACCTTGAAGAGAGCAGGGAAAGTGAAACCGCGTCCATGACCGTTTGTGCCCATATTAGCGTCATACTCATAGAATGTCTCGTAACTTGGAGCAGTACGCGCAAAACCTGTCTGCGGAGTCATCTGCGGACAAAGGAATGTAGTAGTACCTGTAGGCATTGTAAAAGTTGTAGCCTCAGAATTAACGATGCAGGCGAGGCGGTCGCGCTGAGGCTTCATCTGATAGCGGAAAGCCACATTATTGTTGTCAACATGGAAAGTGACGTCGAAAGCAGGCTTGCCGTCCTTAGAGTAAGACACAGTCTGCTCGTTAGCCTTAAACTCAATATGCGCCTTCTTCGCATTAGGGAGGTCATAAGACTGGCTCACCTCAAAGTTTGCCGATACATTGTCCTGCTTCAGTCCCTTTGTGAAGTCGCCCACAGAAGTCTGCAAACCGAGTGGTGATTTACTAATAACAGTCGAATTAGCATACTCAACGTTGAACATTGGAGTACCTTCAGCCGACATATAAAGATTCACAGTAAGTTGCCCGTCAGGGCTTGAGATTGTCTGTGCATTGACAGACATTAGTGACGATAAAGCTATGCCACCAAGTAATAGCGCAAGTTTATTCATTAGGAATAATTAGTATAAAATTTAAACGTTCTGTACAAATATACTGCTTTTTACAATCCACACAAAAGTATATGCTACTTTTGGCACAATACGGACTAAAAAAAATCATTTTCTTTGTTTAAGCGCCCAAAAAGAGATAACTTTGCAACAAACAACAAACAAAAAATTACAAGATGATATTACAAATAATACTTATCTATCTTTTGGCTATTACCATAGTCACCTTCATCGTGTACGGCATTGACAAGCTGCGTGCCAAGCACGAGACATGGCGCATTTCCGAAGCCACTCTCCTGTGGTTGGCATTCATCGGTGGCAGCGTAGGTGCGCTGCTCGGTATGCAGGTATGGCGACACAAGACCCA
This sequence comes from Bacteroidaceae bacterium, assembly GCA_017450985.1. Taxonomy (GTDB): domain Bacteria; phylum Bacteroidota; class Bacteroidia; order Bacteroidales; family Bacteroidaceae; genus Minthosoma. The sequence continues at coordinate 16,001 of JAFSSN010000061.1, forward strand.
GCACAAGAAGTTCACCATCGGTGTTCCTATCATACTTGTGTTCCACCTCGTCCTCGTAGGACTGTACCTCTACTACGTAGTATTCTAACGAAAGCACAGCCCGTCTTACCGAAAAATAAAATCAGGCTATCCATGTGCGTGGATAGCCTGTCTTTCACGTCTAATGCCGTCAAACACATAAATTGACTGACGCAAAATTACGGAAAGAAAACGAAATGCACAAAGTTATGGTTACAAAAAAGAAAAATAAAGCATATATCATTGCCCAATAGGACAGAAATGATTAACTTTGAACAACTTTTCTTAATGACAGTTTCGTAATTACCCACCATAGTATATGAACAAACTTCTTTTTGCTCTATCAACATTGATTATCGCGACTTCGTGTGCCGACGACATGACACGCTACGACGCACTGGAAGGCGAAGAAATAAGGGCTACCGTACACATGCAGGATTTCACCTACGACGACGATACTCGCACTACGCTGTCGCTGGGCGAGGAGGGGCTGTCGTTTGCATGGAACGACGACGACCTGATTGGTGTGTTTCCTATCTACCCCGAGCCTAACTCACAGGCACGAAAGGCTATAAAGACTATAGAGAACTGCCAAGACGGACACTATGCCGAGTTCAACGGCGGCGGATGGCTGCTCAACCGCTCCTACACGTATTCGGCATACTATCCCTACAACGGCAAGCTGCCTATCAGCACCAACTATGACGAGATTCCTATCAAAATGGGGGGACAGGCTCAAACGGGCAACGGTTCGACAAGTCATCTGGGCAAGTACGACTTCATGTGTGCGCCTTCGACGTTTGTCACGACAAAGCGTCCCGACGGCAGCGACTGCGTAGTGGCCTTCGACTTCAAGCACCTTGTGGCTATCTGGCAGGTGACGGTACTGACCAACGGCATTGCCGCCGAATGGTCGCACATGACCATTACGAACACCGACGGCGAGGAGGTATTCACCACAGAGGCACGAATGAACACATCGACCTGCGAGGTGACTCCGACAGCATCGGCATCGCACATGGACCTTGCGCTCAACGACATCGTGACGACAACGGAGGACCAGTACATCACGCTGTTCATCTCCGTGCTGCCAGCCGAGACCGGCAACATCAGTCTGAGCCTCTTCACTGCCGACGGCGAGGAGTACACCGCTCCACTCACGTCAAAGTCGCTCACAGCCGGCAGGGCTACACGAAGCGTGGCATACGAACTGAACCGGAAAGCGGAATAACGGAAAGCGCGGACACGTGGCTATGCGAGGCATTGGCGGCAAACTGAAAAGGGCTTTTCCGTTTCTGGAAAATAGAATAACAGCGAAATTCACAACGCTGAAACCGTCCACTTTTCGCCGTTCACTTTTCATGTTTCTCCCCTATCCCGTCCGAGACACATACGAGGTATGTACGGATGATGTACGGATTTTCTACGGGTGTTTTACGGGTATTCTACGGGTTTTATCCGTATAAATGCGTAGAAAATGCGATGAAAATACGGAGAAAACCCGTAGCGACATCATAGTAAAGACGAGGAAGTGTCACAGTAGAGGCGGAGAAATTCGCCACATAAAGGCATTTATTTCAGCAATTTAAGCAAATCAAAGAGTTATCAGCATAGAAAAAGGGGATGCATCATCATTGACACATCCCCTATCTTGTCGCTTGCAACCGCACCACCGTTACTCTGCCGGTGTAGCTGTTGCTGTCCAAGTGTATTCCTTAACGACCTTGTTAGTTGTTACGTTGGTAAGTGTAGCCTTGACTGACACACCTGCAAGTCCCTGTGCCTGTGCCTTGTTCACGATGGCCTGAGCGTAAGAGTCTGCGCCTTTGACTGCAGCCTCGAATGCCTCGATGGCAACTGCCTGGTTAATCTTCTTGTCGCTGGCATAGTTGAAACTCTTTACCGATGCGAACTCCTCGTTGAAGAGGCTTGCAATGGTAGTGGCATCGTTTGTGCCCGGATCAATGGTAAATTCTACTGTGAACATACCGCTTGTAGTTACGTTTTCAACTACATTGTTTACATCATCCTCATCGCAGCTTGCGAGAGTGAAAGTTGACAACATGGCAACAGCAAGTGCCATCATAACCTTAAATACTTTCATAATTGTTTCTATTAAATTAGTTGATTGATTCTGTTATTCCTCATCTTCAGCATCGTCGCCCGACACTTCGTCTGGTACTGGCGTCTCTTCGCTTACTGCGGTTGAGATTGCGGCGTGGACGGAGTCGATACGTGCCGTGTCCCTGGCCACCGTGTCCTTCTGCACGGTCACGGCGATTTCGGGTGTCTCATCGACTACAAACTCTTCCTCCACATTGGCAGAGTCGATGCCTGCCCCTTCGAATGCGTGCATCTTAGGACGTGCATTCTTGTCGAAGAAGATTACGCTGCTGAAGATTACGGCAGACACGGCGAGAAAGACCACGGTGCCGTACACCTTCATCTTGGTTACGCGGTGCTTGGTATAGACGTAGAGTACGCACCAATATACCAAAACAGATATGAGCCAGACGATGGAAGCCCAACTAAAACCAAAGATTGCACTCTTAATGAGCATCACAATGAACACACATACAGACACCAGCAACCCCATGTCAACGAAAGGACTGCGTGATTTTTCATCTTGATTTTGCATATATTACTTGATTTTGGCGGCAAAAATAACTAATCTTTGCCTAATAAACAGAATGATTGGGTGTTTTTTTTGATTATCACTCAAATTTGCCGTAACTTTGCACGCAAATAAAAGAGTTTTAGGATTGTCAGATTTGCTATTATTATAAATGAATAGAAAGTTAGCGATATACGTCACCGCTTTATTTATAACTACATCTTTATCTTGCTGCAAGGAAAGTTCCGGTTGGAGCGGCATGGACTTCGTGAAGGTGCAGGACAGCATAAAATCACCATACGACATTGCCATCGACATGGAGTTTGCCAACGGTAAGAATCCAGAGCAGCAGAAGATTGCCAATGCCATAAACGCTAAGCTTCAGGATATTTTTCTCGAAAAGGTTGACACCACCAACCTGCCGTCACCTATCAAGGAATACATAGGCAAGTTGTGCGAAACGTACAAGAGAGAGGACGAGGAGTTCCACCTCGACAGGTCGGACCACTTGAGCGGCCACTTTGAATACGGACTGAACGGAATAATAAACTACATTCTCACGGAGGACTACTACGGCGGCGGCGCACATCCAACGACCATAACCAACATTTTGTGTTTCAACACCGAGACGGGCGAGCAGATTACGACCGACCGCCTCGTGATGGACAGTTGCCGTCACAAGCTGATTGAAAAGCTTACGATGCGTCTGATGGAGAACGTGGGGGTGGAAACGATGGACTCGCTCCGCAAAAAGGGCTATCTCGACATGACTGACATGTTCATATCGGATAACTTCAAGTTAGGCACCGATTCCGTGAGCTTCCTGTACAATCCTTACGACATTGCACCATACGCTCTCGGAAGCAGTACCATCAGTTTTGCATACGAGGAGTTGAAGGGCATCATCAACTTCAGCAACGGCAACGAATAGGCATCACTCGATGACTTTCTGCGGCGAAGTGCCGAGCCATGAGTAGCCGTTGCGTCGCTCATAGCCTATGTCTTCGAGACGCTTCCGCGGCTGTCCGTCGCGGTCGCAGAAGAAGGGCTCGGCATTGTCCAAGTCGTAATAGCGTGCCCACAGGAGAGGCGCCCCTTCGCGACGAACAAGGCGGATGTCCGGTTTACCGTCCGAATTGGTAAAGCGTTCGACCTCCATATCATGAATGGCGTGTTGCTTCAGCCATTCCACCGCACCGTCAATGGCTGCCCTTACTGCCTTTGACGGATTTTTTATTTCCCTAAGCAATAGTATTATGTCAACGGTCTCGCCGTGGCCTGTGTAGCTTGCCAGCTCGAACGCGCGTGCGGGAGCGGGGGCAAGCGTATGCTCGTCGTGCTGCTGGCACCACACGGTGAGGCGTCCGTCCTTGCGAATCTGACACTTCAAGATGCAGCCTACGGCCTTTCGAAACGACTTGCCGGCTTGTCGGCGCAGCGACTTGGGCAGCTGAAGCGGAGCATAAAGGTCTCTGTCCTCTGCCACATCGCGCAGCAGGCGCATCACATTGGTCATGGCGCAATCGTTGAAAGTGATGTGCGACGAATATGCCGCCGCCTTCCTGACGGGATAGAACTGGGGGAAGCCGCCGTTGGCATACTGCATGGCAAACAGATAGCGCAGTCCGCGGACGAAGGCCTCGCGGTAGCGTTCGTCGTGCGTCTCGGCGTATGCCTGTGCCAGCACCTTCATCTCGCTTGTCGTGGCTCCGTTGTCGATGGTTGAGCCTACGCCCGTGCTGAAGCATCGGTTCATGTACTGCACGTCGGGGCCGCGGAGCCAGTCCTGGTTCTTCGCCCACCCTCCCGACGGCATCTGGTATTTAACAATAGAATCAGCAAGTACACTATGTTGTGCACTTGCTGTACAAGAATATGCCAGACAGAGTCCGGCAATAAATAAGCTGTTATGTCTCATGCTTGATTACATGATGTTCGTGACGTATTTTAATATTCCACCTTGTCGGCATAATCGGTCCATGCCTGGAAGGCTGCCGCTGCCTGCTCACGCATCATCATGCGTGTAGGCACAGAGCGCATTCCTACTGGGAGCGACATTTCGTCGTAGATAAACTTGTCGTCGAAATTGATGGCAGCAGCATCCTCCTTGGTGTTACCGTAGTAGATGCGGCTGATGCCAGCCCAGTAGATGGCTGCCAGGCACATAGGGCATGGCTCGCACGATGTGTATATTGTACATCCGCGCAGGCGGAAGTCGCCTATCTTCTCACATGCTGCACGAATGGCACTCACCTCTGCGTGTGCCGTAGGGTCGTTATTAAGAGTCACACGGTTGACGCCTGTAGCCAGCACCTCACCGTCCTTGACAATCACTGCGCCAAAAGGGCCTCCTCCCGCCTGTACGTTTTTCAATGAGAGGTCGATTGCCATTTGCATAAATTTCTCGTCCATAGCTATTGATTCATTTTGTATCATTGTTATTACTGTAATATTTATTCCACTCTTCGAGCACATTCTCCCAGTTCTGCTGCTGCTCAGCATCAGGACCAGCCTCAGCCTTCTGCATCTCGAGGTCGTGCTGACGGTCGCGCTCGCGCTTTGCCTTCATGTCGGCAATGGTAGCGTCGTCGAGTATCTTAATGGCTCCGCGCTGTATGGCCTGCTGCAGTTCCTCATATCCGAACGCCTTGCCCTGCTCGCCGAAATCGCTAATGTTGAATTCAAAGTTTACGCGCAACTGATGGCGTATTGCCTTCTGTTGGAAACGTGTCGCGCCACATTTCTTTCTCAGCAACATGCCGATGATATCTATCTCGTGTTGAGAATATTTATTTCTACCCACTCTTTAGATTGTCAATTATATTAAACACAAATTGCTCTCGAAAGAGCATCATATTATTTCATTTGGCAAAAATACATATATTTTTCGGATTGATGTACACAAAAGGGCAACTAAAATTGGCTCATACGAAAAAAAAAGGTAACTTTGCATGGTTATTTCGGGCCGTACGACAGCGCGTTTTCCCCTATTGCTGTCCGAAAGCGGACATTAACTACTAATTCATTTTCTAAAGTGTACATAGCAATAGCAGGAAACATAGGATGCGGCAAAACGACGCTGACAGGCATGCTGTCGAAATACTACGGCTGGTCGCCAATGATGGAGACCGTCGTGGACAATCCTTATCTGGAAGACTACTACAAGGACATCAAGCGATGGTCGTTCGCCCTTGAAGTGTATTTCCTGAAACAGCGCTTCAAGGACATGCTCAGCCTTGCGAAATCCGACAATACGATAATTATCGACCGAAGCATCTTCGAGGGTGTCCATGTATTTACCAAGGGTAACTACGAAATGGGCAACCTTTCCGACCGTGACTTCCAGACTTACCTGGAACTGTTTGAGCAGATGGTGTCGATGCTTGAGATGCCGCGCCTCATGATTTACTTGCGCTCTTCCGTGCCGCACCTCTTCAAGAACATTCAAAAGCGCGGACGAGAATATGAGCAGAGCATGCAGATAAACTATCTGGAGGAACTGAACCGCCGCTACGAGGACTTCATAAGGAACAAGTACACCGGCGAAGTGCTAACGATAGACGTTGACAACCTCGACTTTGAGCATTCGTCAGAGGACTTTGCATACATAGTACAACAGATAGACGAACGCCTCACACCAACATTCATTTAACATCACTATTCACTTGACATTATGCACATAGCTATAGCAGGAAACATTGGATGCGGCAAGACTACACTCACGAAGATGCTTGCCAAGCGATATGGTTGGACACCACGCTTCGAGTCGGTGGACAACAACCCTTATCTGGCCGACTACTACGCCGACATGCAGCGCTGGTCTTTCAACCTGCAGATATACTTCCTCGCCAAGCGTTTCAAGGAAGTAGTAGAGATTTCTAAGTCGGACACCAACATCATACAGGACAGGACTATCTTCGAGGATGCCTGCATCTTCGCTCCAAACCTCCACGACATGGGCATGATGTCAGACCGCGACTACGACAACTACAACGACCTATTCTCTACAATGATTTCGTTGGTGCGCCTTCCCGACCTGATGATATACATTCGCTCATCAATTCCTAACCTCGTGGCACAGATTCAAAAGCGCGGACGTGACTACGAGCAGTCTATGCGCATGGACTTCCTGCAAGGGCTGAACGAGAAGTACGAGAACTGGATAAAGGACTACAAGGGCAAGCTCATCATCGTAGAGGGTGACGAATGTAAGTTTGAGCAAGACCCTGCTTCCTTCAAACGCATCACCGACATGATTGACGCTCGTCTCTTCGGTCTTTTCCCTGAATTGTAAGAACAATAAATGAAGCCCAAATCGGCTTCATTTATCAAAGGTATGCAACACAAACCTGCAGCCTTGATTTCACAGGTCAAGCCTAAAAAAAGATAAAGACTGTCACATGATTTCCATAGCAAACATACTTCACGGTTTATTTCGCAGAAACAAGCAGGAAGCACCTGACACCACACAAGGCAAGAACATCGCCCTGGTGCTTGGCGGCGGCGGTGCAAGAGGCTATGCACACATCGGAGCAATTGAGGTACTTCTCGAAAATGGCTACAACATAACGTCGATTGCGGGAACTTCAATGGGCGCTCTAGTAGGAGGACTCTATGCTGCAGGCAAAATAAAGGAACTGAAGGAAACATCCGAGGCCATCAACCGCAAGAAGATGTTCAAGATATTCAATCTCTCGCTGGGCAAGAACCATCTCACCAACGGCAACAACCTGATGGAAATAATTGACGACATCATAGGCGACGTAGAAATTGAGAATCTGCCTATCGACTTCTGCTGTTGTGCCACCGACATAGTTACAGGGAAGGAGAAGGTATTCAGAGACGGGTCTCTAAAGACTGCCATACGTGCATCAATATCTATACCCTGCGTCTTCAAACCTGTAACGGACAGTTATCATATATACATTGACGGAAGCATCCACAACACTCTGCCGCTCGACAGAGTGAAACGCCACGAGGGAGACATCCTTGTGGCTGTAAACGTGAGTGCGCCCGACAGCCACCCATACACTTCTTACTTGGAACACACGTCCGACACGGATGACGATTCTATAAAATCAATATGGAAAAAGTTCTTCAACCACAATGAGGTTTCTGCGAACTACTTCAACATCATGCAGCGTGTGGCGAAGATTTCCATCCAGAACAATACCCAAATGGCAATGCGCCTCACTCCGCCAGACATCTGTGCCGAAATACCGATGGACTCATTCAACATTCTTGAGTTCAACAAGGCCACGGAGATAATTGCCATGGGACGCGAAGCCATGAAACAGGCTTTGCAACGATACAACGAGCAGAAAGTTAAAAATCAAATCCAACAATAGCCATTTGCTTTGGCACTACGCACGACAAATGGCCTTCAAACACCGTTCAAACACCGCTTAAGCAGCGTTTGAACGGTTTAAGTTTATCACAATGCCATAAACATTCCGCATCTGCAATCAGTACCATGCGAAAAAAACTCCAGTACCATGCGGAAAAAACTGCTGTTTATTCCGCATGGTACTGGCAAGGCACTGTAGTTTAAAGTTTGTATTCATGTCCATTTTCTCAAAACAAAACACTCCCCTTCACATCCCTATCATTTCTGACGCTTATACTTCCACATTATCTTCCAGAAGGAGTCGAGGGAAGCATGCTCTATCTGAGTGAGGTAGAAATAGGAGATGAAACGACGATGATGAGGAGCATGGCGGAAGAAGAAGCGAGAAGGCAGCTTCATCTCCAAAAGAGACTGATAATAACGTCCCTTCGAAATGAGCGAATGGAGATATGCCACCTTACCAAGATAGCGTTCCGTACCGCCTTCCAAGATGCTCTCTGCCGCATACTGGCCACTCTGCAAGGCATAATATATGCCCTCACCCGTCAACGGCTCTACCAATCCTGCAGCGTCACCGACGAAATACACATTGCCGCCCCAAACCGGACGAGGCATCATATTGCCAAACGGGAGCATGGCTCCACGCAAAGGATACTTATCCATATTCTTCACCCCCAAGTCCTTGCAGAAGTCAAGCATCGTGCGCTGCACATCGTTATTCTTCTGCCAAGGAAGCTTGACAAGCCCGATGCACACTTTCTCGCCCTTGGCGAATACCCAGGCATAACTACCCTTCACAATATCGAAATAGATATTCACGCCATTGGCATCATAGTCTTCCCTATCCACATTTATCTCCAGACACAACGCGCTGTTGCCCTTAGCCGCAAACGTACCGTCGTGCCTTACAAGCGCCTTCTCCACCATACTCGTCGCACCGTCGGCAGCAACGAGATTATCATAGCGCACTATCGTTCCCGAAGCCAACGTCACGACCTTACCGGCAAAGTCCACATCCTTCACAGCATCGCCCTCAATGAGAAAGCCTCCAAGAGACACAAAGTGACGAATGAGGAAGTTGTCCAGCACAGGACGGTTGACAAGATGGATGTGGCAGTCTGAATGACGAAGAGCCACGGGCTGCTCCGACGTATTCGTAAGATTGCAAGTCACCAGCGGCTTCATGCCCCTGAAGAGCGAGAAGGTATTTTCCTTCGACATCATGGCCGTGCGCATAGCCTCAGCATACACAGCCTGTCCCAATACAGACTGCAAGCATCCCTGCGACTTGGCAGTGAACAGTCCTGCACACAGCTTAGTGCGCGGAAAGGCATATTTATCCACGATGCAGCAGTCACGTCCTCCCTTCAGGAGAGTTATGCCACAAGCACATCCCGAAGGACCGCCGCCCACAATCAAGGTATTAAAGTGGTACTCCATAGCTAAACTTCAATGTATCCATGACAAATATACTTCGTACATGGGACACATACTCAAACTGTCCCAATTTATCAAGCACAAACTGCTGATACTGGCGCATGCTGCTCACACACACCTTCAGCATGTAGTCGCCGTCGCCACTCGTATTGTAGCACTCCGTCACCTCGTTCCATCCGTCCAGCAACTCCGAGAAACGACACGCAATGTCGTGGTTAATCTGCTTCATGCTCACAGAACAGAACACCACAAATCCGCGGTCGAGCCTGTCGGCATCGAGCACGGCAACATACTTCTTGATGAAGCCCATGCGCTCAAGGCGGCGCTGACGCTCAAAAGTCGGCGTAGTAGAAAGATGAATCTTCTGTGCCAGTTCCTTAGTCGTGAGACGACTATTGTCCTGCAACAGTCTCAAAATGCTCAAGTCTGTCTCGTCAAGCTCATGTATCGTCATAACTTTTTCAATTCTGTGTACAACCTCTGCACCGGCAATCCTACGACATTGAAGTAAGAACCTTCAATGCCGGTAATGCCCACATAGCCAATCCATTCCTGAATGCCATAGGCACCTGCCTTGTCGTAAGGCTTATACTTGTTAATATAATACTCTATCTCCTCGTCCGTAAGCACAGCAAACGACACCTTTGTGGTCGTGGCAAACTGCACAGTACGTTCCTTAGTCACGATGCTCACACCCGTGATGACCTCATGCTTGCGTCCGCTCATCAAGTGGAACATTCGACGCGCATCGTCGGCATCCTTAGGCTTTCCCAACACCTCACCGTCAACATACACAATCGTGTCGGCCGTAATTATCAGCTCATCATCAGCCATTGAGGCACGGTACGCCTTCGCCTTCTGCCCCGAGATGTACTTAGGGATATCCTCGCCCCTCAAGTCGGAAGGATAGCTCTCGTCAATATCCTTTATGACACGCACCTCATATTCAATGTCAAGTCCTCCAAGCAGCTCCTTGCGACGAGGCGAATTGCTTGCAAGCACAATCTTATATTTACTCAGGTTTTCCAACATTATCTCTTATCCTTTTATATCATGAACCTTCCATTTCCCTTACCATCCGAAAGCCTTGCTGTTGTGCATCCACAGTCCCTGTGCCTTCAGCACCTGCTCCACCACGTCGCGCCCGCAGCCCTGACCGCCGTTCTTGTGCGAAATGTAAGTACATACCTCCTTAATCTCCGGAGCCGCATCGGCCGGACAGCAAGGCAGTCCGCAGCGAGTCAGCACCTCATAGTCGGGAATATCGTCGCCCATATAGAGTATCTCCTCGTCCTTCAGCCCGTACTTAGCCTTCAACTGCTCATACGCCTCAATCTTGACCGCCGAGCCGAGAATGATATCCGTAAGCCCCAGTCCCTCGTAACGCTTGCGCACGCTCTCAGTCCTGCCACCCGTAATGATGGCAAGCACGAGTCCGCACTTCACGGCATGCTGCATGGCATATCCGTCCTTTATGTTCACCGTGCGCATAGGTTCTCCGTTAGGGTGCATCGGGATAGTCTCACACGAAAGCACACCGTCAACATCGAAAAACAGCGCACGTATCTTTGTCAAATCATAGTTTATCATACAACAAGTCCTCAATTATCATTCATGGCGTGAATGCTCTCACTCATCATCCTATAGATGTCGAGCATACGCTCATCGTCCTTCAACATTTCCATGTGCCTTGCCATCACGTTCTCGTCCCATCGCACCGCCGGCCCCGTCTGTGCCTTGACCGGCGACATCTCATGCACCTTGCGCGCCGTCTCATCGACAAGAGGCAGCATGACATCAAACGGAATGCCGTGGCGTCCAAGCACCTTCTCGCTCAAGGCATAGCAATGGTTGGCGAAGTTGCAGCAAAAGACCGCAGCTATATGGAGACTGCGACGCTCCTCGCCGCTGAGTTCATACACCTTTTCCGTCAAGTCCTTTGCCAACGAGCGCACCACTTCAAGGTCGTCCTGACGCAATGCCTCGACAAACACCGACACATCGGCAAAGTTCACCTCCCTGTCGCGCGAGAACGTCTGCATGGGATACAGCACAGCACCGCGCCCCACTCCGAGCACCTCCACTCCCATACTGCCAGCCGTATGTATGAACAGCTTGTCGGGCAGTCTGCGAGCCAACGCCGCCGAGAGTTCTCCCAGCACGCTGTCCTTCACGGCAAAGATATAGGCATCGGCATAATTGCACACATCGTCGATGTTGGTCGTGGCAGCACACTCAAAGAGATCCGCCAGCCTGTCGGCAGCATACGAAGTGCGCGAATACACCTGCACAATCTCATGCCCGGCACGATAGAGAGCCTTGGCAAGATGAGTGGCAACATTGCCTGCGCCTATGAAAACTATATTCATGCCATTATTCGTTATAAGCACCTATATGAACGTTCTCCCACTTCAAGCCGTCCTCGTTCTGCGGCTTGCGCTCCACATCCGCATATCCGAAGCCGACGATACACTCAGCAACGAGATTGGCAGGATAGCCGAGCAAGGTGCGAAGATAGCTGTCGGTAGCCTCGCCGTCCTTAGTGAAACGGCCGCGAACCTGACACCAGCAAGAACCGATACCGAGGTCGGCAGCCTGATACTGCATAGTGACGGCAGCAATAGAGGCATCCTCCGTCCACACATCGCTCAACTCCTGGTCGCCGAGCACCACCACCGCCACCTTGGCACCGGCAAGGAACTGGCTGCCCATGGCGCGTCCCTCAGAGAAACGCTGCAACATGTCCTTGTCGTCAACCACGATGAAATGCCATCCGCGCACGCTCTTGCCCGTAGGCGACATGAGAGCCGCGCGAAGAATAACCTTCAAGTCGTCGGCATCAATCTCTTTATCTGTGAATTTTCGCACACTGCGGCGCGTCTGTACAAGTGTCTTGAAATCTTTCATACAATTATCTGATTCGTTATTTATCAATGCCGCATTACGGCATTGCATATTATATTAGCCACAAATATAAGTATTTTTCACCCAACGAAAAGGCTGTTTGCAAAAAAATCTTCCAAAACACATGATATTCCCCCGTTATCATTCTACAAACGCCCATCCTTCCAAAACCGCACATCCAACGCCCTTCCCCCTCCGCATCACGTCAAAAGAAGAAAATAAGAACATCTTTGGCAATCACAAGGACATAATTACCCGAAATATTTTTCCCAACTTTGCAGTGCATTACGAAACATGCAAAATAACAACAACAAGCTATTTATGATAAAGATAGGAAAGAATGTTTTAATCGCCATGTCGGCCGTGCTGTCGCTCGCTTCATGCGACGACCTGTTCGACACTCATCCTTACGACGTCAACTTCAGCGGCGAAAGGGACATAAACGCCAAGAACATCAAGGCTATCGAAAGCATGTACGGCAACAAAGACACGTTGCGCGTAGCCTTCATCAGCGACACCCACGGATGGTACAGCGACACGAAGGACGAGATTGCCGACATCAACAAGCACACGAACATCGACTTCGTCGTACACTGCGGCGACCTTACCGACACGGGCACGGCAAAAGAATACGAATGGATACGCGACATCATGTCACAGCTCCGCGTGCCATACGTAGTCCTTATTGGCAATCACGACTTTCTCGGCACGGGCGACCAAGCCTACACATCCATGTTCGGCGACATGGACTTCTCGTTCACGGCGGCACGCGTCAAGTTCGTATGCCTCAACACCAACGCCACCGAATACGACTATATGGCAGCCGTGCCTAACTTCGACTACATGGAAAGCGTGTTTGCCAAAGACACCGCCAACTTCGACCGCACCATCGTCATCATGCACGCACCGCCATACAGCGACCAGTTCAACAACAACGTATGCAAGGCGTTCCGACGCTACCTCGACCTTGCACCAAGACTCATGTGCTGCATCTACGGCCACAACCACAACGACAAGGTTTCCAACATCTACGGCGACAACCTCGTCTTCTACAGCATCGACTGCCCCGAGGACAGAAACTACCGCATATTCACCATAACAAAAGACAGCTATGAAATGGAACAAGTATATTTTTAGTCTCATCTTCACACTCGTGTCCGTATGCGCCGTGGCAGACGACAGCATACCGTCCACAGCCCCGACACTCAGCACATACGACAAGCACGTGCAACGCTACCGCAGGCATTGGGAATCACTAATTCCCAAACACATAGTAATTCAGAATGCCGGCAACATGGGAGCGTTGTCCGTGGGCACAGGCTGGGACTACGGCAAGAACAAGCAGTGGGAAACGCAGCTGCTCTTCGGCTACGTGCCGAAGCACCAGACACCACGCGCAAAGCTCACCATGACCGTCAAGGAGAACTACGTTCCCTTCAACATCAACCTCAACAATGCATTCTACGTTTCGCCGCTCACGGCAAGCATCTACATCAACACCATCTACGGCCACGAGTTCTGGAAGTCACAGCCCGACAGATACCCAAAGGGCTACTACGACTTCATGTCAACCAAGTTTCGCATCAACATAGCCGTAGGCCAGCGCATCACATGGCGCATACCATACGACAAACGCCGAAACAGCAAGAGCATTTCGCTCTTCTACGAAGTTAGCACCTGCGACCTCTACATACGTTCCAAAATCGTTGACGGCAACGTTCCGCTAAAGGACATATTAGGACTGTCGTTAGGCATCAAGATGCAGACATTATAGTACAGAACAAACGGAAAAGAAAGTGCCCCTTTGTTTAACGCACGTCAAACGACCATTCAGCGTGCGCTAAACAAAAGGCACACAACACAGGCATCCGTTCTCCGAACAAGCCGTGAAAACGAACAACGAGCCACCAATAAGACATGAGTAAAATTCACAAACTTCATAACACTTGGCAAGCAACAAATCCGGGACTCACCAAATAACAAGCTCACGTTTAAACAAAAAAAAGTACACCCAATATTATCCAACATGAGGTGTACAATCGTTAACCTTGAAAAAATACTTTTTAACCTATATAACTAATCCCTTCAAAAAACATCAAATAAATGAAAAAACTAATGATACATCAAGTCAAAAGACTTTCAACTGTTCCATTGTCTTTAACTGCTGCAAAGATATGTGAATAAAATTTTCCCTCCAAACATTTCACATCTTTTTTTCATCTTTTTTTATTCCACAATTTCAAAAATTCTGCTCACGCACATTTTATACGTAATAGCATTACATAAAATGGCATATTCATTGCAAAATAAGAGAAAAAAGTAAAAGTAAGGGCGTCTAATGTATGCCACGAAGAAGCACGCATATACACTTTTACGCAACGAGAAGCAGCACAAACACAGCACAGAAAGTCCTCGTTTTCCCCGTCTGTTAACAAGAAATTCCGACGGTCGTCTTGCAAACCACTTCATGCTAAGTTTGCAACGCCAGGAGAGCGTTTTAGCATGGCAAGAACATCAAAGCACGACATTCATCCACGTGCATTTTCATGGACTGCTCCGAACACGCTACGGATATCCTACGTATTTTCTACGGGTCGTTTACGGGTTTTCTACGGGTAGAATCCGTAGAAATACGTAGAAAACCCATAGAAGATGCGGACAACATCCGTAAAAGAGTCGGACAAGCCACGAAGGAGGGGCGGCCATGAGGCGCACTATCAGCACGGAACTGCGGAATGAAATCCGCCCCACTGCCATTCGCCCCACAGGGCAAGCCACAGCAGAAAGCCCGTCCGCCTCAATTTGCGTTCATGAAACTTCCAGCCACAAAATTACGAAATTCTTTCTATTTCACACACATTTCACAAACACTTTTTCACAGAGAATAACACGTTTATCATCCCCGTCCGTACCAAGCCTCCGAGACAGGACGAAGGACTCATGCCCGCAAAGGCAGCAAGCCATCCCCCACAGCCCAGCCACGAAAGAATCACGAAGGAACTGCAGGCTATAATATAAGAAAAGGGCGCCACAAATGTTGGTAGCGAAATTTGCATATATAAATATTAAGATGTAACTTTGCGCTAAATTTCAAACTCATAAAAGCTATGACGCAGTTAATAAGCAGCAGCGGCACAATCCTTGCAGCAAGAAGCAAATCTTGCACAAAGAATGCCGAAAGTTCAACGCTCCATGCCAGACGTTTGTCACAAGGCATGAAAAAGACCGTCAGCCCAGCACTTATGAGCAAAGAAGGGTTCTTGAGAGAATTATTCAAGAACACCAATACAACAAATGTATAAGATACAGCAAACCATACATAAACATAAACAATAATCCAAATACAACACCGTCATTTCACTCAAAGACATATCTTTCCATAAAAACAAATATACTGTGACCAAGTTTCTCAGACATATCATAACGGTTTTAGCATTAGCCATGTCTCCAATGGTTAAGGCTGATGCGCCGTTGGAAAGAATGATGTTTGAGAGAGTGGACAGCACCCTGGGACTCGGCGACAACAGAGTGTACCACATCCTGCAGATTACCGACGGCAGAATAGCCGTGACCACCCATAAGAATATATGCGTGTACGACGGTCTGTCGTTCCAGAACATAGACCTTGACAAGGCACCGTCAAAGACTCTGCAGCACTACCAAGGGGCTTGCCACTCATACAACGACAGCAAGAACAGATTGTGGATTAAGGACTACAAGCGCGTGAAGTGTCTCGACATAGCTCACCTGCGCTTCGTTAGCAACATTGACAGCATACTGAGGAAAACGACACGCGACAACGTGATCGACTTGTTCGTGGGACAGGACGGCACACTGTGGTGTGAGACCGACAAGGGACAGTTTGTTTCCGACAAGAAGGCCGTTCTCAACCTGCCTAAGGAAAACGGCGAATTGCAGGACATCGTGAGCGAGGGCGATGCCTTGTACTTATTCTTCAGCAACACATCCGTAGTAAGGATGAACACAAAGACGGGAAAAGAGGAATACAACATCAAGGCCACCGACAACGGCAGATATGGCGACACATCACTCGTGATATATGCGTCAAACGGGAAGATGTACCAGCTGCGCAACGACAACGGCGGCGGCGTATGCCTGTGCTTCGATCCGAAGGCCAGGCAATGGAGCACCCTGCTGGAAACGGGCTATCTTCTGCACACGCTGTCTGCCGACAGACACCACGTCTATATCACCAGCCCAGAGGCGCTGTGGCAGATTGACACAAAAGACAACGAGGCAAGCATGGTAGAAAGCATCGCTATCAACGGCACACAGATTCTACCAAAGCACATGAACACCATCTTCATCGACCGTCAAGGCGGAGTGTGGACTGGCAGCTATGCCAACGGCCTGCTCTACTCACACCCTACACGCACAATGGTAGATGCAGCACACGCCATCGACCTCGAGTCGTATGCCGACGCACAGAGCAAAGGCAGCACCGACTACACGCTCACCCCGCTGCTTACAAGCGTCCACATCAACGGCATAGCCCTTGTTCCCAACAGCAGACAACTGCCAGCAACCGAGGCGTGTACAAGAACCATACACACCGACAGCAAGAACGACAACGTTACGCTCACGTTCACTGCCATGAACTATCCGCGCCAACGCAACACATATTACCTTGTAAACATACCGGAGCGCGACGACGACTGGCACTCGCCTACCGAGCTGAACGGAAACGTGAGCAACGGCATACTGACACTGCCGGTAACGTGCGGAGACGATGCCACAGCCCACATTCGAGTGGCAGCCTTCCCTTCACAGAAGAGTCTGAAGGAATGGATTCGCCTACAGAACGGCAACGTCAAGATTACGGAAGTGTGCGTGTACGCGGACGTGAAATGGTGGGCACACACCACCCTGCTCTTCATAGCCCTCATCATAGCCATACACCTGCTTCTACCACTCATGCTGACGAAGGACAAGAACGAGAAGAACGACGAAGAGCCTGCTCCTGTACCAACGGACGAGAAACCAAGCGTCAAACTGCCGGCTGCCGACCAGGACTTCATTGACCGAGCAACCGAGTTCGTGGAGAAGAACATCTCCACAAAAGGCTACAGCGTGGAGCAACTGGCAACCGACATGTGCATGGAGCGCACGGGTCTCTACAAGAAGCTAAGTTCTACGGCTGGCACTACGCCGAGCAACTTCATACGCAACATAAGACTGGAGAAAGCCAAGCGACTGCTGAACGAAGGAAAGTACAGCATGAACGAGATTGCAGAGATGTGCGGATTCAGCAGTTCAAGCCACATGAGCAAATGTTTCCAGTCGGAGTGCGGCTGCACTCCTTCAGAATATGCGAAGAAGTGCGCTGCCAAGCAATAGCATAACCGCATCTGCGACTCATACCATATTTATATATAGGAATAGAACCTTACTTTCGCAAGTATCGCTAACACTTTACTTGCCTGGAGTAAAAAAGGAATTAAGCGAAGTTAATTTCGCAACGTTCCATGGAGTGAACGGACGTTTGAGTAATTAATAATTAACAATTAATAATTAAGACTTAAAAGTTAAGAGTTAAGAATTAAGACTTTGTAAACAGAGTAACTTTCATTCTTCACTCTTCACCCCGCCGCAGGCGATTCTTCATTCTTCATTCTTCATTCCGCAGGTTACTCCTTTTTACTTCACGAAGTTAACTCCAGTTTACTACTTGCCAAACTAAAGAATATAATATACCACAGCAAAACATCCGGCTTGCAGAAACCGTCAGCAACCCGTTTTTGCACCATACAAGACCACTTACAAAGTGCGGCATACGCCCGCAAAGCACATTTTGCAAAGGTTTAAGCCTTTACGTACTACACACATAGTACTTCGCTCCGCAAGGGCATACCACATGTGTGGTATAAGCCTATGTTTTTTGATTGAAAAGTTTTTGGGTGTGCCAGTTTCTTCATACATTTGCAGTGTCGAAAGACAAAAACAATAAACAAACAGAATAAAATTATAAACTTATAAAAATATACGACTATGGCAAAAATAGCTAAACAACTGACAGACCTTGTTGGTAACACTCCACTTCTGGAAATCGGCTCATATTCAAAGAGTGAAAACGCAACTGACGCAACTATCGTTGCAAAGCTCGAGTACTTCAACCCTGCTGGTTCAGTAAAGGACCGCGTAGCTTTCAACATGATTCTCGAGGCAGAGAAGAAAGGCCTTATCAAGCCTGGAGCTACTCTCATCGAGCCTACATCCGGTAACACAGGAGTCGGTTTGGCTTTCGTAAGTGCAGTAAGAGGTTACAAGCTCATTCTCACAATGCCAGAGACCATGAGTGTTGAACGTAGAAACCTCGTAAAAGCATACGGTGCACAGGTAGTACTCACACCAGGTTCAGCAGGCATGAAGGGCGCAATCGCCAAGGCTGAAGAACTTCGCGACAGCATTCCTGGAGCAGTCATTCCACAGCAGTTCGAGAATCGTGCCAACCCAGCTATACACTACCAGACAACTGGTGACGAGATTTGGCGCGACACAGACGGTAAGGTTGACATCTTCGTAGCCGGTGTAGGAACAGGCGGTACAGTTTCTGGTGTAGGCAAGCGTCTCAAGGAGTTGAATCCTAACATTAAGGTTATCGCAGTTGAGCCTGAGACATCAGCAGTATTGTCAGGCGAACCTGCAGGAAGCCACAAGATTCAGGGTATCGGTGCAGGTTTCGTGCCAAAGACTTTCAACCGCGACGTTGTTGACGAGATTTTCAAGGTGCCTAACGACGGTGCTATCCTCACAAGCCGTAAGCTTGCAGCAACAGAGGGTCTGCTCGTAGGTATCAGCTCTGGAGCAGCAACATACGCTGCAACAGCCATTGCAAAGCGTCCTGAGAACAAGGGCAAGAGAATCGTAGTCCTTCTCCCAGACACAGGCGAGCGTTACTTGAGTACAGTTCTCTACGACTTCGAAAACTATCCATTGTAAAAAGGGGTATTCCCTTTTTACAGTTAACAATTATTAACAGTAAACAATGTTAACAATAAATAATTTCAATAGAGCTATATCATCCATACAAGAAGATGAGTTTGACAGCCACAAATTCATAAAGCATTACATAAAGGAATGCGAACATGAATATATTTCCATGTTAATTGAGAATTTTAACGATTCTGACCTTGATGGTGCATTCAGAAATCTTCATTCTCAAATTGGTAGATTTCTTTCTCTACACCAAGAGCAACTAAACATAGTAAAACTCAACGACAAATCTTCTTCCGAAAACATAAAGGGCGACATAACTCCAAATGCACAATGGAGAAAGTTATAAGAAACATTTCAAGAACAGCAATTCAAGTAATATTGGATTGCTGTTTTTTGCCTTACGTCAACAAAATCAACATATATGTAAAGTTTTGTACAAAAGAATTTGCGTAAATCAACATATATGTTTAGTTTTGCAAACAAAAATGAAATGGAAAAGAATATACTTATAGAATTACTCGAAACAGGCGAAAATGTGAGTCTGTACTCTCCCAAATACGAAGGAGAGGAATATACGGAATTTGAGAAATTCCTTTTGAAATACAAAGACACCCACACCAAAGATGTACAGATTCTTATCAAGCGTATAGACATCATAAAACAAAATGGCGCAGAAGATAGGTATTTCAGATATGAAGGAACGACAAAAGATCGTGTAATGGCTCTACCTTCACATCTCGACACAACGAACTTACGACTTTATTGTCTAAACATCAGCCACAAAGTACTTATACTTGGTAATGGCGGAATAAAGACAACAAAGACATACCAAGAAGACAACAATTTACATAAGGCAGTTCAAGTATTACAGAAAATTGACATTGAGATTAAACGTTTGCAGAACAAACATATTGTCACTATTAGTGGAACAAATCTTAATGGTCCACTAACATTAACCATTAACGAAGAATTGGAGGAGGAACAATTATGAAGACAAACGTAGTAATGAATTCAATTCGCAAAACGACGCCACCAGAGGTAAACAAACAAGTTGACCTTTGTGTAGAGATTTGCAACCGCATCTACGAGATAATGGAAGAAAGAGGAATGAAACAACGTGACTTAGCCAAGGCATTAGGCAAGACAGAAACTGAAGTGAGCCGTTGGCTTAGCGGCACCCACAACATGACGATTGCCACTATTGCAAAGATTGCGACCATACTGGACGACAACATCATCACAACCACAAGGAGTAACTACCGCTACTCTTTTCCTGTAGAGTCAGAAGGAGCTATTGTAGCAGAAGACACCGCAAACTGACTTTTGCTGAAAAAAGATCGACTTCGAATTATACCTCACTATAATGTGCAAACTGATAGAAGTGCAATTCCAAGAGCAGAGATACAAAATAAGGCATGAAACCACATTTTTTCTTGTTTTCATTTTTTACTTTAACAAATATTACGTTACTTTGCACGATTTTACAAACCAATAGACTCCTCCCGCAAGAGGAAAGCTAAAGGAAATAGAAATGGAAGTAATCAATTCGGTAAGCACATTAAAAGCAAAAGTTTCAGCTTTTCGCAAAGATAACAAGCAAATTGGCTTAGTGCCGACAATGGGTGCACTGCACAACGGACATGCTTCGCTGGTAAGCAGAAGTGTAAAGGAAAATGACGTGACAATAGTCAGCGTATTCGTAAATCCTACACAATTCAACGATAAAAACGATTTAGAGAAATATCCACGTACTCTCGAAGCCGACTGCGCGCTTCTTGAGGGCATTGGTGCGACATTGGTGTTCGCTCCGACTGTGGAGGAAATATATCCAGAGCCAGACACTCGCTCTTTCAGCTACGCGCCTACGGACAGCGTAATGGAAGGAGCGTTCCGCCCGGGACACTTTAACGGCGTTTGCCAGATTGTAAGCAAGCTCTTCATGTTCGTAGAGCCTGACAAGGCATACTTCGGCGAGAAAGACTTTCAGCAGATTGCTGTAATCAAGGCCATGGTTGCCGACTACCGCTCACAGAATGCCGAATGGGCTAAAAGACTCACTATCTGTCCTTGCCCTATCGTAAGAGAGAACGACGGACTTGCATTGTCAAGCCGCAACACCCTGCTCACTGCAGCTGAGCGCGCCATAGCACCTAACATCTACAAGGCTTTGGCTGAGAGCGTGACATTCTCAAAGTCACACTCTGTAGAGGAGACAAAGGCAATGGCTGTAAATGCCATCAACAGCGTGAACGGCTTGGAAGTGCAGTACTACGAGATTGTAAACGCCGACACATTGCAAAGCGTAACATCATGGGACGACGCCGAGCACATACAAGGATGCATCACCGTGTTCTGCGGTGCCACTCCAATCAGACTTATTGACAACATCAACTACAAATAAGGTATGCAGATAGAAGTAATGAAATCGAAGATACATTGCGCACGTGTTACCGAGGCTAACCTCGCATACATGGGCAGTATCACGATTGACGAGGACTTGATGGATGCTGTAAACCTCATCCCCGGCGAACGCGTATATATCGTCGATAACAACAACGGCGAGCGTTTCGACACTTACGTCATCAAGGGAGAAAGAGGAAGTGGATGTATCTGTCTGAACGGCGCAGCAGCCAGAAAAGTACAAGTGGGCGACATCGTAATCATCATGTCTTACGCACTTATGGATTTCGAGGAGGCTAAGAAGTTCAAACCGTCAATAATCTTCCCAGATCAGGAGACAAATCATATTGTATAGCAAAAAATTATGAAATAATTTGGTCGGTCGCAAAGAAAGTTGTAACTTTGCGCCCGATTTTGATGTACAGACGTACGTTAAGCATCACAAGTCATACATTATCAACATAATGTCCAACTTATTAATTTATTTTTAAAAACATTTATTAATTATTTATGGCAACTAAAAACATTCAGCCACTTTCAGATTTCGATTGGGATTCATTCGAGAACGACGGTGTAGCAACAGCTGACAAGGAAGCTCAGGCTAAGGCTTATGAAGCTACATTGAACAATGTTAATGACAACGAAGTTATCGACGGTACAGTAACTTCTATCAACGACCGTGAGGTTGTCGTTAACATTGGCTACAAGAGCGATGGTATCATTGCTCGCAACGAGTTCCGCTACAACTCTGACCTCAAGGTTGGTGACACTGTAGAAGTGTACATCGAGAACCAGGAGGACAAGAAGGGTCAGCTCGTTCTTTCACACAAGAAGGCTCGCCAGGCTCGTTCTTGGGATCGCGTAAACGCAGCTCTTGACAACAACGAGATCGTTAAGGGATTTGTTAAGTGCCGCACTAAGGGTGGTATGATTGTTGACGTATTCGGAACTGAGGCATTCCTCCCAGGTTCACAGATTGACGTTAAGCCAATCCGCGACTACGACACATTCGTTGGCAAGACTATGGAGTTCAAGATTGTTAAGATCAATCAGGAGTTCCGCAACGTAGTTGTTAGCCACAAGGCTCTCATCGAGGCTGAGCTCGAGCAGCAGAAGAAGGAAATCATCTCTAAGCTTGAGAAGGGTCAGATCCTCGAGGGTACTGTTAAGAACATCACTTCTTACGGTGTATTCATCGACCTCGGTGGTGTTGACGGTCTCATCCACATCACAGA
>JAFSSN010000062.1 GCA_017450985.1 Bacteroidaceae bacterium
CGCATCAACGAACTCGACAACATACCAGCCATAGAGTTGAATATCAGCTGTCCAAACGTTCGTCAGGGCGGTATGGCATTCGGTGTCACTACCGAAGGAGCTGCCAGCGTGGTACGTGCCGTGCGCGAGGCATACAAGAAGACCCTCATAGTAAATCTCTCGCCTAACGTCACAAGTATTGCCGACATCGCATTGGCGGTACAGGACGCAGGAGCAGATGCCGTGTCACTCATCAATACCCTCATGGGAATGGTTATCGATATTGAGAAGCGTCGTCCTGTTCTCAGCATCGCCACGGGCGGCATGAGCGGTGCTGCAGTCAAGCCGGTAGCCGTGCGTTGTGTGTGGCAGGTGGCAAAGGCTGTCAGCATACCAGTTGTCGGACTTGGCGGCATAATGAAGGCTGAGGACGCCATCGAGTTCTTGCTTGCCGGTGCATCGGCAATAGAGATAGGTACGGCAAACTTCATCGACCCTGCCGTTACCGTCAAGGTGGCAAACGGAATCAACGAGTGGCTCGACAAGCACGGATGCAAGTCTGTGACTGAGATAGTTGGACAGTTGGAAGCATAACGCAGAAGGAGAACTCATAGTGATGTTGGAACACGAAAGATTTCAGCGTGCAGAGCTGCTCTTCGGTGAGGAAGGCATGACGGGCATATTTGCCAAGAGAGTCATTCTGTTCGGAGTAGGCGGTGTAGGCTCATGGTGTGCAGAAGCGTTGGTGCGCTCGGGCATTCACCATCTCACCCTTGTGGATTGCGATTGCGTGTGTGAGTCGAACATCAACCGTCAGCTCATGGCCACGGTCGAAACGGTGGGCAGACCGAAGGTGGATGTGCTGCGCGAAAGGCTTTTGACCATCAATCCCGATGCCGACATTACGGCACTTCAGCGCATGTTCAATGCCGACACAGCCGCCGACTTCAACATCGGCTCCTACGACTTTGTCATTGATGCCATCGACTCGTTGAAGGACAAGGCGTTGCTCATCAAGATGACCTGCGACACCGATGCACAGTTGTTCTCCTCTATGGGTGCTGCACTCAAGATGGACACGTCGCACATTCAGGTGGCAGAGTTCTGGAAGGTTAAAGGCGACCCTCTTGCACGTGCCTTGCGTAACTATTTCAAACGCAATAAGATGTTGTCGCGTCGCAAGTTTATGTGTGTGTTCTCCGACGAACCGCCGTTGCCTAATATCGGTGACAAGATGGCAGACAATTCTGCAGCTTCTTCCCAGCTTGCTCAAAAACGCCCTAACGGCTCTCTTGCTCACATCACCGGCATTTTCGGCTTCACGCTTGCCGGACTTGTGCTGAACGCCTGTCGCGTGAGCGAGTAGTGCTTATATCTTTAATACAAAAGAGGATATGTCTTTATCTGAGAGACATATCATCTTTTTTCAATGCTTTTATTAAAGCACGTTATGAGACTGGTGTGTATGGTGTAGTAAACTTCCGAGACTGGCCAAAAAACGTATAGCGAGAAAACGGAAAATGAAAATACATAAGGTGCGAATAAGCGGTTCAAGCAATTAAGCCAAAGGCATAACTGATACGCAACGACGATGGATGCCTTGTGGCAATACAACGCACGATGTGCTGCTATGACTTCCCGATTTATTGTACCTTCTACATACTTTCTCCGCATTGTCTCCGCATTTTCTACGGATGTTTTACGGGTATTCTACGGATTTATCCGTAGAATACCCGTAAAACATCCGTAAGAAATCCGTAGGATACCCGTACAGAATCCGTAGGAGAGTCGAAGGTGAGTCGGCTGGGAATCGTAATTTATAGTTCTGAATCTCTTTGACTTCTGTGCAAAGATAGTAATTTTGTTTGAAACGAAGAAGAATGATGCAGAAATCTTTTTTCCGTGGAATTTGGCATCCGCTCAATCATCTTCTTTCCGTTCCGCTCGTCTTCTTTATTTCACTCCGAAGTAGAAACTTGGTTCTGGCGGTTGGTTGTAACCCCCATTCTCCGTTGCCACGCTTATGCGGTAAGGTATGTCCTCCATGAATGAAGGGAAACGGAACGGGGTAGGGATTGTAGTTGTGTAGATGCGCAGTTCCTGACTGTCGGCTGTGCGCACTATGACCTCTTCTCGCCAGTCGC
>JAFSSN010000063.1 GCA_017450985.1 Bacteroidaceae bacterium
AAGTGAAAAGTGAAGAATGAAAGTTACTCTGTTCATCAAATTAATTATTAATTAGTCAAACGTCCGTTTTACTCCATGGAGCGTAGCGGAATTAACTCCGCTTAACTCCTTTTTTACTCCAAGCAAGTAAAGCGTTAGCGATACTTGCGATAGTTGAGAAATTAAGATTTGAATGCGGAAAAACGTATTCTATTGTAACACTCATTTTTAACTTTTCTCTTTCATTTTTCAACTCGCGCTACGTTTACAGTCCCCATGCTCCTGGATTGCACTCAGCCTCAACCTTCTTCTCAACCTTATCGTCAAGTTCTGGGTAGAAGTCCAATCCTGTGGCCTTCTCCACCTTGTCAACGCTCATGCAATAATTGCGTATATCGTCATTGACAGGTGCATTTGGGAATATGAAGCCGATAGCCCTTGTGGTGCGTCCCTCCATAAGAACGACCTTGAAGAAACGGTCTGGCACAGCCACCTTTATATCCTTACGCTTGCCGATAGTCTTATAAGGACGCTTGTCGTAGATAGGTCCGCAAGCAATGTAAACGTCGCCGTAGTCCTTTGCCCACTGACGGCACAACTGTTCCAACTCGTTCCATGTTCCTGCGTTAAGATCATGATTCTGAGGGCATACATTCGTCATCATAAAGCTTTGCTTCATTGCCTCGATATCGTTCTTGTTGTCGGCAGCAGGACACATGTGGCCTCTGTCGTAACCTGAGCCGTTATAGTCGTAGGTCTCAACTCTTGCAGCCTCATTCAGCACATAGTCAACGGTAAACTCGTCAGTACGCTGCGCATTTCCGCGTGTGCGTTCCTTAGTCAATCTCCAAGCCACGTAGTTAGGACAATTTGTTGATGTATTGAAAGATATGATGAATTGATTCTTGAACAGCAGCATCTCGGAATGAGAGTTCATAGGTGCCGGCTGCTCCAACTGTTCGTATGGTATTCGCGACAAGCCCTCTTCGAGCTTTGCCTCTTCTTTTATGTCATTATACTCTACTTTGTCTAAATTCTCCGTCTCCTCATACGTTTCTTCCTCTTCCTCCACCTGCTCTACAGCCTCATCGTGTGAGGTGCTAAATACCGCAGAAGACTTTTTTTTGCCGTTTTCACATGAGAAAAACATGCTTGCAACAAGCATTAACAGAGATAATGAAAGAATTTTCCTATTCATAGACTATAAAGTTGTTAAAATATTTTTGCGTATAAAATAAAATGTACTATCTTTGCACTCGCAAAAGCGAAAGAGGCAGTTCAATGCCTTTTATTTTTGCCGAATTGGCTCAGTTGGTAGAGCAACGCATTCGTAATGCGTGGGTCAGGGGTTCGAGTCCCCTATTCGGCTCTTAGAATTGCTTTTTTGCAAAAATTTAAGATTCGACACAGACTTGAGATCTGTGTCGAATCTTTTTTAATCCAATACCCTGAATTTGGCAAACTTCAGCAACAACTGCTTCTTGCCGAGGTTCGTGAAGTTGATTGTAGCCTTCTGGCCATCGCCAGAGCCTTCCACAGCCTCAACTACGCCTACTCCAAAACGCTGGTGCTCGATATGCTTGCCGACAGCTATCTTCAAGCTCTCGTCTGGTGACTTTGAAGCAGCATGTGCCACACTGCTGTCCGTAACCTTTGACACACGGCGTATTGCCGGAGATATAGGTTCGAACTTGGCTGCTGGCTTAGAGACGTTAGGCGTGAACGACTTGGAGAACGGAGAAGACATACGTGTATCCGCACTTCTGTCCTCGTTGCGGTTGAGATACTCAGGCATGTCGTCAATAACCTGCTTGCGTCGCTTCCATGGAAGCTCGACATCATCGTTTGCACCACGGCTCGAAGTGCGCATGCTTGACTGTGAAGTGAGATAGCGAGTGTCGATGTCGCTTATGAAGCGTGACTTTGTTCCAAACTCCAAGTTGCCATAGCGATAGCGCGTCTTGGCATAGGAAAGGAAGCAACAGCGCTCTGCACGCGTGATGGCCACGTAGAACAAACGGCGCTCCTCTTCCATGTCGCGAACGGTCTGAGCCATGGAGCTTGGGAAGAGATTTTCCTCAAGACCCACGATAAAGACGTTCTTAAACTCCAATCCCTTTGAAGAGTGAACCGTCATAAGAGTAATCTTATTGTCATCGTCCGACTTGTCGGAGTCCAAATCAGACACTAAGGATACCTCAGACAGGTACTCCCCTACACCGATATTCTGATTGCCCTCTTCGAGCCTTGTCTCGCAGAAATCGTTCATGCCGTTCACCAACTCTTCCAAGTTCTCCTGACGGGCACGATTCTCAGGCGTATTGTCGGCATAGATGTCGGCTGCAATACCAGTCTCCTGAACGACAGCCTTACCCAGTACATAGACGTTCTCCTTCTGTGCCATGTCGATGAACTTAGATATGAGAGCGTGGAACATGCCGAGGCGTGTAGCCGTTGCCTTAGCCACTCCGAGTCCGTACTTCTCCGGCTCGCCGAGTACTGTCCAAAGGCTCACGGCATTGGCATTGGCACATTCTATAATCTTGCTTACGGTAGTGGCACCTATGCCTCGCATAGGATAGTTTATTACACGCTTCAAAGCCTCCTCGTCGTTCGGGTTAATGGTCAGACGCATATAGGCAATGACGTCCTTCACCTCCTTGCGCTGATAGAATGACAAGCCGCCATAGATGCGGTAAGGCATACCGTTCTTGCGCAATGCCTCCTCGAACACACGGCTCTGTGCATTGGTGCGGTAGAGTATGGCGAAGTCGGAGTATTCGCAGTTGTCGGCACGCTTAATCTGCTCTATCTGCCGCATTACGACCTGGCCTTCCTCTATATCGGAGTATGCCTCGGTTATCTTTATGAGGTCGCCGGTCTCCTTTTCGCTGAACACGTCCTTTTGAATCTGCGACTTGTTCTTGCTGATAAGGCTATTGGCTGCATTTACTATCACCTTTGTAGAGCGGTAGTTCTGCTCCAGCTTGAACACTTTGCACCCGCTATACAAGTCCTTGAACTTAAGTATATTGTCGATATTCGCTCCACGGAAGCTGTATATACTCTGCGCATCGTCGCCTACCACGCACACGTGCTGACGCTCCTTGGTGAGCTGCCACACGATGAGATGCTGCGCGAAGTTTGTGTCCTGGTACTCGTCCACAAGTACATAGCGGAAACGCTCCACGTACTTACGGCGCACATCCTCATGCTCGTTCAGCAACTTATACGTATAAAGAAGAATATCGTCGAAGTCCATTGCATCGGAAGTGATGCAACGCTGGCTGTAACGCTTGTATATCTCGCCAATCATAGGCATCTTGGCACGCATGTCGGTAGTGTAGTTGGCAGGATTGTCAACATATTCCTTTGCCGTGACAAGCTGGTTCTTTGCCTTGCTTATCTGGTTGAGCACCGACGAAGTCTTGTATGTCTTGTCGTCCAACGCCATCTCTTTTATGATGGTCTTAAGCAGGCTCTTTGTATCTGCAGTATCGTAAATGGTGAAGTTCCCAGAAAAGCCTATCAGCTCATGTTCCGCCCTAAGTATGCGAAGAAACACAGAGTGGAATGTTCCCATCCACAGGTAGCGCACAGTCTCCTCGTCGTCGAGGATGTCGGCTATACGCCCTTTCATCTCGTTGGCAGCCTTATTGGTAAACGTAAGTGCAAGGATTTCCCACGGGTTATAGCCCTTCTCCTTTATAAGATACGAAATCTTATGTGTAAGCACACGCGTCTTTCCAGAGCCTGCGCCGGCAATGACCAGCGACGGCCCATCACAATACTCAATCGCTGCCTTCTGGGCAGGATTGAACGACTCATTTATGATTGACATAAAGCTTTCCTAATCTTTGACAAATGGAACAGTCTTTGGCAGCTTGACATATTTGCGGTTTGCGATGCCCTTTATATATGTATTGTCAAGCTGCTGTAACTCGGCACCACCTTCCGTCAACGTTATCTGAATATCCTCAGCAACGTCGCCCTTCTCGCACATAACACGTACCACGGCTTTCTTCTCGTCCACCGATTTTACCTTGAGTATTATCCAGGAACTGTTTATCGCTCCTTGCAGATAACCATAACAACTGTCCAGCTCTAATCCCGGAATAGGTATATCGGCCTTCGACAGATTAAGTACCATCCTTATCTGCAAGTCTGAATTATGATACGTTCCCTTGAAGTTTTTCTGTGCAAATGTCGCGCATGTACAGAGTGCCGACATTAGCAAAAACATAATTTTCCTCATATCGTATTCCTTATTTAAACGCAAAAGTATAACAAAAAAATCATTTACTAAGATATGCTGAGTTTTTTTTTGTTATTTTGCATACAATTTGAATTTTATCACAGCATACAATATGGCAATTTACAAACTTTTAGTGCTCGACATCGATGGCACACTGACTAAAAAGGACAAGACCATTTCAGCATACACAAAAGAAACGCTCATCAATGCACAAAAGAAAGGACTGCGCATTGTTCTTGCATCTGGACGTCCGGTTTACGGCATAGCACCGCTTGCCGATGAGCTGCAGATGGACAAGTACAACGGATACGTGCTTGCATATAACGGCGGTTCAATCATCAACTGGACCACAAAAGAGGAGCTTTACGCCAACACGCTTCCCGACGACGTAATTCCTTACCTCTACAAATGTGCTACAGACAACAACTTCCCTATCCTTTCATATTGCGGGCGCGACATCATCACAGAGTATCCAGAAGATAAATATGTGGTGTATGAGGCTGCACTCAACAAGATGCCTATACGTAAGGTGGACAACTTTCTCAAGGAAGTGACGTACAAGCTGCCGAAGTGTCTCATTGTTGGCGACCCAGAACCTCTGCACGAACTGGAGCTGAAGATGGCAGAGCACTTGAAGGGCAAAATGAACGTGTTCCGTTCTGAAGCTTTCTTCATGGAACTTGTACCTCTCGGCATTGACAAGGCGGAGTGTCTTGCCACCCTGCTTGACATAATCGGAGTAAAGCGTGAGGAGATGGTTGCGTGTGGCGACGGCTTCAACGATCTTTCCATGATTAAATATGCCGGTCTCGGAGTTGCAATGTCCAACGCTCAAGATGCCGTAAAGGAAGCTGCCGACTATATCACATTGAGCAACGAAGAGGACGGAGTAGCAGCTGTTGTCAACAAGTTCTTTTTCGTTGAAAACGGCAAAAACTAAGCTTTAAGCAGTAGCAAAGTTCTCACAAAGTGTCTTTTTTCTTTGCAAAACCACTTTTCTTGCACTCTAAAGAAAAAAAATACGCATAATGTTTTGTCAGTATTACAAAATGTCATACCTTTGCACTCGCTAAACGAAAGGAACATATAAAGAGCCTTTCACAATAGCACAAAATAAAGGTGCGTTAGTTCAGTAGGTTAGAATACATGCCTGTCACGCATGGGGTCACGAGTTCGAGTCTCGTACGCACCGCAAGGAAGTTTGTTCAGTCTTCCTGATACATAAAAAAACGGAACATTTGGTGCGTTAGTTCAGTAGGTTAGAATACATGCCTGTCACGCATGGGGTCACGAGTTCGAGTCTCGTACGCACCGCAAGGAAGTTCGTTCA
>JAFSSN010000064.1 GCA_017450985.1 Bacteroidaceae bacterium
CATGGCAAGGACTATGACTTCCACGAACATCCACGTTTCATCGACCACAGGAACTACGGTAGCGTAAACTTCAGCTTTTTCAAATAAAGCAAGCCACGAAGCAGGCCACACAAAAGAAGGTGGCACATAGAAAGAAGAAGTCCGAAAGAGTCAGATACACTCTCTCGGACTTCTCCTTTTTATATAGAAGCTGTATTATCTTATATAGAGCCTGTATTGCCCTGTTAATTACTGAAGTCCTTTTAGCTAAAATTCTGAAGTTTCGCAAGTAGTAAACAGGAGTTAACTTCGTGAAGTAAAAAGGAGTAACCGCTTCGCTCAGGACGGAACTCTTTCGCCTACGGCGGAGTGAAGAGTAAAGAATGAAGAGTGAAGAATGAAAGTTACTCTGTTCATCAAATTAATTATTAATTAGTCAAACGTCCGTTTTACTCCATGGAGCGTAGCGGAACTAACTCCGCTTAACTCCTTTTTTACTCCAAGCAAGTAAAGCGTTAGCGATACTTGCGAAAGTTGAGTAAAATTTAATACAGAATCCTTTTTAGCCCAAAAAGGAAAATACCGCAGCAATTACCCTACTGACGGGAAGGCAGCATTAGAATCGCTGAATCCTAATATGGTTATCCGTCAAGAACAAAGCACCAGCGCCGTAACGTTCATTATTGCGATAAGTGCCGTAGTAGAAATCACCGTTCTTATACATATATATGCCATATCCGTCGCGCTTACCGTTCACCGTCTCGCCAACATAGCGGTCGCCGCTTGCATAAGTAAGCGACTGGAAACGATACACCTTTCGCGCCTCATCAGACACGGCAATAACGTCGCCATTCTTCGTAATACTTATAGGCTCGCCATTTGTAAGGTCGTAGGAAATGAAATGATCAGACGAACCCACACGTACGATGTGCGAACCCATCTTAATGCCAAAGAAGAAACTGTTCATACGGAACTGCCCGGTGATGGTGACATCATCGTTCTGCTGATACTGGCCGAAGCCATACATATCCTTCGACGGAGTAATCTGTCCAAAGTACTGTCCATACTTTGACGTAGCAATTCCCGAAGCAAAAGGAAGAACATAGTCGCAGAAAGCATAGTTCATCTCGTCGGGAATACAAGGGTATTTGTCCAACTTAATAGTCTGTGCACCCATTCCGAGCGACAGTAGCAAAGACAAAGTCACTAACAATTTTCTCATATTTCACTTCTATTTGATGCAAAAGTAAGCAATAATCACGAAATGTAAACACAATTATTAAACAATTTTGACACTTCATAGTCAAACAGACATAAAACATAGAATCTCACACTATAGATTGTTATATTGCAAATATATAATTTAACGGTAAAGATACTATCTTGTTTGTAAAATAAAAAATCGTAACACACATAGTCAAGCAATGAAAAAATTTACACTTGCACTATTCCTGCTCACGGGCGTGAGTTCAACAGTAATAGCCCAGTCAAAGTTCAACGTAGTAGGAACCATCATTGAAAAAGAAAACCATTCTGCCATTCCTCAGGCAACAGTACGCGTATTGTCACTTCCTGACAGCGCTATGGTCACAGGAGCCTCAACCGACGCCAACGGATCATTCAAGATTCAGAATGTCAAAAAAGGCAAGTATGCCCTCAAGGTGTCATTCATAGGCTATCAAGACCACACCATCAACCTCGACCTTACTAACAAAAACGAAAAGACAGTCAACATCGGCTATCTCACTCTGCTTGAAAACAACAAGATGCTGAAAGAAGCCGTAGTGAGCGCAAATGCTGCACAGGTACAAGTCAGCGGCGACTCACTCGTTTACAACGCAAGCGCATTCCGCGTGGCAGAAGGCAGCGCGCTCGAGGAACTCGTGAAGAAGCTCCCTGGCGCAGAGATTGACGACGACGGCAACATCAAGATAAACGGCAAGACAGTAAAGAAAATCATGGTGGACGGTAAGGAGTTCTTCCTCAACGACACCAAGGTAGCACTCAAGAACATTCCGACAAACATCATCGACCGTCTGAAGACTTACGACAAGAAGTCTGACCTTGCACAGATGACAGGTATCGACGACGGAGATGACGAAACAGTTCTCGACATCCAAATCAAGAAG
Source organism: Bacteroidaceae bacterium (assembly GCA_017450985.1). Taxonomy (GTDB): domain Bacteria; phylum Bacteroidota; class Bacteroidia; order Bacteroidales; family Bacteroidaceae; genus Minthosoma. The sequence goes on from JAFSSN010000064.1 coordinate 2,109, forward strand.
GGCATGAACAACGGCTGGACAGGTAACATCGATGCCGGCATCGGTACCGACCACCGCTATTCAGAGCGTTTCTTCGTGATGCACTTTGCCGACAAGACAAAGATTGCCATGTTCGGCAACATCAACAACACGGGTGACCGCGGCTTCGGCGGCGGCGGCGGACGTGGAGGCTGGGGCCG
>JAFSSN010000065.1 GCA_017450985.1 Bacteroidaceae bacterium
AACTTTGTGCATTGGCATTGGTGTAATGAGTCTTTTTGTTTTGCACCTTAAAGTTACTCATTTCTTGCGACATACGCAAGTATCCAATGCCTTTTTTGTACCTATTTATTCACGTTTTTATTAACATCCGAAACTTCAATTGCTTATTAGATATTTTTAAATGCATCACTTATCCAAGCGAAAATCTAATATAGCGAACGTTTTCCTTTTATGCTAAGCAACTTGAATATGCAGCAGAATCAAAGTGGTGCTATTTTCAGATAAATAGAAATTAAATTGAATTACTCGAGACGTAAAAAGATTGTAACGGCATTGTTGTTAGTGCCAGTCTTTACCTTTGCGCAAGGCAATCTGCGAGTCATCACGGGAAAGGTGACCGACGAACAGCATCTGCCGCTGCCAGGTGTATATGTGTTCATAGCAGGAACCAAGTTAGGTACTGTAACCGACGAGAACGGTCAGTATTCGCTCAAAGGCGAATGGGACAAGGATGACAAGATTAGGTTCTCGTACATGGGTTTCAACACTCAGTATGTGAAATATAACGGCCAGTCGAAAGTATCCGTGGTACTGAAGGAAAACACCAAGGAGATAAACGAGTGTGTGGTCACGGCACGTACCAACATCAACGAAATAGACATTCGCGGCAAGGCAGGAGTGGTGGAGAACATCGACATGAAGCGCGTGGAGGAGAAGCCAATGATTGACTTTGCCCTCTCCCTCCAGGGACAGGTGCCGGGTCTGGTGGTTGTCAACACCGGCGAACTGGGTTCAAAACCTCAGATACGCATCCGCGGCAATTCGTCGCTGCAAAAGGGCAACGCCACAAACGAGCCTCTCTACGTACTCGACGGCAAGGTCATCAGTGCCGACGTGTTCTACAACCTCAACCCTACAGACATCAAGAGCATCAAGGTACTCAAGAATGCTGCCGCCTGCGCCCTCTACGGCGTGAAGGCTGCCAACGGCGTGCTGGAGATAGCCTCACAGCACGGATACGAGGGCAAGCCTTCGGTAACATACTCCACCAACATAGGTGTGACGACGCGCGGACGAAGGGGCGTGAAGATGATGAACTCTGCCGAGAAGCTGGAGCTGGAGCGTCTGCTCCAGAATCCTGAGACACCGGGCTACTGCTACAGTGCCGACTACTACAACAAATACTATGCCAGCGACCCGAACCTCCCGCAGCTCATCAACGACGGACAGGCTGTGCTCGACTCGCTGCGCGGCATCAACACCGACTGGTTTAACGAGCTGCTGCGCAACAACGTGTACCACCGCCACTCTGTAAGCGTGAAGGGCGGCAACGGCGAGACGACATATTACATTTCGGGCAACTATTCATATCAGGGCGGACGCATTGAGGGAAACAGCAAGCAGCGCATGGGACTGCGCCTGAACCTTGACCAGAAACTGGGCGAGATAGGCTATCTGATGTTCAGCGTCGATGGTTCGTTTGCCAACACTAAGACTCCTAACGGCACGTCAAGCAATCCTACATCGCTTGTGTACGACCTCAATCCATACGAACAGAAGCAGGGCAAGCTGTGGTCGTTCTACGGACAGACATACAACGACCTCATGCACCAGTATGAGGCGGAATCGGAAGACAAGAGCGCAGGCGCGAGTGCCAACCTCACCCTCACTCCGATAAAGGGCCTCAACGTGGCGGCTGTTGTCGGCATCGACTTCCTTGCCAGCGACGGTTCGCAGTTCACGCCTTCGACGGCATATTCGGAAATTCACAGCGGCGCGTCGGAACTGGCTCTCGGCATCTATGCCAAGAACAAGAACACGGCTGTGAACCTGACCAGCAACATCCGCGCCACATACAACCATACTTTCGGTGAGAAGCACGACCTGACCGTGGGTGCAAACATGGACTACTACCGCACAAATACAGACAATCAGCTTATGCGAGGCTACGGCGTAGGTACTATCAACTCGCCGGCTGCCATCAATCAGTCGCTCAGCGGCCTTCGACAGCCGTTCGTGAGTGCCACGCGCGACAAGTCGGCACAGATAGGTTTCGGCGGCGTGATGGGCTACACCTTCGACAACACCTACGACGTGTATGCCACGCTGAAGATGGATGCCTCGTCCATCCTGCCGCGCGACAAGCGTTGGAACAATGCCTGGGCTGTGGGAGTGAGCTGGACGCCTACCCAGTATGCCTTTCTCGAGGAGTGTTCATGGCTGAGCAGCCTGAACCTGAAGGCAAGCTACGGCCAGACAGCCAACCTCAACGTCGTGTCGATATCGCAGACGGTGGCAAGTTTCAGGTTTGCAACGAGCAGCTACGAGGGCACACGTCCTCTCGACTTCATAACTCTCTACAACAAGGACCTTGTGCCGGAGCAGAACATATCTACCGACTTCGGCTTTACCCTTGAGGTGCTGAAGCGTTTCACGCTCGGCATGAACTTCTACAACCGCAAGACAGAGCAAGCACTTCTCGACGTGCCTATTCCTTCATCTACCGGCTACACGGTGCTGAAGCGCAACATCGGAGTGTTGCAGAACCGCGGTCTGGAGTTCTCGCTCAACGCAAAGATTCTCAACAGTCTCGACTGGCGATGGAGCATCGGTACTACGCTTGCCTACAACGAGAACAAGGTGCTGGACCTCTACTATGCCAAGCGCATCTACACCTACGAGGATGCACTGGTGCCTGACTATGAGATTGGCAAGTCATACGATATGCTCTACGGCCCTGTGTCGCTCGGCATCGACCCCTTCACGGGCTATCCTGTGTTCAGCGGCGGCAACGGCGAGGAGAAGTCGGCTACCAAGTCGCTGACCAAGGACGACGTGGTGGCACTCGGACATCTCACTCCGCCTTACACGGGTACGTTGAGCATGAACTTCGGCTATAAGTCGCTGGACTTCGACATCGACTTCTACTATGTTCACGGCGGAGTGCAGCGTTACAACTACAGTTACGTGCGCAACCGTGACTCGGCAAACAAGAATGCCGTGGCTGGGCAGGCCGAAAAGATGTGGTTCAGCATGGGCGATGAGAACAAGACTTACTGGACGCCTTTCTACACTTCTGCCACAGCTGAGGAGAACATTGCTCTCTATCCTAACTCGCGCACCGTGGGCAAGAGCGACTATATGAAGCTCTCAATGGTTTCGCTGCGCTACCGCATTCCTTCTTCATGGATGCAGAAGAACATGCCTTTCGTGCAGTATTGCACCGTGGGACTGCAGGCAAGTAATCTCTATACATGGACAAGCTACAACGAGAGTGACCCTGAAAGCGGACAGCTGGCAGGTACTACACAGCCTGTCATAACGTTTAACCTTAATGTGACGTTTTAGGTTTTACGGTTTGGACGGGGGGGACGGCTTTAAGGTTTTGCGGTTAGACGGTTATTAGGTTAGACGGTTATTAGGTTTTACGGTTGGACGGCTCGACGGCTTTAAGGTTATACGATTCGATGGTTTTAAGGTTATACGGTTGGGACGGTTCGACGGTTATAAGGCTTTAAGGTTACGCGGCCTGACGGTTGGTGGGATTAAGTTTACCGCTATTACTGCCTACCCTTATTTTAAGATTCTAATTCATATTCATTATGATACGAAAATATTTCAAAAAGGACTTCATTGCTTTCATCATATCACTTTGTGCATTGGATGGATTCACTTCATGCTCGGTCGATGTTCCACCACCTGACCTCTACAGTGACCCCGATGCCATAACTACGGTGCAGTCGGCACGCTCGCTGCTCACATCGTGTTATCTGCTCTATCCTCACTACGAATTTGAGTTTTCGATATTGGGTAATGACTTCTGTCTGTCGTCTCTGTCGGGCAAGAATATTGACCAGCAGAATCTCTATAACTGGCAGGACAAGGAGATAAGCACAATGGCTGCAGATGTGTGGCTGGCTTACTACAACTGCATTGCCAACTGCGACGTGCTGCTTGAGCGTATGCCTGATGTGTCGAACGACAATCCGGCTGCAAAGAATGCCATAATGGCGGAGGTGAAGACGCTGAAGGCTATGTGCTACTTCCAGCTGCTGCGCCTGTACGCACAGCCTTATGCCAAGGGCGAGGATGCCGACGGCATAGTGCTGAAGAACCACGTGGGACTTGAGACGCCCGGACGCTCCAGCATAGCACGCTGCACGTCTTACATACGCACGCTGCTGACGGAGGCTGCCGCTGTGGAGAACACGCCTAACCGAAACGGTTGGCTGTCGCAGAAAGCTGCCATAAACATGCTTGCGGAACTGGAACTGTATGCCGAACGCTATGAGGAGGCTGCAGGGTACGCTAAGCAACTGCTCGATGCCATGCCCGACGGAGCACTCGCCGCAGCTAACTATTATCGTCTGTGGGAGGCTGCCACATACGAGGGACGCATCTTCGCTTTCAACACTACGAGCACTTACTACAACGGCATACAGTACGACGCAAAGGAGGGCGACTACTTTGCCCTCAACCCTGACTTGATTCTCAAGGAAGGCGACACTCGCAAAGCCACCAACGAGTATGTCATGACCATGGCTGGCGAGGAGCGTATACTGATGGGCAAGTATAACCGCCGCAACAAGCTGGAGCTTACGACATCGTATGTGGAGCAGATGCGCTATGCCAACACGCTCTTCATATATGCGGAGGCTATGGCACGCACGGGCAAGGAGAACGAGGCACGCACAAGGCTGAATGCCTACCTCACGGAGATGGGGGCTTCTGCACTCGACGAGGCTCTTACGGGCGAGGCTCTCGTGAAGGCTATCCTCGCCGAGAAATACCGCGAGTTTGCGGGCGAGGGACGCAACTGGTTCGACCTCAAGCGCACCCTGACATCCATTCCGCGTCTGACACGATGGGGGGCAAGCAAAAGTGCCATCATTCAGGCTACCGACTACCGCTGGACATTCCCTATTCCGTCGAGCGAGTATAAGTACAACGAGGCTGTGACTCAGAACGAAGGCTGGCCTCTCAACCGATAATTGCTCAACTTTTGCAAGTTTCGCTAACGCGTTATATGCACGAAGTTTACTACTGTTTACTACTTGCGAGAATAAAATTACATATTCATTATTATAAAATTAACTTCTACAAAAATGAAAAAGATTCTATTAGTCCTCGTTGCTTTATGCTCGCTGGCACTCGGTTCGTGCAGCAGCGACAGCGACAACAACAATTCGGAGATGAGTAACCGTTGGAACATCGATGAGGTGACTCAGACTCTTTACGACAATGACACAGAAGGTATTGATGTCACAGTGCGTCTTGCCTTGACTCCTGTTGAGGATGTGATACTTGAACCTGTCATCACTTGCTCTGATGACGAGATAAAGGAAATGGTTGACTTACCTCTCATGGTAGTGATTCCTGCGGGTCAGAAAAGCGCAACGTTCAAGGTATCTGCCAATATGCTCAACAGCATCAATAAGAGTGGAACCGTCACTCTCGGTTTCAAGGAATGCGAAGGTATAACTGCAGGCACTCCTGTAACCTTCAATGTGGTTCCTGTAGGCGGTGATGTTGAGGAATTGACTGCAGAACAGAATGTTCTCATTGAAACATGGAAGGCTGCAGGTTTCGATGCTAAGAAATACCTCGGAGTACATAAGGTTTGCTCTGTCGTTTATTTCAATGATAATGATAAGGACTCTTACAATGGTGGCAACAGTGCAATCGAGTATAACAGTTTCATTACTTTCAACATCAGCCCTAACGCTACAGCTGATGACATTGCATTTGTCATGAAGAGCAATGCCCTCGGACTTCAGTCTTTCCTCTACAAGATGTACAAGATGAACACAGTGGAGGATGAGGAGTACTGGTTGGCAAACGTACACAACGCCGACCTTCTCAAGGCTGTGAACTACAATGCGGACAAGGAGACTTTCAACGCAAGTCTTGAGATTCACTTCAACCTCGACGGTACTATCCGCTTCACTGACGACGAATATACCCTGCCAAACGGCGACACCATGACTGGTGTTCCTTTCAAGTTTGAGTATTCAGCATGGGAGCGTCAGCAGAGCCTCAGCTCATATATCATCGACAACGGTGATGCTGGTAAGGAGGAAATCACTATGACTGACGCCATTGAGCAGGGCATCACTCTCAATCCTAACAGCGTTTTCCCTTACAGCGACATCTCATACGACGCATGGGACGGAGGTGAGACTTCACTCTACGTCGCTCCTAAGGCTTCATACGACGACAGCACCATCAAGTTCGTCTTCCCTTGGGACTTCATGAACGCATACGGATACGAGAAGATTGCTGTTACAATCAATATCAAATAACTGTTCAAATACTGATTGATAAATATGTTTCGTAAACTTGTCACGGTCGTATCGGCCGTGACATTTATTCATACTGCCTTTGCTCAATCTATTGCCCTTCCGCAAAATGCCGTGGAAGGCTGTCTGAGCAACGGCATGCACTACATTGTGATGCCAAACGACCTGCCTCAACACACCGTAGAGGTCAGACTCGTGATGCGGGTGGGGTCGTTGCAGGAAAACGACGACCAGCAGGGAGGTGCACACTTCTTGGAGCACATGGTGTTCAAGGGCGTGAAGCCATACCCCGACAGGGCATTGGTTGACTACTTCGAGCGTCAGGGCATGAAGTACGGCCGTGACATCAATGCGTTCACGGGATTCGACCGCACCATCTTCTGGTTCACTCTCCCTACATACTACGACCGTGCACAGCTCATAGATACTACGTTCACGGCTGTGCATCACATCCTCGACGACCTTCTCTTCCGTGAGGAGCGCATACGCAAGGAACGCGGCATCATCGTAGAGGAGTTGCGCGGCTACAGCACCAACGATCCTTTCTACAGCTTGAAGATAGGCAACGGACGTCACGTGAACCGTATGCCGTTAGGAAAGGAAGAGGACATACAGAGCATTGACCGCCAGCGACTGATGGACTTCTACGGACGCTGGTACGGCCCTCAGTTTGCCACTCTCGTGGTGGTGGGCGACGTGAATGCTGCCAACGTGGCACAGCAGATTGAACGCCAGTTCAGCGACCTGAAGCCTCGCGGAGAAAAGAAGATTACGCCATGGCCTCTCACATACAGCAAGGGCACACAGCTGATGGTTATCAGCGACTCCCTGAACACCAGTCTGCGACTCGACATGATGATTCCTCACCGCTACATTCTCGACACCGACATAAAGGCTGCCATTGAGCACCAGCGCGACCGTATGCTCGAGCGTCTCGTGGCACAACGAATGCAGCGTACCAAGGCTTACTGCTCTATTAGCGACCAGTGGTATCTGGCCGATAAAAGTCATTTCGCTTTTACGTTCACCGCGCCGGATAAGGATTCGCTGCTCTGCCGCCTGACACGTGCTGCCGCAGAAGTGAACGATATTGCCCGCAACGGCATTAGCGCCGAGGAACTGGGAGAGATTGCCGATGAATGTGTACGTTCGGTTGTGTGTGACACTATGAAGTCAGTCTCAAGCAGCTTGTGCGAGGACTTCATCGAACGTGCCGTATTAGGCTCCTGCCGCCTCTACTCTGCCGCCGATGCACAGGCTGTGAAGAACGGCATACGTCACACGACGTCACGTCAGTTGCAGCAACGTGCCAAGGGTCTCCTTGCCGACATGAAGCAGCATCTGCTGATTGCATTCAGCAACAATGCCGAGCAGTCGCTCACGAAGGAGGAGATACTTGCGGCATGGAAGCAGGGTAAGGCTGAGGACGCTCTGCCTTTCGTGGCACAGCAGAGAAGTGACGATGACGATGAAAACGCATCGGATGCTGATGCAAGTCAGCAAAAGCAGCCGCTTCCTGCCGTTCTGGCAGCAAAGCACAGCATACCTGCCGATGCCGTCGTTTCGCGCCGTAAGTACAGCGACTTGGGCGTGACTGAGATAAAGCTTCGCAACGGTGTGTGTCTGCTCATACGCCCTACCGAGGACGACGAGAGCCGAGTGCAACTCATGGCTCTGGGCAAAGGAGGCACATCGTCGCTTGCCGACAACGACTACTATCGTCTGAGGGATGCCGTGTCGTACATGGACATGGGCGGCATAGAGACCATAGACCCAGACACGCTTTCAAGCGTGATGATTGACTACGACCTCTCTATGACGGCAGGTCTTGACGATGACTGGCACCAGCTCATGGCTACCTCTAACGCTGAGGATGCGCAGCTGCTGATGAACCTCGTGTATGAGAAGATGCACCATCCGCGCAAAGCTTATGAGGACTTTGAGGAGTCACGTCAGATAGAGCTGGACAGCTGGGGCAAGGAAACGTTACTTGAGCGCATGATGCTGCGCGACCCTAACAGGCAAATTCATAACTGCATCGACTCTGTAGTGGGCAACATAGCCATGCGCCGTCCTATGACCGTTGACGACATCAAGGCGCTTGACCTCGACAGCATGGCGCTTTACTATCATCGCACCTACACCAACCCTGAGGGGCTTACAATAATCCTTACAGGCCATTTCGACCAGACAGTGGTGGAGCAGGCTGCCATAGGTACGTTTGCCCGTATGCAGACACCAGACAAGGTGCTCAAGGTGAATGAGTCTCCGGTGCAGCCTTTGCGCCGTTTCGAGCGTCAGTACCCGCACTCTAATCCTACGCAGACGGTGTTCAACCACCTCTTTGCCGGCAACTACAGTCCGTCACTGCGCACGACGCTTACCTTCAAGCTTATGCGTGACCTCTTGCAG
>JAFSSN010000066.1 GCA_017450985.1 Bacteroidaceae bacterium
CGCCAAGCGCAGCTACGACTGGCACATCACTTTCAATAACCGTCTGAGACTACGCGACGAGTATCCCGAAAGCAATCTGCTGAAGCAGATGTACTTCAACCTCAACCCATATTTCTACTACAGGAAGTGGAACAACCACTCGGAGTCGGCAGCAGTACAACTTGAGCAGGACGTAGCATCAAACCTGGGCAAGGACTGGCTCGACAGCATCAAGGCACCGCTCGCCGGTGACCTGCTGAAGAAGTATGCCGCACACCGCACCATAACGAGCACGAAAGGCATAGGCCACTGGTACGACTCACACAACTTCCTGACATTCGGTTTCACGCCTGCACATAATGACAAGGTGGCGTTCACGCTTGACGCCGAACACCGAATGACGGAAAACCAGGAGGACACCTACAAGCACAACACCTACGAATACCCGAAGACGCAGGAACCCGGTACATTCCAGAACCTATACACGCCAAGTCTCAACAGGGAGCTAAACATGCGCACGAACTTCGCCATAGACTTCATAGGAGCAAAGCACATGTATCTCACCTTGGGGCTAACACACTATTATGAGCACACGGACAACGACCTGCCACTGTACATGCTCAACACGCTAAAGGGATGGGACACGAGAGACACAGAACATTCACTCGGTGAACTGCCGTCAATGGACGAGTGGCTCAAGACGATGTATATGCAGAACAGTAGCCATACGATAAACGCTAAGAACAGACTGACTCCACGCTTAAGCTTCACATTTACCAAATCCAACGACTCGACAAAGATAAGCAATTACGCATATCTGAGCATCAGAGCAGACATCACACACGAGAACATGGACTACGAACGCGGAAACGTGCTGAAGACAAACGTGAAACGCAATTCTACAACATGGGACGCGGATCTGTATTTTTCACACAGGAAAGAAGACACGTATATATCGGCCAATCTCAGATTCAATGAGTCAATGCCGTCCCTCAACACGCTTCTCGACATACGAGACGACAGCAACCCTCTCTACATAACACTCGGAAACCCTAACCTGAAGCGTTCACGCAACTACAACGCTTACATGTACGCACGTCGGAAAATAGGCAAAACCATACTCTACGGAAACGCCAACGTGGGAATCAGAGCGAATGCCGTGGCACAAGGATTCGTGATGGACTCGGTGGGCAGAAAGACTGTGAAGCCAGAAAACATAAACGGCAACTGGAACGCAAACGGAAGCGTAACGATAGACGTACCGTTTGACAAGAACGAGAGAGTAAGACTGCGCAACTCCCTTTCATACAACTTTACGAATAACGTGGACCTTGTAGGTTCGGTAAATGACACCGTGGCACGACGTTCAACAGTGAAGAACCACTTCATGACCGAAGAACTGAGACTGACATGGCAGCCGACAAAGAAGATGGAATACGGTCTGTTCGGAAACGTAAGTATGCAAAGGAGCACAAGCAAACGTGAGAACTTCACCAACATTGAGGCATACACATTCAACTACGGATGCCGCCTGCAGATAGAACTCCCTTGGGACATCAACGTTAGCAGCGACCTGACGATGTACAGCCGACGCGGATATGACGATGAGGCAATGAACAACAACGAGCTGGTGTGGAACGCACGAATATCAAAACGTATGTGCAAGGGCAATCTCACCGTGATGTTTGACGGCTTCGACATTCTCGGCAATCTCTCCAACGTGTACCGAAACGTGAACGGACAGGGACGCACAGAAACATTCTACAATGTAATTCCTTCTTACGGGCTTATGCGTCTCGTGTACAAGTTCAACAAACAGCCTAAAAAGAGCTAACGTATCTTTTGAGTCAGGCAAGAAAAAGGGCGGGCTATGTTTTGCACATGGCCCGCCCTTTTTGGGTACTTTTCCAAAACGGTCGAAGATGTTTTTTCCGTCGTTCAAACGCTGTTCAAACACCGCTCAACCACGTTTCAAACGCTGGCATTACGATGTAAAACAAGAATCATTCAAAAAAGGATGGCTTGAAAATCCGCTGTGTTTACATATACAAAAACACAGACATTATGGTTCTTCGATTTCATAAACAAAGCACTCATCACCTCGTCAGCAACGCGGCTGACAAATGTTTTCTCCGCATTTAGTCCGCATTTCCTTCGGATTTTCTCCGCATGTTCTACGGATTGTACCCGTAGAAAAGCTATAGAAAACCCGTAAAACATCTGTAGAGAATACGTAGAACACTCGGAGAAGGGTCGTGTTTATACCATTAAGGCAGATGACATCAGATAGTAAAAAATAGAACCAGCAGCCTTGGAGAAGTCTGTCGGAGTGAGGGTTCATCCCTTACGTTGGCAAGCGAATCACCGCCGCAAAAATATTCACTTTACTTCACACTACCAAACATTTACGCAAAAAAATTACCAACAAACTTTCGATTATCTGCCCGTGGTACGCCGACTGCATTGCCAATAACACCGGAGAGAGGATGATTTAGAACTGAGGGGAACGAGAAAAGCATAAAAAAGAACAGGTGAAATTGATTTATCACCTGTTCTCACTATATTGTTCCACGGAAACCGTTGAATTTACTTTCCCATTTCCCTGTCAAGATAATTTTCAATGCGCGTCACGAGATGCTTACGAGTATTGCCGCCGTAAATGCTGTGATTACGATTGGTGTAGGTAGCCATATCAAACTGGATGTTGCTCTGCACAAATGCCTCAGTCAGTTCGGCTGTGTTCTGGAAATGAACGTTGTCGTCTGCCAAGCCATGTATGATGAGCAGGTCACCCTGCTTCTTCTTGTAACGATGCATAGGTGAGCAGTCATAACCGTCAGAGTTTTCCTGCGGAGTGCGCATATATCGCTCTGTATAAATGGTATCATAATAGCGCCAGTCGGTAACAGGCGCAACGGCTATACCGCACTTGAACACATTTCGTCCCTCACAAAGAGACATAATGGTGTTGAAGCCTCCGAAACTCCATCCCCAGATGGCAATACGGTTCTTGTCAACATAAGGCTGCTGACCAAGCCATACGGCAGTCTCCACCTGATCGTGCGACTCAAGGTCGCCCATACGGAGATAAGTACACTTCTGGAATTTTGCGCCGCGTCCACCTGTGCCGCGTCCGTCAACACATACAACGATATAGCCCTTCTGTGCCAAACGCTGCTCCCATATCAATCCCCCGACAAAGCCGTTGGAGAATGAGTTGTGCACCTGCTGACTTCCCGGACCGCTGTACTGATACATAAGAACAGGATATTTCTTTGACGGGTCGAAATTGTGAGGCTTGACCATCCATCCGTTCAGTTCCACGCCGTCAGCAGTCTTAAAGCTGAAGAGTTCCTGTGAACCAAGCTGGAGCGAAGCCAGACGCTTGCGAAGTTCGGCATTGTCTTCCATCACCTTCACCTCCTTGCCCTGAGCATTGCACAAAGAATAGACAGAAGGAGTTGAGAGTGAAGAGTATGTGTCCATAAAGTAGGCATACGAAGTTGAGAAAATAGCACTGTGGAATCCCTTCTTCTCCGTCAGCTTAGTACGCTTGCCCGAAGCATCGACCTTGTATATGTACTGTTCAAGCGGACTACCCTCGTTGCTTGCAAAATAGAATGTCTTGCCAGCCTCGTCCATGCCGTAGTAATCCGTAACGATGAAATTACCCTTTGTGAGCTGGCGGAGCAAATTGCCGGAAGCCGTATATAGATACAGATGCTGGAAACCGTCGCGCTCACTCAGAAGCACAAACTTGTCGTGTGAGAAGTCAAGAGCCATGTAAGCCTTCTCGTCAATATATTTGTCAGCCTTCTCGCGTACCAGCAACTGTGAGGATGTGGAACGAGCATTAACCTTATAGATATCCATCTGGTCCTGATGACGGTTGAGGGTTACCACGGCAAGCATATCCTTCTCGCCCATGAACTGGATGCGAGGGATGTAGCCGTCAGCCTCCACCGGCACATCGAGAGTACGAGTGACACGGCTCTTGATGTCGAAGCTGTGGACGCTAATCTTTGAGTTCACCTCGCCAGCCTTTGGGTATTTATAGCTGTAGCTGCCAGGATAGAGACGGTAGTCCGTTTTCTTTGGGCGGTCGCCCTGATACCAAGGGAAAGAGAACGTGCTGACTTCACTCTCGTCAAAACGGATCCACGCAAGCATCTGGCTGTCAGAGCTGAAGTCGTAGGCACAATTGAAGCTAAACTCCTCCTCATACACCCAGTCAGGCTTACCGTTTATGACCTTGTTGAATTCGCCGTCCTTTGTGACCTGAGTCTCAGCATTGTTGTAAAGCAACTTGACAATGAAGATGTTATTGTCACGCACGAACGCAATCACATTGCCATCAGGTGAGAACTTCGGACACTCCTGCGCTCCGCCGTTTGAGAGCGGTGTGAGCGTACGATTGTTCACGTTGTAGATGTAATATGTAGATACAGCTGAGCGACGGTATATAGGCTGACGCTCCGTCTCGACGAGAATGTTCTTTCCGTCTGGCGAGATAATATAGCCGTCAATGTTGTTAATCTTCTTTCCCCTTGCCTTCTCAGCATCGAACAGCACATCGAGTTGTGCGCCGTTGCGGAACGAGTAACGCACAATCTTTTTTCCGTCGCTACTGATTTGTGAATATGACTCGCCGTCGGCCATAGGCGACACGCCGTTGATGGTATGCGGACGATATGCACCGTTCACCACATCATCGAGCGATATTTCCTGCGCAAAAGCACAAATTGACGCAATTATACACATTGCCAATGTAAATAATTTTTTCATATCAGATATTTTTTCGTAATTTGCACACGAAAGTACGAACTTTTTTTCGAACAACAGTAAAATCGCGCTATGTTTCAAACGAAAAACAAGAAAACAATATACTCACTTATGCTCACAGCCGTTGCAATGGCTGCAATGACTACGCCATACGGATGTTCATGCCAGCGTGAAGAAGAACCCGACGTAGTGTACGACAGCGTGGAGGCAACCCATTCCCTGCCGGGCACGACGGAGATACTTTCCCAGCTGAAGCAGTGCAGCGACCTTGCCACAACAGAAGTGCGAATACGCAAGATTGCCATCTACGACTCGAACAAGAACGAGCATTTTTCATGGACATCACCGTCAACATGGAAGTATGGAGAGCGAAAGTGCATCATTCCAATTGAAGTGAAAATAAAATACGGCTACGACCTCAGTGAACTGACACTCGACAACATACAACTGACGGACGACAGCACAGCCGTAGTTGTCATACTGCCTAAGCCGAAGATTATCGATGCCGGCTACAATGCCGAAATCGACCGTGCTTCCGGGACAAGCATTTCCACGGGACTTCGCGACAAGATTGGGCACCAGCTTGAGGAAGAGATACGACGCAAGGGATATGAAGCGGTACTCAAGGAAGACCTCTCGGAAGCCATAGGCAAGGACATAGAGAACAATGTGAAATCTATATTCGAATCACTAATCAAATCATTAGGCTGGGAAAATGTACAAGTATATACAACGAATAAAAAATAGCAAGGCGGCACAATTCGCAATGCACCACAAGAGGCTGACATTCTACACCGCCCTCGCCCTGCTGCTGTGCCTGCTCGTCATGACGATAGTGTCGGAATGTAACCATAAACGCCAGGAGACAATACACCGCGAGATACTGCTTGAGGACACGCCGATAGAGATTGAGGACGTGCGACCTACAGGCGAGATATACGTGTGCAGCGCAATAATGGAAGACTACACTACCCTACAGAAGACGGAGCGTCACCTTGGCATTATTCCGGAGAAGCACTCATGCGTACAGATGCTGCGTCAGAAATGCAGCTACAAGATTGACCTCGACAAGATTGTGTATGCCAAGGACACCCTCAACCGAGTCTTTGTAATGTTGCCGGAAATAGAATACACGGCTTCAACCCAGAACTCTCCGTTCATGTCTGACGACGAAGAGTATTGGATAGAAGCATTGCCAAACACCAATGGCTTGAAGAAGAAGGTGGCAAGCCAGATACGCAAGCGTTTCGACACCCCGGACAACCGCGACAAAGCACGTAAATATGCCGAGACCGCCGTTGCAGGACTGCTCTATCGACTGGGATATGAAGCCCAGTTCGTCAGTCAAATAAATAAGCAAAAAGAATAAGGCATCTGAAGTTTCGCAAGTAGTAAACTGGAGTTAACTTCGTGAAGTAAAAAGGAGTAACCGCTTCGCTCAGGACGATACTTTTTCGCCTACGGCGGAGTGAAGAGTGAAGAATGAAGAATGAAGAATCCACCTCCGCAAACGGTCACTCGTCTCTTTACTCCTTTTTACTCCCGATTACTCCAGTTAACTCCTCAAAAGAATGAAGAGTGAAGAGTGAAAGTTACTCTGTTTACAAAGTCTTAACTCTTAAC
>JAFSSN010000067.1 GCA_017450985.1 Bacteroidaceae bacterium
TGCACGCAATGACTTGAGCCGTAACTGTCACAACGTAAAGGTAGATTTCTACAAAGATATGCAGTTCTACAGCCATGTCATTCACCTCGTATCACGAGTAAGCGGTGAGCTTGACAGCAATGCAAACCCTATTCAAACATTCATTGACACTTTCCCTGCAGGCACGCTAAGCGGTGCACCAAAGGTAAGAGCCATGCAACTGATAAGTGAATACGAGCCACACAACAGAGGTGCATACGGCGGTTGTATCGGATTCATCGGATTCAACGGAAGCCTTAACCAAGCCATCACAATACGTACATTTGTGAGCCGCAACAATGAACTGTGGTTTCAAGCAGGTGGCGGCATAGTGGCAAAGAGCAATGTAGAATACGAACTGCAAGAGGTAAACAACAAGCTGGGAGCACTTCGCAAAGCTATCAGCATAGCAGAAAAACTTTAGGGGTATGAAAATAGTAATAATAGATAACTATGACTCATTCACATACAATTTGAGTCATCTCGTGAAGGAACTCGGTGCTGAAGTAACTGTGTTCAGAAACGACCAATTCAAGATGGAGCAACTGAATGACTTTGACAAAATCATTCTGTCACCAGGTCCTGGAATACCAAGCGAAGCTGGTCTCCTACTCGATGTTATAAAGACATACGCTGGAAAGAAACCTATCCTCGGTGTGTGTCTCGGACATCAAGCAATAGGCGAAGTTTTTGGCGGCACATTGACAAACCTGAGCGATGTGTATCACGGAGTGGCAACTCCATGCACCATCACGGTCAAGGATTATCTCTTCAACGGATTGCCTGAGCAGATTGAGATTGGCCGCTACCATTCATGGGTGGTTGACACTAATGGATTCCCTGACTGTCTCGAGGTGACAAGCACATCCGACGAAGGATACATCATGTCACTGCGTCACAAGGAATACGATATACGCGGCATTCAGTATCACCCAGAATCTGTGCTCACGCCTGACGGCAAGATTATCATTCAAAACTGGTTACAGCATTAAAGCACAGCACAGCCACAACACATAAGACAAAAATCACAAATAGAAACGACAACTCACAAAAACAGATTATACAAGACAATGAAACAATATCTTCTAAAACTCATCGACGGCATGACACTCACACGTGAGGACACTCACAACATCATGCTGAACATCATAAAGGAACAGTACAACGAGCATCAGATTGCAGCACTTCTCATGGCCATTCAGACACGCGGAGTGACTGTTGACGAACTTCTCGGATTTCGCGACGGACTGCTTGAAACAGGAAAGTACATCAACATCGAGGACATGAATACACTCGACATCGTGGGTACTGGCGGCGATGGCAAAAACACGTTCAACATATCAACATGCTCGGCTTTCGTCATTGCCGGTGCCGGATATAAGGTAAGCAAGCATGGAAACGGCGGCAGCAGTTCTGTGAGCGGTGCAAGTAACGTGCTCCAAGGTCACGGTGTTAAGTTTACTGATGATGAAAGCAAGCTCCGTAAGTGTCTCGACGAGGTGGGTATCTGTTATCTGCACGCACCACTCTTCGCCTATGGTATGAAGTTCGTAGGTCCTACACGTAAGGCCCTCGGTGTACCAACATGCTTCAACCTCCTCGGTCCTTTGGTAAACCCTGCCCACCCTAAGAACTCTCTTCACGGAACAGCCAACCAAAGCCAGCTGCGTCTCTATACAAACATCCACCAGAAACTCGGCGACAACTACGGTGTCATTACAAGCTATGACGGCTACGACGAGATTTCACTTACATCTGGATTCAAGATTTGCACAAACAACTTCGAGAAGGTATATACTCCAAAAGAACTTGGTTTGAACTATATCAACCAATCAGACATCTACGGAGGCGAAACAGCAGCAGAAGCCATGAAGATTTTCGACTCAGTACTTGAAGGTACAGCAACAGAAGCACAGAAGAGCGTAGTAATAGCAAATGCCGCATGCGGAATAAGCATCATGGAGAAAAACCTCAGCATGGAAGAAACGGTAAACATTGCACGCGAGTCGCTCGAAAGCGGAAAGGCATTAGCCACATTCAAGAAGTTCGTAGAATTCAACTCGTAAGCAGCAAACTTACGACCAATAACATACATAGTTATGAAGGATATATTGGAAGAAATCGTATGCAACAAGCGCATAGAAGTGGAAGCACAGAAATGCGTCATGTCTCCGTCGGTGCTCAGCTCACAAGTGGAAAGCATGATAGAAGAAGGCACGGCACATTCTATCCTTTCCATGAAAACTTCGCTTGAGGCATCTGCGAGTGGAATCATTGCCGAGTTCAAGCGCAAATCTCCGTCAAAGGGATGGATAAAGGAAGATGGAAAAGCAGACATCATTCCTGCCTCCTACTCTGAAAACGGAGCATCGGCAGTTTCAATACTTACCGACGAGAAATACTTCGGAGGCAATCTGAAGTTCATTAAGAACGCTCGCAACTCGGTAACCTGTCCGATACTACGCAAGGACTTCATCATAGATGAATACCAGCTTTATCAAGCACGCGAAATAGGTGCAGATGCCGTGCTTCTCATTGCTGCCGACCTCACAAAAGCAGAATGCAGTTCGCTGGCATACAAGGCACATGAGCTTGGTTTGGAAACTCTGCTCGAAATACATTCTGAAAGTGAGTTGGAATATGTGGGTGATAACATAGACATGGTGGGTGTAAACAACCGTAACCTCGGTACGTTCCACACAGATGTAGAAAATTCCTACAGACTTGCTTCAATGCTTCCAAAGAACTACGTATTAGTTAGCGAAAGCGGCATAAGCAATCCTGACACAGTCAGCGAGTTGCGTGCTGCCGGATTCAGAGGTTTCCTTATTGGTGAAACATTCATGAAGACTCCAAATCCCGGCGACGCCCTCAGAGAGTTTATCAGCAAGATAAAGTAAACAAAAGGCAAGTATGATAATAAAGGTGTGCGGAATGCGCGACTCCGTAAACATCAAGGAGGTGGACGAAATAGAAGAAGTAACATGGATGGGATTCATATTCTTCCCACGCAGTTCACGCAATGTAGAGTCGCTTCCTGAGTATCTACCACAGCATACCAAAAGAGTCGGAGTATTTGTCAATGCTGATACAGACACCTTACTTAAACGTATCAGCGACTTTGGACTTGATTTCGTGCAACTTCATGGGCATGAGACACCAGAATATTGCAAAGAACTGCTTCAACATACAAATGGCAAAGTCAAGATAATCAAAATGATTCAAATTGAAACTCTCGAAGATTTGAACATTGTGTCTGACTACAAAGGCATTGCAGACTACCTGTTGTTCGAGACCAAGACAAAGGACTACGGAGGCAGTGGAAGACAGTTCGACTGGGAAATACTACGACACTATAGAGGTTCCATTCCATTCCTCATTACCGGAGGCATAGGAAAGGATGATGCAGAGAGATTGAAATCATTTCAACATCCAATGTTCGCAGGCATAGACCTAAACTCAAAATGTGAGATTTCGCCAGCATTAAAGGATGTTGAGGCAATAAAAACATTCATTAAACGTTATAAACAATGAACAGAATAAATAAATTATTCCAGAGCAAATCTGAGAACATTCTTTCAATATACTTCTGTGCAGGCCACCCTACTCTCGACGGCACTGCAGAAACCATCAAGACGTTGGAAAGCAAGGGCGTGGACATGATTGAGGTAGGAATACCTTTCAGCGACCCTATGGCCGATGGTCCTGTCATTCAAGATGCAGCAACAAAGGCTCTACGTAACGGCATGTCTCTGCGCATCTTGTTCAAGCAACTGGAGGGAATACGCAATAACGTAAACATACCTCTCATCCTCATGGGTTATCTGAACCCTATCATGCAGTATGGATTTGAGGATTTCTGCAAAAGATGTGTAGAAGTAGGCGTTGACGGAGTAATCATTCCGGACCTTCCTTTCAAGGATTATCTTGACGAATACAAGCCTGTTGCCGACAAGTACGACATACGCATCATCATGCTCATCACACCTGAGACAAGCGACGAGCGCATACGTTTCATCGACGAACATACAGACGGTTTCATATACATGGTATCGTCAGCTGCCACAACAGGTGCACAGAAAGAATTTGACAATGCCAAGCAGGCATATTTCGCCCGCATCAACGGCATGAACCTACGCAATCCTCGTATGATAGGCTTCGGTATCAGCAACAAGCAAACCCTTGAAGCTGCACAAAGCAATGCAGCTGGTGCCATCATAGGAAGCAAGTTCGTGACGCTCATCGACCAAACAGGCAATGCAGGAAAAGCAATGGACTTGTTACTCGAAGCATTACAAAAATAACAAATAAATATGAGACGCATCTTAATCATTTTAGCCATTCTTGCCGTCTGTCTTCCTGATTTCGCACAGACAAAGAAGACAGTCGTTCTGACTAAAACAACAAAGACAACAAAAAGCAATTCAAAAACAAAGCAAACAGCAAGTAAGCCTACAGCCACAAAGACTGTAAAAACTGTCGCCACAAAGAATACGGCACAGGCTAAAAACAAGCCTACAGAGAAGAAGGAAGAAAAGCCTGCAAGCGTACAGGCAACAACAAACTGCGGCTATCTGTGCAATCCTCCGCTCCCATATCTGCCACCAAAGCTTGACATTCTTTTTATAGGCAACTCGTTTGCAATAGACACCAGCACTGCCCTTCCTGAGATACTGAACTGCATGGGACTTACCAACATAAACGTGTACGTTTTGTACAAGGGAGGATGCTCTATGAAAGAGCACTACAATTACTACAAGAACAGCGACAAGGTGTATGAGTTCTATCAGTATAACATACGAGGCGAAACGAAGCTGGAGTCAGCTACGAGCATCAACAACGTAATGAGCCGCTATCCTTATGACATCGTTGTGTTCCAGCAGTACTCGCTTGAATCTGGCGACTACACAAGTTACGAACCTTATCTGTCAAAGCTAATTCAGGCTTTCAATATTAACAAGATAAGTCCTCGTACAACATTTGCCTTCAACCAGACATGGGCTTACAGTTCAAAACACAAAAATATCAGTAAGTACAAGACTCCAATGAACATGTACAACAAGATATGTGAATCTGTAAAAAAGATGAAGGCAGCATCAGGTATCGACGTTATTATTCCTTGCGGCACCGCTGTGCAGAATGCACGCGCAAACTCTTCACTCGTAACAGACAATGAGTTCACACGCGACAATCAGCACATCGACCTCTACATGGGACGCTATCTTCTTGCATGCACATTTTTCGAAGCTATCATAGCACCATGTACAGGCAGAAACCTACGCGATGACTATACCGTATATGGCAAGCCTGGAGTGTCAACTCAGGTAAACAACTCAAACCGACGATTGCTTCAAAATTGTGCTCGACTTGCCGTTGCCAATAACTTTGAAGTGTCCGAATTCATCATAGAATAGCATCATTTGCATTTTTTACACGTAAAAGAAATCATTCTTACAAAAAAAATGTATCTTTGCAAAAATTTTGCCCACATGCAAACAATGCTTAGATATACATATACACTACTACTGTCCATGCTGTGCCTATGCGGAGCATGGGCAGATAGTTTGCAAATATCTGTATTGACATGTGCTCCCGGCACCGACGTATATGCGCATTTCGGCCATACAGCTATACGTTTGAAGAACTTGGACAAACAGGACGACATTGTGTTCAACTACGGTTGCTTTGACTATACTGAAGAAATGTTCGTGTACAAGTTCATAAAAGGCGAAACAGACTACCTGCTTGAAGTAGAGCCAGCCGATTTCTTTTTCAAGCGTTACGAATACATGGGAGTGCAAGTTGATGAACAAGTGCTCAACATAACACAGCCTGAGGCTATGAATCTGTTCCGTCTCCTTGTGCTTAACTTGCAGCCAGAGAACAAACAATACAGATATAGTTACCTATACGACAATTGTACCACACGTGCAAGAGACATGATTGAAAGCGCACTCACAGAAGAGGTGTTCTACAAGAAGTCGTCAAAACGTTTGACAGCTCGTCAAGAACTGCACGAATGTATGCAGAAAGCACCATGGCTACGATTTGGAATAGACCTTGTGCTGGGTGAAGAAATTGACGATCCAACATTTGACAAACGCCATCAAATGTTTATTCCTGCCCACTTCGAGGCAGAACTTGACTCTGCCTTCATCGCAAGAGACGGTGGAAAGTTACAGCCGTTAATTTCATCAAAAGAAACGATACTACAACCAAATCCTACAAAGGAAGAGGCTGATACAATAATAACACCTACGATTGTATTGTGTATCATGTTCATAGCCACACTGTTCATGAGCATCATAGACTTCTGCAAGCGCAAGGTGACATACACACTCGACGCAACCCTCTGTATGACGCAAGGAATTGCAGGCATACTTATCAGTTTTCTGTTCTTCTGTTCGGAACATCCGGCAGTGAACTCTAACTGGCTCGTTGGAGTGTTCAACCCGCTGTTCATTGCCTATGCAGCATACTTGATATACTGCATAGTAAAGAAGAAGAACAATGTTATGGCGATAGCCTACATGCTCATCATGATAGCATTCTCCATTACAGCCATGTTTGTAAACCAGTCGTTCGATATTCCTACAAAACTGGTAATACTGACATTGCTAACACGTTCAATATTCGTATATGCAACAGAACTGCGTATTAGAAAGAGAAAAAATAACAAGAACGTTCAATAACCTAATTGAAACATTCAAAGCAAACATATAAACAAATGAGACTACTGACGACATTCGTAGCATCAATAGCAATGGCAAGTGCCGTGGCGCAATCAAACAATGAGGTGCCTCGACTTGTTGTCGGTATAACCATTGACAATCTCAGGACAGACTTCCTCAACGCGTTTGCCCCACTCTACGGCACGGAAGGATTCAACAAGCTGTTGAAAGAAGGTCAGGTTTACTCCAACGTACAATATCCATACGTAGGAGTTGACTGTGCTTCGGCCATAGCTACCATAGCTACAGGCTCCACTCCATACAATCACGGAATAATATCCGAAGAGTGGATGGACAGAGCAACGCTAACGAAGAAGAACTGCGTTGACGACAATAAATTTCTTGGAATTGAAACCAGCAGTGGTGCATCAGCCAAGAACCTTCTTGTAAGCACCATCGGCGACGAGCTGAAGGTGGCAACTCGCGGACAAAGCCTCGTATATTCGGTTGCACCAAACCGCGAGGCTGCCGTTCTCGCTGCAGGTCATGCAGCAACATGGGCTATATGGATTGACTCAGAAACAGGACGCTGGGCAGGAACAAGCTACTATGGCGACTCACCTTCATGGATGAAGTTCCTGCAAACAACCAATGCCACATCTGTAATAGAGGACCTCACTTGGGAGCCTCTCAA
>JAFSSN010000068.1 GCA_017450985.1 Bacteroidaceae bacterium
AACCTCGGTGCGAAAAACCTTACTGGCAACGATGGCAACTCTTCACGACGCCGTCAGCAGAATCTGGAGGAAGATGAATTGAAGCAAAAGAAGGGCAACTACATGACCCGAGGTGCAGGAACAAAGTATGTTACTAATTCTACAAACAGCAGGAAGAAGGCTAAGGAAGAGCTGAACGAAGAGATTGGCTTCATGGACATCGACTCGCTCATCTACTACAAGAAAATGTTCGGACACAACGAGAACGAGGTGTTCGGTCGCAACATATTCAACAATACGAACCTTACGTTCCAACCTAACATGAACATAGCAACGCCGGCCAACTACCGTCTCGGCCCTGGCGACAACGTGATCATCGACGTATGGGGCGAATCACAGCTGACATTTCAAGAGGAGATTTCGCCCGACGGAATGGTGACGATTGAAGGCGTAGGTCCTATAAGGCTGGCAGGCATGAGCGTGAGCGAAGCTAACGCATCCCTGAAAGGGAAGCTCGGACAGTATTACAAAGGCTCCAACATACAGATGACTCTCGGTTCTACACGTTCGATAATGGTACAGGTGGCCGGCGAGGTAAACATGCCTGGTACATACACTCTCAGTTCTCTATCAACGGCTTTCAACGCTCTGTACATGGCAGGAGGTATGACAGAAATCGGTACGCTGCGTAATATAAAGGTTTACAGAAAAGGACGACAGATTGCGACAATAGACGTGTATGACTATCTCATGTCGGGCAACACGAAGGGCGATGTGCGACTACAAGACAACGACATCATCGTCGTGGGACCATACGATGCCTTGGTGGCTGTGCGCGGCAAGGTGAAGCGTCCGATGTTTTACGAAATGAAATCGACAGAGAGCTTAAAAACTCTCCTCGACTATGCAGGAGGATTCACAGGCGATGCATACAAAAAGAACGTTCGACTGACACGCAAGAACGGCGCAGAGTATTCTATACACACTGTCAGCGAGTTTGATTGGACCAACTTCAAGGTGAACGACGGCGACTCCGTGTATGTGGACAGCATCGTGGCACGCTACTCTAACATGGTTGAGATTCGCGGAGCGGTGTTCCACGCGGGCATGTACCAGATGGACGGCAAGATTAACACTGTGCGCCAGTTGGTAAATGCTGCCGAGGGACTTCGTGAGGATGCGTTCACAGCAAGAGCAGTAATGCACCGCGAGAAGGAGGACAAGAGTCTCGAAGTGTTGTCGGTTGACATTCTCGGCATAATGAACGGCACAGTTGCCGACATTCCATTGCGCAAGAACGACGTACTGTTTATTCCTAACAAGCTTGACATGCTGGGCGACCGCACATACAAGGTTTCTGGTGAGGTACACTACCCTGGCGAATATGTGTATGCCGACAACACTACAATAGAGGACTTGATTCTTCAAGCTGGCGGATTGACCGAGGCAGCTTCAACGGTTAAGGTGGACGTGTTCCGCCGCAGAACGGACTCTAAGGCAACGAGCGATGACAATAATCTTGTGGAAACTTTCTCATTCGCCCTTAAGGACGGATTCGTTGTAGAAGGCAAGCCGGGCTTCATTCTTAAACCTTTCGACGAGGTTGTAGTTCGCAAGAGTCCTACATACGCAGAACAGCAGAACGTAAAGATATCTGGTGCCGTGAACTTTGCCGGCGAGTATTCTATGTCAAGCAAGAACTACAGGCTGTCAGACCTTCTCAAGGCAGCAGGCGGAGCCAGCTCACTGGCATATATCAAGGGCGCACGCCTGGAACGTACTATGACCGAGGACGAGAAGAAGCAGGTGGAGACTACGCTACGTACATCACAGATAGCGCTCTACGAGGAGTCGTTGCAATCAGAGAATAAGAACTTCAACCTTGAGAGAGCAGACTCGCTTTTGCAGATGAAGCTTGACCTCGGAGCAACATATCCTGTTGCCATTGATATGGAGGCAGCTCTCAATACACCAGGCTGCAATGAAGACATTGTATTGCGCGACGGCGACCACATCATCATACCGCAATACTCTAATACGGTAAAAGTATCGGGTGACGTTATGTACCCTACGACAATGAACTACAACAAGGGTAAGTCACTTAAGTACTACATCAAACATGCAGGCGGATATGGCGACAACGCTCGCAAGAGCCGTGTATATGCCATCTACATGAATGGTTCTGTTAAGCTTATTTCCGGAAGTAAGGACCTTCAGCCAGGATGTCAGATTGTGGTACCTTCGAAGAAGAACAGACAGAAGCTGTCAACTGCAGAATATGCTGCCATGGGAACATCTGCAGCATCAATAGCCACAATGCTCGTTACCATTGCGAACTTGCTTAAATAGTAACTGTTGCTTTGAACTAAAAAGGCAATACGCAGCACTTAAACGCAAATTTGTAACTATATGATAAGTGCGAGCGACATGGCTTTACATAATTTCCGATTACCAATTGATTTGAATTCGGTTTGTATCATTAATCTTTAATTGTTAATCACGATTATGACAAAATACGATTATCTAATAGTCGGCACTGGACTCTTTGGTGCTGTAGCCGCACACCAACTCACAAAGAAAGGCAAGACTTGCTTGCTGATAGATAAGCGCGACCACATTGGCGGTAACGTATATACCGAAAACGTTAAAGGTATCAACGTACACAAATACGGTGCACACATCTTCCACACAAGCAACAAGGAAGTGTGGCAGTTCGTCAACTCGTTTGTGGAGTTCAACCGCTATACAAACTCGCCTGTAGCAAACTACAAGGGCAAGTTGTACAACCTTCCATTCAACATGAACACTTTCTACCAGATGTGGGGTGTAAAAACACCTGCCGAGGCTGTGGCCAAGCTCAACGAGCAGAAGGCTGAGGAATGTGCAAAACTGAAAGCCAAGTGCGAGAAGGAAGGTGTAGCATACGAGCCATCAAACCTTGAGGAACAAGCACTCACGCTCGTGGGCAAGGACATCTACGAGAAGCTAATAAAGAACTACACAGAGAAACAATGGGGTCGCAAGTGTACAGAACTACCTTCATTCATAATAAAGCGTCTGCCAGTCAGACTGACATTCGACAACAACTATTTCAACGACAAGTATCAAGGTATTCCTGAAGGTGGCTACACACAGCTGATACAGGCTCTCATCGGCAACTGCGAAGTAAGACTGTCCACAGATTTCTTCGAGCACAAGGCAGAGTTGACCGCACTTGCAGACAAGGTAATATATACTGGTGAGATTGATCGCTACTACGACTATCGTTTCGGACACCTTCAATATCGTACCGTCTATTTTGAGACAGAACTGCTTGAAGGTGTAGAGAACTATCAAGGCAATGCCGTTGTGAACTACACAGATGCAGAGACACCTTACACACGCATCATAGAACACAAGCATTTTGAGTATGGCACTCAGCCAGACACCGTCATTTCAAAGGAATACAGCAAGGAATGGCAACCAGGCGACGAGCCTTACTACCCTGTCAACGATGCACGCAATACCGAGCTTTATGCTCAGTACAAGGCACTGGCAGCTAAGGAAGATAATGTCATCTTTGGCGGAAGACTTGCCGAATACAAATACTACGACATGCACAAGGTCATTGAGAGGGCCTTGGAAATGTTTGCATAAAGGCCTGCCATCTTCATGAAACAAACTAACGTAAAGAACTGTTAATGTTTTTACTTGACAGGATAACCAAAGGTAACGACCGCAGTGTTGCTGTAAAGAAAAATATTCTCGGCTCATTGTGCGTGAAAGGATTCAGCATACTCATCTCCTTGGCAATAGTCCCGCTTACGCTGGGATATGTTGACAAGGAGATGTATGGTGTATGGTTGACGCTGTCACAAATTCTCGTCATGCTTCAGTTCTTCGACGTAGGTTTCGGCCACGGACTAAAGAACAGACTGACGGAGGCCCTGGCAAATGGGGACTATGACCGCTCCAAGACACTGATAAGCACCACATACGCCATGATGCTTATCATCTTCACCCCACTTGGTTTAATGTGCGAGTTGCTGATTCCACAAGTGAATTGGCCGCAGCTGTTGAACGTGAATGTAGCCTACCACAACGATATAGTGCAGACACTTCAAGTTCTCGTAGTGGGAATATGTATTCAGATGGTGGTAAGCGTCATCAACGCCGTGGCAAATGCCCATCAGAAAGTGGCTCTCGCCTCCTCGTTTCCCGTAATAGGAAACGCGTTGGCTCTGCTGTGCATAGTGGTTCTCAGCCACTTCACCAAAGGCAGTCTCATGACGCTCGGTGTCGTATTCTCATTTCTGCCAATAATAGTCACCGTCATAGCATCAATAATTCTGTACCACACAAAGTTTTGCAAGGTCAAGCCAAGTACTAAGTACATCGACTTCTCATGCGTGAAAAACATCATAAGCCTCGGTGCAAAGTTCTTTATCATACAAATTCAAGCTCTGGTAATGTTTCAGACTACCAACCTGCTTATTTCTAACATCTCAGGACCAAGCTATGTCACCTATTACGGAATAGTTTACAGATACGTGAATGTTGCGACAATGCTCATAAATATAATCTTCGCTCCGCTATGGCCTGCGTTTACCGATGCCTACACAAAGGGAGACTTCACATGGATGAGCAGTATATACAGGAAAATGGTGTCGCTCTACCTTGTGTGCGTTGTCTTCATGGCAGCAATGATTTTCGCCTCACCGATAGTCTTCCCGCTATGGATTGGAGACAAGGCGAATATTCCGTTCTTGATGACTGCCGTGGTAGGAATATACACAATCATACACACTTGGGATCTTCTGCAAGTGTATATACTCAACGGACTGGGCAAAATTACGCTACAAACTTACGTCACACTGATAGGATTGGTTTGTCACATTCCACTGTCCCTGTATTTGGGAAAGTACATAGGATGCTACGGAGTGCTCGCATCCATGACAGTGATTATATTGGTTTACATACTTTTCTTCACGTTGCAGATACACAAGATACTACAACGAACAGCAACTGGTATCTGGAACATATAATACATCGACCTGCCATTAAAGTCACAGAGGGAGCAGCTCAGCCCCGTCATTCTTTAATTCATTTACAACTATAATGCCACGAACAATACTTCAAGTAATTTAGCAAAGAACAAACGGCACGGCACATACCATGTTTTTGGTATATTTTTCTAAAGTATGTCGTTTTAGTTTGCCATTGTTCCAAATAGAATTACCTTTGCACCGCAAATAACACAAAGGACATTAGACAAAAAACTTCTAAATGAGTAAAGGAATGGAAGATAAACAAATTATTCTGGCAGACAATCAAGACATCACTCGTCTCGGTCTGAAAACAATTATACGACGTACGTTGTCAGGAATAGAAGGACTGACGGTTAAGGAGGTGATAAAACGTTCGGAGCTGATAGCTTCCCTGAAGGAAAAGCCGTCATCAGTTGTAGTCATCGATTACACACTGTTTGATCTTGGAAGCAGCGAGGAACTGCTGAACCTTAGCGAACGTTTTCCACAGACCATGTGGGTACTGTTCTCTGCCGATCTGACAGAACAGTTGATTCGCCGTCTGAGCGTAGAACAGCAGTTCTGCATGGTGCTGAAAGACGACTCCGTGCAAGAGATTATCTCTGCTCTGAAATGCGCTGTGACCGGTGTACGTTTCCTTTGCCATCACGTCACCAATCTGCTGCTCAACCCAACGAACACGCAGGAAAAGGAGGATGACCCGCTGACAGCAACAGAAAAGGAGGTGCTTCGTCTGATTGCACTCGGCCGCTCTGTCAAGGAAGTGGCCGCAGAACGCAACTCGAGCATCCACACCATCACCACCCACAAGAAGAATATATTCAGGAAGATAAAGGTAAACACCGTTTACGAAGCAACAAAATACGCGCTAAGAGCAGGACTTGTGGAAATGGTAGAATACTACATCTGACACTCCATCAACTTTTGGACAAGGAAAGAACTCATTTTTTACATACAAATAAATTTTCGACAGTTAAAAGGAATAAACTTCGCGGAACGCCGCTTGGCGAGTTAAAAAATCAAGAAATAAAAGTTAAAAGTGTTTTGAAATGACACATAAGCCGTCAGCGCCTTTCTTTGGCGACAGCCCGTTGTGTAAAGTCATATCTGCAAATAGTCAAACATTCTTTTACAACGACTAAAGTATTAATAGCGACAAAATGTTATCAGCACGGTTCTGGTGCTGAGTGAATCATTATGGAGAAATCAACAATAGCGATTGACACTAAGTTCCCGCGGCAAGATGCCTACGGAGCTATATCGATGCCGGTGTACCACACGGCGGCATACGAATTTGAAACTGCCAAGGACATGGCTGACGCTTTCTGCGGACGTGTACTTGCGCCCGACTACTCACGAGTTATGAACCCAACGGTGATGCATCTTGAGGAACAGGTACAAGCACTCACCGGGGCTGCAAACGTATTTGCTTTCTGCTCCGGCATGGCAGCAATTTCCAATGCTCTGCTCACGGTGATAGAGTCCGGCAAGAACGTCGTTACATCACGCCACCTTTTCGGCAACACAGTTGCCCTCATCAACACTACTTTTGCACGCTTCGGCGTGGAAAGCCGCCAGGTGGACTTGCTCGACCTCGATGCAGTACGCAAGGCTATAGACGGAAATACTGCCTGCATCTATTTGGAGATAGTCACCAACCCGCAAATGGAAGTTGCCGACCTTGCTGCATTGGCAGAGATAGCGCATGAGCACAACATTCCACTCATTGCCGACACTACCGCCATACCTTTCACACAGTTCTCGTCACACGAGTTTGGAGTGGACATCGAAGTTGTGTCATCGACTAAATACATCTCTGGCGGTGCCACATCGCTCGGAGGACTGGTAATCGACTACGGCACGTTCCCTGTGGTTAACAAGCGCATACGCTTCGAACTATTGTTCAACATCGGCAGCTACATGTCGCCACACGCAGCCTACATGCAGTCGCTTGGCCTTGAAACACTCGACGCACGCTACCGCGTACAATCATCTAATGCCCTTAACCTGGCAAAGAAACTGCGTGAGGTTAAGGAGATAAAAAACGTAAACTATGTGGGACTTGAAGACAATCCATTCCACGCCATTGCACAACGTCAGTTCGGACCTACAGCCGGAGCGATGATGACCATCGAGCTTGCCGACCAAGAGGCATGTTTCCACTTCATCGACAGTCTGAAGCTCATACGACGTGCCACAAACCTCTTCGACAACAAGACGCTCGCAATCCATCCGTACAGCACTATCTTCGGCAACTTCTCTGCCGAACAGAAGGCCGACATGGACGTACACGACACTACGATTCGTATATCTGTAGGTCTGGAGGATGTGAACGACATCTTCGAAGATATCGTACAAGCTGTAAGAAATACATCAAAATAGTGGCTTTATGCCACAACAAATGAAGTTTTTTGTCAGCCCCATGCCATCTGTGAAGAACGCATGGGGCTTTATTGTTGAAAATTACATAACTTTGCACACAAAAGTAACAAGAAAATAAATATGCAGTATAATTTTGACAAGCCTGTGGACCGCAGCGGTTCAAGCGATTTCAAGCACGCAGTGCTGGAGGAAAGATTCGGACGTGCCGACCTATTGCCACTTTGGGTGGCTGACATGGATTGGGAAACGCCACAGTTCATTACCGATGCACTTAAAGCACGCATGGAACATAGTCTATTCGGCTATACCAAAGACCCAAGAGACTATTGGCAAACAGTTGCCAAGTGGATATATGACCATCACCAGTGGGAAGTGAAGACAGAATGGCTTACTTACATCCCAGGCATCGTAAAGGGCATAGGCTTTGTCATCAACCGCTTCTTAAAGGACGACGAGAAAGTGATTGTACAACCACCTATCTATCATCCTTTCTACCTCACACCGAGAGGTAACAAGCGCGAGGTGGTGTGGAATCCATTGAAGCGCGTATCACACGACAAGTATGAGATGGACTTTGAAAACCTCGCACAGGTAGCTGACGAAAAATGCAAACTTCTCATTCTTGCCAACCCTCACAATCCTATAGGCATCTGCTGGGACAAGGAGACACTGCAGCGCCTGGCACACTTCTGCAAGGAACGCGGCATCATGATAATCTCAGACGAGATCCACTGCGACATGGCTCTGTACGGCCATAAGCACATTCCATTCGCAAGCGTAAGTCAGGAGGCTGCCGACATAAGCATTACGTTCGCAGCACCTTCAAAGACCTTCAACATTGCCGGCATCGTGAGCAGCTGGGCTGTAGTACCTAACGACGAACTTCGTCACCGCTTCTACTCATGGCTCGAAGCAAACGAATTTAACGAAGCTAATATGTTTGCACCGCTTGCAACAGTTGCTGCATTCAAAAACGGTGAGGAATGGCGCACACAGATGCTTAAGTACACAGAAGGTAACATCGAGTTTGTAATCAACTACTGCAAAGAAAACATTCCGCAGATTCGTCCTATACGCCCTGAAGCATCATTCCTCGTATGGCTCGACTGCACAGAACTCAACCTCTCACATAAAGAACTGATTGACCTCTTCGTCAACAAGGCTCGCCTTGCTCTCAACGACGGAGAAATGTTCGGCACCGGCGGCAAAGGCTTCATGCGCCTCAACGTGGGTACCCAGCGTGCCGTACTTCGCCAGGCCATGCAACAGTTAAAAGACGCGGTGGAACAAGTGAGCAAAAAATAATGAAACAAAGGGCAAGAAACAATCGCACGATAAGAATAACGGACGAAGAGGCAGGACTGTTAAAAGACTCTTTGATGACTGCATTTCCTGAGGACGGAATATGCGACACGATAGTGTGCAACGACCTCATGGCTGTCATCGACAGCGTTCCCTACGAGTCTGCCAGCCTCATCATCGTTGACCCTCCCTACAACCTTCCACGCACATTTGGCAAACTGCAGTTCAAGAATGTCACAAGCGAGAAGTACGAGAACTACCTCCGCGAGTGGATGCCCAAGGTGGTCAGCAAGCTCAAGCCTAACGGCTCAATCTATGTTTGCGGCGACTGGAAATGCACGGCTTCCCTACAACGCGTGATAGAGGAGACAGGACTGACAGTTTTGAATCGCATCACATGGCAGAGGGAGAAGGGACGAGGAGCCATGAACAACTGGAAGAACGGTATGGAGGACATCTGGTTTGCCGTTAAGAACCCTAACGACTATTACTTCAACATCGAAGCAGTCAAGATGAAGCGTCGTGTGCTTGCTCCTTACAAGGAGAATGGAAATCCTAAAGACTGGAATGAGGATAAGGACGGGAACAAGTTCAGGCTTACCTGTCCTTCCAATTTCTGGGACGACATAAGCATTCCATTCTGGTCAATGCCAGAAAACACCGACCACCCGACGCAAAAGCCAGAAAAGCTTTATGCCAAGCTTATTCTCGCTTCCTCACGCCCCGGCGACATCGTGTTCGACCCTTTCATGGGCAGCGGAACAGCCTGCGTCACGGCAAAGAAACTCGGCCGCCACTACTGCGGCATAGAGATAAACGAAGAATACTGCCTGTGGGCAATGAAGCGCCTGCAGATGGCTGATGAAAACAATGAGATACAGGGATACGCCAAAGGTGTATTCTGGGAAAGAAATACAATAATCAACAAACTCACACAATGTCAGAAGCAAGAAAAGTAGCGTCACGCGCGCCACACAGCAAGATGAATTTCTCGCTCAAGTATCCTGAGAACGAAGGAGGAATGAATGACCGCATCAAGCGTCTGCACAAGCAGAGCATTGACACTGAGCCTACGCTCACCATCGAGCGTGCACTCATCGAGACGGCATTCTACAAAGAGAACTACGGCAAGATGCCGAACTGCATCCTGCGAGCACGCAACTTCTACGAGATTTGCAAGCAGAAGACCATTTACATCGGCGACGACGAACTGATTGTCGGCGAGCGTGGACCTGTGCCAAAGGCCGTGCCTACTTTCCCTGAACTGACCTGTCACACGGTGGAGGACCTTCACACCCTCGACACACGTGAGCTGCAGCCTTACCACATCTCGCAAGAGGACATCGAGACCTACGAACGCGAGGTGATTCCATACTGGCAGGGGCGTACCCAGCGCGAGCGCATCTTCAACCACGTGAGCCGTGAATGGGAAGAGGCATATCATGCAGGTGTATTCACAGAGTTCATGGAACAACGTGCAGGCGGCCACACATCAATGGACGGCAAGATGTACCACCGCGGACTTCTCGACACGAAAAAGCTTATCAAGGAGGCACTCGACAAGCTCGACTTCATCAACGACCCTGAAGCCACAGACAAGCAGCAAGAGCTGGAGGCTATGGACATAAGTTGCGATGCAGCAATTCTCTTTGCAGAGCGTCACGCCGAACTCGCCGAAAAGATGAGTGAAGAACTGACGGTCAAGAGCGAAGACAACAGTCTGAGCATCGAAGAAAAGGCAGCCATCAAGCAGAGAATACTTGAGCTGAACAAAATAGCAGAAACCTGCCGGTGGGTACCAGCCCATGCCCCACGCGACCTGCAAGAGGCAATACAGATGTACTGGTTCGTACACCTTGGCACCGTAACAGAACTAAACGGATGGGACTGCATGAACCCTGGCCACATCGACCAGCACCTCTACCCTTTCTATCAGAAAGGACTGGAGAACGGCACACTTACACGTGACAAGGCAAAGGAACTTATCTCATGCCTATGGATTAAGTTCAACAATCAGCCTGCCCCTCCTAAGGTGGGAGTGACAGCCCTTGAATCAGGCACCTACAACGACTTCACCAACATCAACATTGGCGGAATAGACAAGTATGGCAACGATGCCACGAACGAAATATCATACATCATCCTCGAAATACAAGAGGAACTGCACGAGCTTCAACCAGGCTTGTCAATCCATATCAGCAAGGTGACGCCCGACGACTTTGTCATCGCCGGTGCAAAGGTAATTCGTCAGGGACACGGCTACCCATCATGTTTCAATCCCGACACCTACGTACAGGAACTTGTGCGACAGGGCAAAAGCCTTGAAGACGCACGAGAAGGCGGCACGTCTGGATGTATCGAAGTAGGAGCATTCGGCAAAGAAGCCTACATCCTCACTGGATACCTCAACACGCCAAAGATTCTTGAGATAACACTCAACAACGGCTTGGACCCTGTAAGCGGCAAAAGACTGGGACTTGAAACAGGCGACCCTCGCACATTCAAAACATACGAGGAGCTTTACGAGGCCTACCATAAGCAGATGGTATATTTCGTAAACATGAAACTTGCCGTCAACAACTACATAGAGCGAATGTTCTCACTCTATGCTCCAGCCACATTCCTGTCACTCTTCATCGACGACTGCATCGCACGCGGCCGCGACTACTACTCTGGCGGTGCACGCTACAACACATCATACATCCAATGTACAGGCCTCGGCACAATTACCGACTGTCTGTCAACATTGAAAAAGCACGTGTTTGAGGAACACAAATTCACCATGGACGAGTTGCTCGATGCCGTGGCACATAACTTCGAAGGTAACGAGAAGATGCGCCAGTTCATAATCAACCGCACGCCTTTCTTCGGCAACGACGACGACTATGCCGACAGCATAGCCGTGAAGGTTTACGACGACCTTGTTGATGCCATCGAGGGACATCCTAACACGCGCGGAGGCACAACGCAACTCAACATGCTGTCCACTACCTGCCACAACTACTTCGGCAGCGTATGCGGTGCAAGCTGCAACGGACGCCTTGCCAAGTTCGCCATTAGCGATGGCACATCGCCTGCCCACGGTGCAGACACCAACGGACCTACTGCGGTAGTCAAGAGCCTTGGCAAACTCGACCAGACAAAGTCGGGTGGCACACTCCTCAATGTACGTTTCGTGCCGCAGCTCTTCAAGCGCGACGAAGACCTAAAGAAGATTGTAAGCCTCATCCGCACATACTTCACACTCGGCGGTCACCATATTCAGTTTAACGTAGTTGACACAGCCACCCTCCTTGAGGCGCAGACACACCCAGACGACTACAAGGACCTCCTCGTGCGTGTAGCAGGCTATTCCGACTACTTCAACGACATGACGGAACAACTGCAAAACGAGATTATTGCCCGTACCGAGAACGAAGAGTTCTAAGTTCCTCGTAACTCAGAGCTAATTTAGAATCGAAATTTATAAGTTCACAAAAAACGTATCTCAAATCGAGCAAACAAGTACTAAAGACTTCAATCCTCTTGAACGAAGTTTTATTACAGGCGAATACTTCAAAAAGGCAAAATAAAAAAGGAATTTACACACTTTTTCATGACCAACAACAAGACAACCAAGAAAGTCAAGAACAACGCCGAGGTAAAGACGGATTACGAAAAGTATTGTCAAGAGCAGTTGGACAATATGCTCGACGACATGGAAGACCGTTGTTTCGGCGAAATGGCAGAAGGACAGTTTGTACGTTCGCATTAAATCAAACAATCATTCAAAAAGGAGACGTTTGATTTGGCGAACTAACGACTGCAAAACATACACAGTCATAAAGATGCTTAGCCACATCGGCAGAAATGCCATTACGCATCAGCAGCCAGTATCATATGAATAAAAGAGTATATGTCAAAAATAGACATATACTCTTTTTATTCACAAACAGCACGAACATTTCTGCCATTACATCGACTATGACTACTGCCATAATCGCATTTCTCTGAATTAAAATCAAAACACCACGCACATCCTCCATCTCTTTGTCCAAGAGATGAAGTCCAATAACATCCATATGTGTCAGCACTATAATACTGATAATTACTTCTATACCCAGTTACAGGAAGAAATATAGAATTGTTATTGGGACCCGTTACAACATATCCTTTCACGCCAGTCTCGTTGTATGAATCTGTCCATACCCAAGAACACTTATCATGCAACTCTAAAAATTCATATTGTGTGGGCATTCTCCATTTTCCGCCCCAATTTTGCACAGCCGCATCATCTTCTGGTTCAAGTACTATTTTATTGTCTGGCGAACCGAAATTAGGGTCAATACAATACTTAGTCATTACATTTTGCAAGCCACTATACCATTTGTATGTATTCCAATAATAATACGACTTAACATACGTGGTATTCATATAATTGTTGTAATTAACTATGTTCGTGGTATCTTCTTCCAAAAACGATTTAGTCTCTCCCCATGCATAAAACCGACCACACTCCTCAGGCATATTTGCTCCCACGTTCATTGTTGCCCATTTCAATCCTGATGGCAGCCCCAAGTCTATGTATTCATATCCATTCTCGGTACCATTACCCGTCGGCACAGCATACATTTTTGCCATCAAACGATGCGCTTTGCCTGCCACGAAAGCACAGGAATCAACCGTAGCAACATACTTCATGCCATTTGCTCTTTCTGCAATTATCGTAGTTTCCTTGGACATTGTCGGAAATACGGTCATATATAATGTTACAAGAGAATTGGGCAGGGTACTAATAACACTGTCAAGATCTATTGTCACAGTCGGTGTCATACACGTAGAAGTGACCACACCAGTAGCAGAATTCAATGTACCTTCAGTAATGAATACACTATCATTATCAGTATTGACCAACGTAACACTTTTCCATGAATCGCCGACAGGCATATCAAGCTCAAGCTTCAGTATAGATACAGCATGATTGAAATCAAAACTCAAGCTCCCGTTTTCCTGTAAAGTTGCCACAGCATACATATAATCGTTATTACGATCTATATGGTCAAGAGTATTGTTTCCTTTCTGCGTCTGAGACGGCATAACCACAGGAACACAATCATATTCTGTATCGGCCCAAAGCGAGCCGTTATAAGGATAATATGCAACATAGGAATTTGCAGAGTCAAGCATCCAACCTCCGCCGGCAAACTCTGCGCCATGCAAATTCAGGCTGTCATTCAGAGATCTAATCACCTGTTTTGCCTGCGTATTACTTATTGGACTGACAGGGAAAACACCTATAGTATCGTTCTCTTTCCATTCAAAAGTTATTTCGTCGTTCGACTTAGACACAGAAAGAACTGTACGCGTTTCATCGACAAACTCAAATGGTTTACACGTAACAATTATCCTTCCCTCACCATCAGAATCTACGACATCCATCATATGGACCAATTCATCAGAACAAGAGCAGAACAGACATAACGAAGCTATAAGCAGCCAAATCCTAAAGAAATATCTTTCGCCTACCAATCTCATAAACATGCCTCGTTCAACAAATTCACCTTTCCAAGAACAGTTTCCACATAAAATACCCAAATACTTTTCACGCCTCCTTTACCCCACTCTTTCAAACTTATATCCTAATGCTTTAAGTTCAACGGCTGCACCGATACGGTAGAGTGTACGAACGCTGCGGACATAGACGTAGAAGGCAAGAGGACTTTGCGGTTCTATCTGCTCATGGCGCATCTTGTTCAACACCTGATGGGCACAATCCTGAACCACACGCTCCATGTGCTCGAAAGCATCGGCATCCAAGCCGAGAATCTCACCACGTACCACCTCGTCCATG
>JAFSSN010000069.1 GCA_017450985.1 Bacteroidaceae bacterium
GCCACTCTCATCAGAAACTGCCAATGCTTGAAGTCCTTCTCGACGCTGACCACCTTGCTGCATCCTCGGCTTGCGAACTCCAAGCCTATGCTTCCTGTTCCGCCGAAGAGGTCGAGTGCGGTAGGTGCATCGTCGAAGTCCATATACACGTTTTCCAGTATGTTGAACAGTCCCTCCTTGGCAAAGTCCGTTGTTGGACGTGCCTTGAAGTTCGTCGGCGTAGGGAATGACCTGCCTTTATATTTACCTCTTATTATTCGCATCTGTCAGAATCCACAAATTAGTAATGTTTGTAAGTCGTAAGGAATCTTGGCGTTTCCTGCCGTCAATTCGTTGCGGAAGTCTTCGCGGCGGTCGATGAGGCTTATGTTGCCGAGGAAGTTCTGCGTCTTGTTTATCAGTTCCTGGCGTCGCTCAAGGGTGTCGCCTACGATATAGAGAGCATCTTCCACCTGGTCGAATCCAAGCTGCTTCCACACGTTGAGTATGTAGTACTGCGTGTCGGAAATGTTTGTTGTCACGAAGGTGTTTACAAACAGCATCCTGCCGTTGTCGAAGGCATAGAGCGTCATTTCCTTCTCGTGCAGGTAGGCATACATCTTCTTGTTGGTGCCGAACATGCTCTTCTCGCCGAAGAACTCGATGAGGGTGCTTGCTGAGGCGTAGAAGCGTGCGCGTGGGAAATCGTCGTGTATGAGCTGATACACGTTCTTGTTCAGCCCGAACACGATGGCAATGCCCGAACGGCGCAGTACGTTGTAGCTGACATGCTGCGGAGCATCTTTCGGAAAAGCGCATTCGTAGTATTTCTGCGCATCCTCAAGCTTGAAATATGCTATTGGAACGGTTGTGAAGTGTGGGGTAGTGATGAGAACGTTCACTCTCTGATACTCCTCCTTCAGCATAGGTTCAGTGGTGAGTGCTTCCTTGATATTGGCAGCAAGGGATATGGTTGGCTTGATGTCGAACACCTTATATTCAAAAGGTGTGTCAGCCAACGGGGTGTATGAGCAAAAAGAAAGTCCATTCGTGCAGACACGAATGGACAAACTTTTATTATTTGGATTGTTTTCAGTCATGTGAGATGCTTATTATTCGTCCCAGTTACCTGCAAGCTTGTTGTTGGTGTCTTTGAGGTCGCCGATACTAAGTCCGTACCATTCGCCTTCGAAGTCATCTTCGTTGTCAAGCATCAACTCGCCTCTGTTCTTGTTAAGCTTCTTGAGGTCTGCCTTGAGGTTCTTGATACGCTTCTCAGAGAAACCGTACATATAGTCGTCGAGACGTGCACGAACCTCTACGAGGATATCGAACTCGTTAGAACGCATATTGAACTCAGCCTTCTTGCGAAGCTCGAACTCACCAACCTTAACCTCAGCCTTTGAGTTAGGATCGAATTTAGAAGTTACTGTGAATGTTGAGCCGTCAGCCTTACGTCCTACAGGGATATATTTGAGTGAGTCTGGATTCTTGATACCAAGAAGCTCTGCAGCTGACTTGAATATTGTATCACGACGAATGAGACCCTGGCGTACAGCTTCCTGCTCTGTGAGACCTGCCTCGAGCTGGTCGTCTGAAAGTTCACCATCCTTGATGATGTGATCAACAGCCTTGCTGTTCTTGATGAAGTCGATGAGTGAATCGAGTGTACCTACATACTGACCGTAAGTCTTCTTGTAGAGTTCCTCTGCATCCTTAATCTGAAGGAGACGCTCCTTTACTGCTTTCTCGCGTATAGCCTTCTGTTCGTCGAAATCGATGTCCGAGTAAATACTCCAATAACAAGCCCATGCCAAGCCCAAAGTACAGATGGCAAGAAGGGCATTAATAAATAATTTGTTCATGCTATGTTATTTTTTTAATTTTATTTGCTACTTTTGTGCCACAAAAATAAGGATAAAAAATGAAATCAAAATCTAAGAATAAGATTTTTTTCAAAAAAATATGATAAATGACTATCTCAAAGAACAAATACTCTTGAATTTTGGATTTTCGCCCACAAATCAGCAAGAGGAAGTAGTGGGTATTCTATCTGATTTTATTTTGTCTCCCAATGCCGACAGCGTGTTTCTGTTGAAGGGATTTGCGGGTACTGGTAAGACAAGCCTGATAAGCTCTCTCGTCAAGGTCATGGAGACCGTGCGTCAGGGCTCTACTGTGCTTATTGCACCTACAGGACGTGCTGCCAAGGTCTTTTCTCTTTATGCAGGATGTCCGGCTTACACCATTCACAAGAGAATCTATCGCCAGAAAAGTATCGACAAGGATTCGCTGTTCGAATTGAACTATAACATGAAGTCCAACCTCCTGTTTATTTGCGATGAGTCGTCGATGATTGCCAACGACGGCTATTCCTCAGGCTCAATGTACGGCACGGGACGCTTGCTCGACGACATGATTCATTTTATATATGGTGGCAAGGGCTGTCGGCTCATTCTCATGGGCGACACCGCTCAGCTGCCCCCTGTAGGCGAGGGCGAGAGTCCTGCTCTCCAGGAGGACGTGTTGCGTGGCTATGGACTGGATGTGGTCAGCTACACCATGACGCAGGTGGTGCGCCAGGCCGATTCTTCAGGCATTCTGTGGAACGCTACCCACTTGCGCCAACTCATAAATGATGAGGACATATTCGATTTGCCGAAGATACGTTTCCAGGGATTCCCCGACGTCATGAACATATCCGGCTCGGAACTTATCGATGCACTTGAACAGTGCTACAGTCGCGACGGCGAGGACGAAACCATCGTCGTGACACGCAGCAACAAGCGTGCGGTAATATATAATAATGGTATTCGTAACCAGATATTGTGGCGCGAGGAGGAACTGGCAAGCGGCGACATGTTGATGGTGGCAAAGAATAATTACTATTGGACCGATACGCTGAACAAGGAAATGATTGAGGAGGCAAAGAAGGACGGCAAAGACCCCAAGACGGCCTCGCAGACTCCTTTCGACTTCATAGCCAATGGCGATACGGCTCTTGTGCGCCGGGTGCGCAACGAACGTGAGTTCTATGGCTTCCGTTTTGCCGATTGCGAACTCGTGTTTCCCGACTATGATGACTTTGAGATGGAAATTACCGTTCTGCTCGACACGCTCAACGCCGAGGCTCCAGCCCTTACGCAGGAACAGCAGAACAAGCTTTTCAACGGCGTGTATGACGACTACTTCGACTTGAAGACTAAGCCGGAAAAGCTTAAGGCGATGAAGAACGACCCGTATTTTAATGCCCTGCAAATCAAGTATGCCTATGCCGTCACTTGCCATAAGGCACAGGGCGGCCAGTGGACCAATGTGTTCATCGACCAGGGATATATGACGGAGGACATGCTTGGCCCCGATTATTTCCGTTGGCTTTACACCGCCATCACTCGTGCCACGAAGCGCGTCTTTTTCGTGAACTGGAACAAGGAACAGGTGATGTGATTAACAATTAATAATTTAGTCAACTTTCGCAAGTATCGCTAACGCTTTACTTGCTTGGAGTAAAAAAGGAGTTATCGGGAGATATCGGGAGTAAAGAGACGAATGTCTGTTTACGGATATGTCTGCTGCGATAGAGTA
>JAFSSN010000070.1 GCA_017450985.1 Bacteroidaceae bacterium
GAACAACCGAAGCAAGACGAGCGACAACGACCAACACGAGGTAGACATCGTGGCGATATATCATGACCGCCCCAAGGTCCTCATTGCCGAGGTGAAGCGTGACAAGCGTAATTTCAAGCGACAGCCTTTTATGGAAAAAGTGGAGCTGTTACGCGCCAAATACTTTGACAAATATGAGGTTGAGCCTCGCTGCTTTAGCTTGACGGACATGTGAAACCAAGCGCGTCGCCCTCATCGGGCTCGCTCTATCCCGACTCTCCACCAACCACTCTTAACTTTCCACAGACACTCAACCATTACAATGCATTGAGATAGGGTTATAGGAGTGGGTGGAGTGGTATAAGGAGTACTATATTACGCGAAAAGAACTTGTCCAAGGTTTTGTATAGAAGAGATAGAGTTTGTAAATCATGACAATCGAGGAAATACAGGCTTGTACAGAGTTTCAGGTGTTTGACCGCAAGAGTGTGCGTATTGACACAAAGGCACTTGCGATTACCATCATTGCTTTTGCCAATGCTGATGGCGGTCAGATTGCTTTAGGAGTGGAGGACGACGGTACCCTGACTGGCGTGGACGGACAGACTGAACATTTGAACGAGTTACTCCGTGCAGGATTCGACTATTGTGTACCTTCAATTGCCACATCAACGGAGTTTTTTGAGGTTGTGGATGCAAAAGGCACGCCGAATCATATTGTTTTAATGAAGGTGCCCCAAAGTATGCGTGTCCATGCTAACCAAGCCGATGAGGTTTACTATCGTGTGGGCGACAAGTCAAAGAAGTTGAATTTTGAGCAACGGATGCAATTAGTTTATGCCAAGGGTGAACATTACTACGAGGATGCGCCAGTGAACAATGCCCGTTGGGAAGACCTTGACCAGCCCGTCTTGGAAGATTATCTTCGGGTTATCAACTACGGAAAGAATTCTGAAGCTTACATTCGTGAAAACGGTTATTTTATCAAGAAAGAGGATTATAAAGGGCGTTCTTTCGAGGCCCTCAGCGGTGCTGCTGTACTTTTATTTGGCAAGAATCCGCAACGGTTTTTCCAGAGGGCACAGGTCCGCGTGATTCGTTATGAAGGCACAGAGGCGCGTGTTGGACGTGAGATGAATGTTATCAAAGACGAGATTTTCACTGGTTCGATTCTGAAGTTGACAAATGATGTACTCGCGTTTGTAAAAACACAAATCAAGGAGCACACTTATCTTGGCCCCGATGGTTTGTTTGTGACCGATGTGCAGTATCCTGAATTTTGCTGGAAAGAAGTAATTGTGAACGCTATTGCGCATCGCGATTATAGTATCCTTGGGACAGACATCCAAGTAAAGTTGTTTGATGACCACATGACCGTTGAAAGTCCAGGTATTCTGCCTGGTCTAGTGCGGACTTATAATATACGAGAGATGCATTTTTCACGGAACCCTAAGATTGCCCAATATATGCGGGCATATAAGTTGGTGAAAGAGTTTGGAGAAGGCGTTGACCGAATGTTTAGAGAGA
>JAFSSN010000071.1 GCA_017450985.1 Bacteroidaceae bacterium
ATTGCCTCATGTCGCCTTGTGGGGTAAGGGGACTTTGTGTCTTTTATTCTATTGACACAAGGGTTTTATTGCAAAAACAACGGCTTAAATGGTAACGAGCTTAGAGATTTTGTCTGTTTATACATACTTGCGGATTTAAGGTGGAGCAAAAAAAACTTGAAGTATAACATAACTGGAACATCAATGTTATGATATAGTCCATAGTAAAAAAAACGGAGCGGATG
This sequence comes from Bacteroidaceae bacterium, assembly GCA_017450985.1. Lineage (GTDB taxonomy): Bacteria > Bacteroidota > Bacteroidia > Bacteroidales > Bacteroidaceae > Minthosoma. The sequence continues at coordinate 225 of JAFSSN010000071.1, forward strand.
TATTTTTCAGAATAGATAATCTATCTGTTCCGTATTTTTAGTCATCTGTCTTTTTTCTTGCCTTACGGCATAAGAAGCCAATAGGGATTATTGACAGGAAGCTGGCAAGAACGGATGTTACAGGAAGAATAATTACAATTGGTGATATGCACATTGGACCTTCACCTTCCGTTGGCGGCATGATCAAATGACACATTATGATTATTGAAACAGTATTGACTATAAGCCAAACCATTATTGTTTGGAACATCCATTCCTGTTTTCTGAGCAGATAATGGATTGGTGTACCCAAAATGATATAACACAGCAGGTTGCATAGTGCGATCATCGGACTGAAGATAACAAAGAACATTGACAGATTCATGAATGTAGTACAAAGTGAACACTTTGTCATACACCAAATACTATCCATGATTGGTTTTCTGTTCTTCATACTTGCATATTTCTTTTGTATCAAAGTAAACATCTTGCTCCCTTAACTAAATAAATAACTATTTACACAAACCTTAATTCCGCAACACTACAAATTAAATAATTATATAAACTTCTGAGCAACAAAATGTTGCTCAGAAGTTGGCCATATCAGAAAAATCACTTAACTTAGTGTTGCTAAAAAAAAAAAAGCAAATGAAATTCATCAATGGCATGGCCAAATATAAGCATAAAATCTATAAAATTCACTCCTTTTGGCGGAATATTTTTAATAATGGAGCAATTTGATTCCAAACTGTCATCAGTAATCGACTCTACGCTTGGTATACGATGCTGTAACTATGGATATCAATATAGTGAAATCATCCGTTCACTCATGAGGGTCTATTTCTGCGGAGGGTCGTGTATAGAGGATGTAACCACACATCTCATGAGACATCTTTCCCAGCATTCCACACTTCGAACCTGTGGCGCAGATACTATCCGTCATCGTGACCGCTACGCATAGTCTACGCATTTTCTCTGCATCTTCTACGCATTTTCTACGCATACATCCGTAGAATACCCGTAAAACACCCGTAGAAAACCCGGACAGCATCCGTAGGAAAACCGTTTGTGACACGTATCAGAACTGGCAAAGAAACAAAACAATACGCTTCCACTACTGCCCCTATTTTCTTTAGCACAAAGATACGAAATATTTTTCACTCTCCCAAATACTCGAGTAAAAATGCTGCCTGCACAATAGCCACCCAAATAGCAAAAGCATGCTGTTTACGCACTTTTATTAGCAAAAAGTAAGCACAAATAATATTTTTCTAACAAATCGTTTGTCGTTTCATAAATATTACATAATTTTGCAGCGCAAACAATAAAATAACAAAATGCTTGTGCGTTGAAGATGATTCACAAGACATGGCACAATCATAAAATAGTATATCCTATGGTTACATTGTACGACAAGAACAACGAGCACGACGCTTGTGGCGTAGGTCTCCTGGCAGACCTCAATCGTAACAAGACCCATCAGTTGGTTGACGGGGCACTCACAGTATTGGAGAATATGAAACACCGAGGCGCGGAGTCTGAGACTTCCGCTCTCAAAGGCGGCAAGCCGTCGGGCGACGGCGCCGGTATATTGGTGCAAATTCCTCACGAATTTATCCTCTTGCAAGGCATTCCTGTGCCTGAGCGAGGACGCTACGGCACCGGTCTGGTGTTTCTTCCAAAAGATAAGAATCTGCACGACGCATACATGGACTTGATTCACCGCGAGGTGGAAGAAGCCGGACTCGTGTTGTCGCACGTAAGAAACGTACCTGTCAACTCCGACATACTCGGCGAGGCTTCGGCTGCATCCGAGCCTGACATCATACAAATCTTCATCACCGGGGTAAAGGATGCCGACCGTCTGGAGACCGACCTCTACCTCATTCGCAAGCATATCGAGCAGAAGATTCACGACAAGGATTTCTATATCGTATCACTTTCAAGCAAGGTACTTATTTACAAGGGCATGCTCACATCCACTCAGTTGCGCGAGTACTATCCTGACTTGAGCAGTCCGTTCTTCACGAGCGGCATGGCAATCGTACACTCTCGTTTCAGTACCAACACATTCCCTACATGGTCGCTGGCACAGCCTTTCCGTATGCTCTCCCACAACGGCGAGATTAACACCATACGCGGTAACCGCGGCTGGATGGCTGCAAGAGAGAGCGTGCTGTCTTCACCTGCCCTCGGCGACGTGAAGGACATTCACCCTATCATACAGCCCGACATGAGCGACAGTGCATCGTTCGACAATGCGCTCGAATTCTTCGTTCGCTCCGGCATGAGTCTGCCTCACGCCATATCTATGATGGTGCCAGAATCGTTCAACGACCTCAACCCTATCAGCGACGAGTTGAAGGCATACTACGAGTATCACTCTATCCTCATGGAACCGTGGGACGGTCCTGCCGCCCTCCTCTTCTCCGACGGACGCTATGCCGGCGGTATGCGCGACCGTAACGGTCTGCGCCCTTGCCGCTACCTCATCACCGAGGACGGCATGCTCATCGTTGCATCAGAGACAGGATGTCTGAAAGTGGACTCACAGATTATCAAGGAAAAGGGCCGTCTTCAGCCTGGTAAAATCATGATGGTTGACACCGAAGACGGAACAATATATACTAACGATGAGATTAAGTTGCAGCTCACGAAACAGTGTGAATACACAAAGTGGCTACACACCAACCGCATAGAGTTGAACAAGTTGCACAGCGGTCGCAAGGCCGACACTACGGTGAAGGACTACAGCAAGATGCTTCGCTGCTTCGACTACACACGCGAGGATGTTGACAAAGTTATCGTGCCTATGTGTACTAATGCACAAGAGCCGCTCACGTCAATGGGTAACGACACGCAGTTGGCTGTTCTTGCCGACCGCCCTCAGTTACTGTTCAACTACTTCCGACAGCAGTTTGCGCAGGTAACCAACCCTCCTATCGACCCTATACGTGAGGAACTCGTCATGTCGCTCACCGAATACATCGGCGCCGTGGGCATGAACATCCTCACTCCAAACGAGTCACACTGTAAGATGGTGCGTCTGCCGCAGCCTGTGCTCACCAATACGGAGCTTGACATCCTCTGCCACATCGGCTATAAGGGCTTCAACACAGAGAAGCTGTCTATCCTCTTCGACAAGAGCAAGGGCGCAGCCGGTATGGAAGAGCGACTTGCAGAATTGTGCCGTCAGGCAGAAAAGTCAGTTGACAACGGCATTAACTACATCATCCTCAGCGACCGCAACGTGGACGAAAAGCACGCCGCCATACCTTCACTCCTCGCAGTAAGCACCATTCACCATTACCTCATATCAGTACAGAAGCGTGTACAGACTGCCCTCATCGTAGAGAGCGGTGAGATACGTGAGGTGATGCATGCCGCCCTGCTTTTGGGCTACGGTGCCAGCGCCATCAACCCTTACATGGCATTTGCCGTAATCGACGACCTTGTACGCCGCGGCGAGGTACAGCTTGACCGTGCCACTGCCGAGCACAACTATATCAAGGCTATCGACAAGGGTCTGCTCAAAATCATGAGTAAGATGGGTATCAGCACCATACGTTCATACCGCGGTGCAAAGATATTCGAGGCTATAGGACTTGGCCAGGAGCTGTTGAGCAAATACTTCGGCACAGCAACGTCAACAATTGGCGGTGTCGGTCTCAAGCAGATTACCAACGACGCTATAAGAATGCACTCACAGGGCTTAGACATGAAGAGCGAGGATGAAGATGCTCCTCTGCCATTCATCGGACAGTATGCCTTCCGCAAAGACGGTATCAAGCATGCGTGGACGCCTGACGCCATTGCCACTCTGCAGCTTGCAACGCGTCTGGGCAGCTACAAGAAGTTCAAGGAGTTTACACATATAATTGACGATGTAACGGAGCCTCTCTTCCTTCGTCAGTACTTCAAGTTCAAGTCTAACCCTATTCCACTTGAGGAAGTGGAGCCTGAGGCTAACATCATGAAGCGTTTCATCGGCGCAGCAATGTCGTTCGGCGCAATCAGCAAGGAGGCACATGAGGCTATAGCCCTTGCGCTCAACACGATAGGCGGCCGCAGCAACACGGGTGAAGGCGGCGAGGACGAGGAACGTTTCCATTCGACTGTTGACGGAGTGTCACTCTCAAGCGCAATTAAGCAGGTGGCTTCAGGACGCTTCGGTGTTACGACTGAATACCTCGTCAATGCGAAAGAAATACAGATTAAGGTGGCACAGGGTGCTAAGCCGGGCGAGGGCGGCCAGTTGCCGGGATTCAAGGTAAACGAGATTATCGCCAAGACACGTCACTCTATTCCTGGCATCTCCCTCATCTCTCCTCCACCTCACCACGATATCTACTCTATCGAGGACTTGGCGCAGCTCATCTTTGACCTGAAGAACGTCAATCCAAGTGCGCAAATAAGCGTGAAACTCGTAGCCGAAAGCGGCGTGGGCACCATTGCAGCAGGAGTTGCAAAAGCCAAGGCTGACATAGTTGTCATCTCAGGTGCAGAAGGTGGAACTGGAGCTTCACCAGCATCATCAGTACGATATGCAGGTATCTCTCCTGAAATCGGTCTGGCAGAGACTCAGCAGACTCTCGTGCTCAACGGCTTGCGCGACCGCATAGAGATTCAGAGCGACGGACAGCTGAAGACTGGTCGCGACGTGGTAGCAATGGCACTTCTCGGTGCTGGACAGTTCGGCTTCGGTACAATACAGCTCATCGTTCTCGGCTGCGTTCTCATGCGCAAGTGCCACACTAACAGTTGTCCTGTGGGAGTGGCCACACAAGACCCTCGTCTGCGCAAGAAGTTCCTCGGACGTGCAGAATACCTCATCAACTACTACACGTTCCTTGCACGCGAGGTGCGCGAGTACATGGCTCAGATGGGATTCCGCAAGTTTGACGAGATGATTGGCCGCACGGACATGATAGAGATTGACGAGTCACGCATGAACGACAAGACACGCACTCTCGACTTCGCACGTCTGCTTGCAAAGATTGACAACGGCAACTCACTCTGTGCCGTGTCATCACCTATGCACAAGATTTACGATATCCTCGACCGCGACATGATAGAGACAAGTACTGCCGCTATCAACGCCGGTCAGAACGCTACATTGTCATACGACATCGTTAATACAAACCGCTCAGTGGGAGCTATGCTCTCAGGAGAAATTGCAAAGCGCTACGGCAGTCAGGGTCTGCCTGACGGCACCATCAACGTACGCTTCAAGGGTTCTGCCGGCCAGAGCTTCGGTGCATTCCTCATGCAGGGTATCTCATTCACCCTTGAAGGTGAGACGAACGACTACATGGGTAAGGGTCTCTCAGGCGGATGTATCAGCCTCTACCCTCCACGACATGCCAAGTTCAAGGCGCAGGACAACGTAATCGCAGGCAACACTCTGCTCTACGGAGCAACAAGCGGCGAGGTATATATCAACGGACGTGTAGGTGAGCGTTTTGCCGTGCGTAACTCTGGAGCAATTGCCGTCGTCGAGGGTACCGGCGACCACTGCTGCGAATACATGACAGGCGGACGCGTCGTAGTGCTTGGAAAGACCGGACGAAACTTTGCTGCCGGTATGTCAGGCGGCTTGGCATACGTATGGGACAAGACGCACGACTTCGACTACTACTGCAACATGGACATGATTGAGCTGAGCCTCATCGAGGAAAAGGCACGACGCGACGAGTTGCACGAGCTTATACGCAAGCACTTCCTACACACTGGCTCTGAACTTGCGAAGCAGATGCTCGACGATTGGGAGCACTACGTTGAAGAGTTCATCCAAGTCACTCCTATCGAGTACAAGAAAGTGCTGCACGAGGAGGCTATGCGCAACTTAGAGGCAAGAATCAACCAGGTACAGAGAGACGAATAAACGCCACACCTAACATTGTGGACATCATTACACCATATTAGTAAGTTTCATTATGGGAAATCCAAAAGCATTTTTAACTGTGCCACGCCAGGAGGCTGGTCACAGACCAATATATGAGAGAATAAAGGACTTTGCCGAGATAGAGCAGACACTCAACGAGAACGATCGCAAGTTGCAGGCATCACGATGCATGGAGTGCGGCGTACCGTTCTGTCATTGGGCCTGTCCGTTAGGCAACAAGCAGCCGGAATGGCAGGATGCAGTATATAAAGGCAAGTGGAAGCTTGCATACCAGTTGCTCACCGCAACAAACGACTTCCCTGAGTTCACAGGACGCATCTGCCCTGCACTCTGCGAAAAGAGTTGCGTGCTCAACCATTGCATCGATGCTCCTGTAACAGTCAGGGAGAACGAATGTGCCATCATCGAGAAAGCCTTTCAGGAGGGCTACGTCGAGCCACACACATACGAGCGCAATGGCAAGAAAGTGGCTGTCATCGGTGCAGGCCCTGCAGGTATGTCAGCCGCCGTACAGCTGAACAAGCGCGGCTTCGACGTGACACTCTTCGACCGTCAGAACGCCATCGGAGGACTTGTGCGCTACGGCATTCCTAACTTCAAGCTCGACAAGTACGTCATCAATCGCCGTGCCGAACTAATGCAGGCCGAAGGCATAACATTCAAGATGAACACCACGGTTGACACTTCTTCCGTTGACACCATCAAGGCATCACTCGGCGGAGAGTACGACGCATACATCATTGCCACAGGTACACCCGTGGCAAGAGACCTCAAGGCACCGGGGCGCGAATTGAACGGAGTATATTTCGCCCTTGAGCTCCTGAGTCTGCAAAACAAGATTCTCATGGGTGAGGACACAACAGGCGACAAGGCTGTGAACGCCAAGGGCAAGACTGTCCTCGTCATCGGCGGCGGCGACACAGGTAGCGACTGTATAGGTACTTGCCACCGTCAGGGAGCCAAGAAGGTAATGCAGATAGAAATCATGCCTCAGCCACCTGTAGGGCACAACCCTGCAACACCGTGGCCATGGTGGCCGGTAGTGCTGAAGACCACAGCAAGCCACGAGGAGGGCTGCGAGCGCCGCTGGTGTCTCACTACTAATCGCTTCATCGACGATGGCAAAGGCAACGTCAAGGGTGTGGAAGTGGAGGAAGTTGAATGGCTGCCTGCAACAGACGGCGGTCGTCCTCAGATGCACCCTACAGGCAAGAAAGAGACCATAGAGTGCAACATGGTATTGCTCGCCATGGGATTCCTGCGCCCTGAGCATCCAGAGTACGACAGCAACGTATTCCTTGCCGGCGACGCCAAGTCTGGTGCAAGCCTCGTTGTCCGCGCCATAGCAAGCGGTCGTCAGGTAGCAGAGGAAGTAGCACAAAAACTATTGAATAAATAAGAGTATATTGGAGTAAAAAAGAGTTTGAAGAAGTAAAAAAAAGTAAAAGGACGTTTGACTGTTTACATATGCGTATTATGCACAACTTGAATTATTAACTATAAATTGTTCACTCGTCCTTTTACTCCCTGAACGAAGCGGTTACTCCACTTTACTCCTTTTTACTTCCTCCCCACGTAATTAATCATTATGGCAAGATACAACACCAACTTTGCAAAACTGTCACAGCGTTACCTCTTTGCCGAGATAGCGCAACGAGTTAAGGAATATCAGTCACAGCACCCAGAGGCAAGCCTCATCCGCCTTGGCATCGGCGACGTAACGCGCCCATTGCCTCAGGCTTCCATCGAAGCAATGCACAAGGCTGTTGACGAATGTGCGAGCAGCAACACGTTCCGCGGCTACGGTCCGGAACACGGCTACGACTTCTTGATTGACACCATCATCGAGCACGACTTTGCACCGAGGGGCATAAAGCTCACACGCCAAGAGGTATTCATCAGCGACGGAGCAAAAAGCGACACGGGAAACATAGGCGACATTCTCGGAGTGGACAACATCGTGGGCATTACCGACCCAGTATATCCCGTGTATGTTGACACCAACATCATGGCTGGCAGACAGATAAAGTACATTCCATGTACAGCTGCCAACGGCTTCACAGGCGACATTCCTACGGAGCATCTCGACATCATATATCTGTGCTACCCAAACAATCCGACCGGTGCAGTTATTACACGCGAGAAACTAAAGCAGTGGGTGGACTAGGCACGTGCAAACGACGCCATCATACTCTACGACTCTGCCTACGAAGCTTTCATACAAGACGACGCACTGCCTCACTCCATCTACGAGATTGAAGGAGCAAAGGGATGTGCCATCGAGTTCAGAAGCTTCTCCAAGACTGCAGGTTTCACAGGTGTACGCTGCGGTTACACAGTAATACCAAACGAGCTTAAGGTTACAGGAGCCGGTGTTGGCGAAGTAAGCCTCAACAGCTTGTGGGAGCGACGTCAGTGCAGCAAGTTCAACGGCGCCTCATACATCTCACAGCGAGGTGCAGAAGCTGTCTATTCTGCCGAAGGACAGAAGCAAGTGCACGACACCATAGCCTACTACATGGAGAATGCACGATACATACGTGAGAGCCTTCACAAGTACGGTCTCACCGTGTATGGCGGCGAACACTCACCATACATCTGGGTGTCAGCCCCACAGGGCGAGGACTCATGGAGTTTCTTCCATCGCCTCCTGACACAGGCAAATGTCGTAGTGACTCCAGGCGAAGGATTCGGCGCAAACGGCGAAGGTTTCGTCCGCATCACAGCCTTCGGCACTCAGGAAGCAAGCCGCGAGGCCATACGCAGAATAACATCACTATAAGCAAACTTTATTTCATGCTTTTTATATTGGCGCAAAAGCCGTTAATCAATGATGCGCACCCGACTTAGTCAAGGTGCGCATCATTTTTTCCCAATATGCGAAAAACACAAAATTAGCAAACACATCATGCAGAAACTTGCACGATAAAGTTTACAACTATAATTGGCATTTAATAAGTGTCAAGAACTTTTCTCACATCATTCGTATGAAGAACATGAAGATTGCATCCCTACCCGACCACCACCTTCTCTATGTTCTTCGTCTCCTTGCTGAAGTTTATGCCCAGACGAATAACCTTCTGGCCATTCATCTCGAAAGGAAGAGCGTAATGCTTGTCCTCAATCTGGGCAAGAGCCTCCTCAGCCGTGCCGTCAAGCTTAAATTCCATGACGTAACAGAACTTTGGAGTCTGCAACACAAGGTCGATGCGCCCCTCGCTGGTCATGTACTCAGCCTGAACGTAAAGTCCTGCGAGCTTACTGATAAGCCATATCACATTCTGGTAGTGGTTCTCCAAATCCTTGATGAGCATATAAGGCGTGTCGGCAAATAGAGCCTTCAGACGCTTTATGAACTGGTCGGTATTGCCAGAACGCACGTCCTTCACAAAGTTCTTCAAGTCGAAGGCAGACTTGCTCCTGTCCTTTGACACATACCACGGAAGGAGATATTTCGTAAAGCCAATCTTCACCTCATCGTTTGGGAAACCGAGAGTGTATTCCCCAAACTCAGGGTCGTAATCCTTGATAGTCAGGTAGCCGC
>JAFSSN010000072.1 GCA_017450985.1 Bacteroidaceae bacterium
AACGAGGTGCTGCAGTCAACTGACAATACGCTTTACCGTTTCCATGCAAATGCACGAATGATGAAGATTTGCCAGATTATGGCTATCAACAAGAAGTTCTATGAGTATCGAAACGATGCCGAGAAGTGCATCAACCGTATAGGCAGCGACGAGGATGTGATGAACCGTCATCAGAGGGTGGTGTGGAAGGTGACCAACTGCCTCTATTACCTTACGCTTGCTTCGCATTATCATAATCTTAGATATGACGAGGATATGCTCTATGCCCAGTCCATGTATATCGACTGGTACAGGGCTTTGGATGAGGACACGGTGATGCTCAACCAACTCTTTACACAGCATGATGCAGCCTATTGGCACAATTACGGCAATCTGTACTATGAGTCTATCGAACTGTCGAAGAAGGCGGACACGCTGCTTATGGACGGTATGCCTACGGAGGCTCTCTCTGTGATGGAAGAGGCGCTGGAGTGTGTGAACAAATTCTACGGACTTACCGATGAGAATCAGAAGCTGAAACTGTATGATGAGACTTCGATGGACTCCATATCAAAGGAAATGATATGGATTAAGGATCCGAACATCGTTACCATTCCTGAGTGGATGGCTACGGTACGCGAGGAACTTAGTATCGTGTATGGTGCGCTTGGCATGAAGGAGGCATCGGATTACAACCATAACATTTACTTCGACATTCTTGATGCCACGCGTCAGGATATGAGTTTGCAGGAGAGGCAGGAACGTCTTGAGGTTGTGAACCGCCAGCTTGACCTCTATCTCTTTGCTCTCGGATTGATGGTTATCGTCGGTCTCGTGGCAATCATATTATTCACTTCGCGTAAGGAGCGCATAAGCATGCTGATGTCTGATAGAATGACTAAGTTGCAGGCTGTATGTACCAAGATGACGGCTGCGATTCCTGTGCATGCTTCTGACGAGGAAGAGGTAATGAGTGCTGTTCATGAGGCTGTGGACGGTGACATTCAAGCGTTGTTCCCTACGTTGGGCAACTGCGACTGGACAAAGTGCAAGCCGGTAAAGATGAATAAGTTTGACCGCGAGATGCTGTCTGTGTTGCAAGTACTCTATCAGTGGATTCTCAACAACGGACAGGAACTTGTCAGACTGACGGAAGAGAGCGAAAGGGTGGAGGGAGAACGATATCTCCACAGCAAGAGATTGAAAAACAATAAGCGCCAATATATTGACAAGGCTACAAGTGTGTCAATCGTGAACGGTATAACGCCGTTCCTCGATCGTGCCTTGCGTGAGGTTGACCGACTGAAGACTGCGGACGAAAACACTTCGCGCGAAGAGATGAACGAGCGTCTGCAATACATCAAGGAACTTGTGGAGAAGATTGAGGCCTTCAACGATGTGCTCGGCCATTGGGTGAAGATTCGTCAGGGAACTGTGACGCTCAGTATTGAGAACTTTGAACTTGCTCCGATTTTCGAAACGCTTTCGAAGGGACGCACGATGTTTGAGGCTAAGCATATCAATCTCGACATAGCACATACGTCTGCCGTGGTGAAGGCTGATGCTGCGCTTACTCTCTTCATGATGAACACTCTCATGGATAATGCACGCAAGTACACGCCTGAGGGTGGAACGGTGAGCGTGAAGGCCGACGAAACGGAGGAATACGTGGAGATAAGTGTGACAGATACAGGAAACGGACTTTCGGAGGATGATGTGAACACGCTCAATAACAATAAGGTTTACGACTCGACAAAGATAGGTGTTTCCAACGATGTGAACGGAGAGATAAGAAAGAACAAAGGCTTCGGCTTCGGCTTGATGAATTGTCGAGGTATCATAGAGAAGTATCGTAAGACTAACAGTCTGTTCAACGTGTGTGCTTTCGGTGTCGAGAGCAAGGTGGGCGAGGGCAGCCGTTTCTTCTTCCGCTTGCCGAAGGGTAAGATTAGAGCCTTGATTGCTGTATTGGCATTTCTTACTTCGCTGACATCTTTTGCTGCGGCTCACAAGGGACATGAAAATGCCATGCGTGTGGAGAACGTGGAACTGCGTACGGCTGCAAGTTACTACGACAGCATCTACAACTGTAACTTGAATCATGACTACGTGAGTGCCATAAGATATGCCGACTCGGCAATCAATTACCTCAACCGCTACTATCTGTTGCAGGAGCGTGACGGAACGCTTCTCATGACGCTTGAGGGAGGAAAGATGTCGGAGCTTGTGTTGTATAAGACTGGCTTCAAGACGGATTTCTCGCTTATTCTCGACATTCGTAACGAGGTGGCTATTGCGGCTCTTGCACTTAACCGCCGTTCGTTGTATTGGTACAACAACGAGATATTCACCCGTCTCTATAAGCTCTTGTCCGATGACGGAAAGTTGGAGCAGTATTGTAACAGCATACAGGAGTCTGCTAACAACAAGCAGATGATTCTTATTCTTGCAGCCTTGATGTTTATCTTAGTCCTGCTTACATATACGCTGATATACTACCGCCATAACTTGCTCTACATATTCAATATGCGTCAGTTGTTGCAGTTTGTACGCAATCTCTTCCGCTCGTCCGACGATGACTTGTATCGTTGTCTCTATAGAGGAGTGAACGATGTGCGTCAGGTGGAGACGGTATGTGTGGCAATGGTGGATGTGAACGATTCTGAGGGTAAACTGAAGTTCAACTTCTGCGGTGACGTGGAAAACCGTACCATGCTGGAGCAGTATCTGAAGCTTTGCTTCGAGCGTCAGTCGCGTGTTACCAATCAGCGTGAGCGACTTATTGCCTATCCGCTCACCATCAATATCGAGGGAGAATCGCGTTGTATGGGAGCGTTGGGATTCATGCTTCACGACGCAAGCATTTCAAAGACCGACGACCTTACCTTCCAGATTATTGCCGAGTTCTTCGTCATGCACTCGTTCTTCAACTCTACGCGCGTGGATGAACAGCGTCAGGAACTTGAACTTCTTATGGACGACATGAGAAGGGTAGAGATGGAGGACAGCCGCATACACATTCAGAATATGGTGCTCGACAACTATTTGTCAACTATCAAGCACGAGACGATGTACTATCCTGGACGCATACGTCAGATTGCCGAGGCTGCGATGAAAGAGCCGACGAAGGAACGTCTCAACGACCTTGCCGAGATTACTCATTACTATAAGGAGGTGCTTACGCTGCTTAATAACGGTGCTGCCCGTCAGCTTGAAAAGCGTGTGTTCAAGCGCGAGAAGGTAAGTATGGCTGAGTTGGCGGAATATGCACGACAGACATTTGCAAAGCGCAACCGCAAGCTCTATCTGCCTATCACGTTCGAGGTGGGAAAAGTGGATACCGACTGTACGATTATGACCGACGACATCATGTGCCATTATATGATTGACAGCCTTCTTACGGCTGCGATAGAGAACGAGAGTGCCGGTACTATATCTCTGAACATAGAACCTGTGGGGCGCTTCGTGCGAATATCTTTCACGGATTCGCGAATGCACTATACCGAGGAGGAACTCTCGACTCTCTTCTATGCTGACAGCATACGGTACGACAGCACTACGGGTGTGCTTCAGGGACAGCATTTCCTGTTGCTCAAGCAGATGGTGAGAGAGCATGACGAATATTCTGGCCATAAGGGATGCCGCATCTATGCCGAGACGATGGAGGAGGGCGGCACACGACTTATCATAGAACTTTGATTGAAAATAAGAGAACTAAAAATAACTTGACACTTTTGTAATCATGGAACAATTTAAGGTAATTATAGTAGAAGACGTGAAACTTGAGTTGAAGGGTACGGAGGAAATCTTCCGCAACGACATTCCTGAGGCTCAAATTATTGGAACTGCCCAGAACGATACTCAGCTCTGGACATTACTCAAGAACGATGAACCTGACCTAGTGCTTCTTGACCTCGGTCTTGGAGGTTCTACCACGGTAGGAGTCGATATCTGTCGTACGCTCCGCAAGCGCTATCCTGATATTAAGGTGCTCATCTTCACGGGAGAGATTCTCAACGAACGCCTTTGGGTGGATGTGCTTGATGCAGGAGCCGACGGTATAATCCTGAAGAGCGGCGAGTTGCTTACTCGCGGCGACGTTATGAGCGTCATGTCAGGTAAGCGTATGGTATTCAACCAGCCTATTTTGGAGAAGATACTGAAGCGTTTCCGTAAGTCTGTACTCGACGAGGCACGCCGTCAAGAGGCTATAATTGAGTATGATATCGACGAGTATGACGAGCGTATGCTTCGCCACCTTGCCCTCGGCTATACTAAGGATATGATAGCCAACCTCAAGGGAATGCCGTTCGGCGTGAAGTCGATTGAGAAGCGTCAGGTTGACCTTGTTGCACGTCTCTTCGGCGACGAGCGTACAGGAGTCAACGCTACACGTCTCGTCACTCGTGCCTTCGAACTTGGCATTCTGAATATCGACAATCTTGACGCTGATGATGAATAGACGCGGATTATACATAACGATTTATCGTTTTGTCACGCTTCACATTCCGCTGATTTTGCTGCTTGGCATTCCCATTGTGGCAATTGTCTCATGGGTGTGGTCTATGTATTCCGATGGAACGGTAAACAATCTTCTTGATCCTGACGGCATACGCTGGTGTGTTCGCAGCAGCGTTAGGAACATATCTCGCGCCCCTTTGGCTCAGACGCTTGTCCTGTTCATGTGCGTGAGTGTGCTTTTCGAGTCGGGACTGATGGGTGTGCTTCTCACGCTTGCCAGGGAACGGAAGTGGAGCACAGGCTCGCTTTCGCTAAAGCAGCGGCGTGCCTTGATGTGTACCATTGGAGTCTTTGAGCTTATCGTGGTATTGCTGATTGTGCTGATTGTTTTTCCTGGAGCCATACTCTTCACGGCCTTCGGCACCTACGAATCTTCGTCGTTGCAGCAGGGAATGTGGGGCATAGCGGCATTCATAACTATTGCTTCGTGTAACGCTTTCGGCTATGTGTCGGGAAAAATCATTACCCAGCTCGACTTCTTGCGTGCCCATACGTTTTTCATATCCAAGTGTGCCAACTATTTCATAACGCTTGGATTGGCGGCCGAATTTGTGTCGTGTCTCGAATACACTTCGCTGGTATCAGCCGATACGATAGCCGTGCTATCCGAATGTTTGTACTATATACCTATTGTGTTCTATTTTATATCTGCAATATATAGTCGTAACGATAATTTTATTGAGGATATATCGAAAAAAATGAATAATTAACTCATCTTTCGCAAGTATCGCTAACCTATACTTGTTTGGAGTAATAAAGAAGATAGTATGAATTAAGAATTGAAAGTTAAGAATTGCGATTTAGCAAATGGAGTAACTTTCACATTTTCGTTTATCTCCGAAGGTTTTATTTCACTACGCTTCACGAAGTTTACTTCCGTTAACTACTTGCGAAACATAAAAATAACACGAACCGCGGGCTTGTAATTGGCAACGCCGTGGTTCGTATTAATTTAAAATTGTCTCATCTTTCTCAAGTATAGCTAACGTTTTACTTGCTTGGTGTTTAAGGATGATAATCAGAATTAAGAATTAAAAACTTAACTTGCGCCTATAACGCATCCTCAAACAGAGTATCGTCCAGAGCAAAGCGGTTACTCCTTTTTACTTCACGAAGTTAACTCCTGTTAACTACTTGAGAAACTTAACTAAATTGTCAATTATCAAGTTTAATTTGCTCTGCAGCTTCTATCTTATCGTCGAGTACATACCAGATGTAACCTTTTACATTTTTATATCCCATACGTTGTAACAGCCACATGTAAAAGCCTACTTGCTCTTTGTATCTCTTGTTATTTTCTTCTCCTGTCTTGTAGTCAATAACAATTGTTTCGCTGTTATCTTTCTGTGTGATGATACGGTCAGGACGTCGCTCGATAGTGTTTCCCTTCTTACTTTCAAACAATATGTCACATTCGTTCTTTACTATCCATTCGGATGAGAACCATTTGCGTGCCTGCTCGTTGCGGAAAGCTCTATGAAGGTTTGACTTCACTTCCTCCCTCGTAGATTCGTCGTCGAAACATCCGTCGTTGTCTATTATGTCCACGGCCTTGTCGATGGCTGCATCAACGTCGTCGGTAGCACCAATCTGTTGCAGAACGCTATGGTAGAGCAGTCCGCGGTCGATGAACGACATAGACGAACTGTCTGCTTCATCTTCATTTATGAACATGGCAGACTTGTTCGACTGACGATAGTTGACTATTGAGTCGTAGTACTGGAACTTAGCCTTTATGTTGTCCTCCTCTTTTTTTTCTTCCTTGCTCGGCTCTATGTTGCCCCAATGCCATGTTATAGACTCCTTTTCTTCATCTTCCTCACATGTCAGAGTGTCGGGTATGGACTTGATTATGAGCGACGAAATGTTAGTCACCTTGTCGTTCTCCGCCTTGTCTCCTTTCTTGCTTTTCTTTTCGCTCGGCTTTCGTATGAGGATACATAAGTTATTTACGGCACGTGTGAAACCAACGTAAATGAGGTTTAGGTTATCGACGTCGTTCTTGAGCACTTCCTGCTGATAGTCGTGATGGAAGATGGAGCTGTCCGTCTCCTTTATGAAGTTTACAGGAGCGAGAGGCAGTTCGTTGTAAGGCTCTTCCTGAGGCTTGCACCACAGCAGGTTCGAAGCCTTACCTCCAGTTTCCCAGTCGCAGTATGGCATGATGACGCTATGGAACTCAAGTCCTTTACTCTTGTGGATGGACATAATCTTCACACCGCTTGCTGCACCGTTCGGAATGGTCTTTGCATGGAGATTCTCGTCCCAGAACTGAATGAAGGCGCTTATGTCCGACTGGTTGTCCTCGCAGTATGCCGACATCTGGTCGTGGAAGTAGAACAAGTAAGCGTCCTGCTTCGGTATGCTCTGAAGCTCGAATATGTCGTACATACGTTCCGTGAGTTCGAGAAGAGGCAGGAACGTCAGCTGTTCCATGTTCTTGCAGAAGTCGGCAGGCAGCCATGACTTGAGCTTATCGCTGTCGTAAACGAAGAGGTCGTTGAGCGACTCCGTAATCTCCTTGTTGTGCTTCACGTCCTTCTGATAGCAATAGGCGAGGTAGGCGAGACTGAAGGTATTACTCTCGTCGGCAAGCACTCGCAGAGCCGTCACGATGATATTTATGGTCGTTGAGAAGTCGAGACGGAATGCCTCATCGCTCACTATGTTAATCTTCTCGTCCTCGTTTTCTGCGTCGGCATTAAGGTCGTTGAAGTATTTGCAAATGATAGGAATATATACGTTTCTTCTCAGCAGGATGGTTATGTCGTCGGGACGCACTCCGGCATCCATGAGGTTGAGGATTGACTTGTGAATCTCCTCGAGCATCTCCTCGTTGTACGACTGGCCGTCTATCTTCTTTATTGCCTTGATATACACATATCCCTTGGCCTTCATCTTTTCGTTGAACTTCTGTTCCACATCGGAGTAGGCATGGAGCAGGTCGGTAGAGTCTTCGCCGTGAACAGCCTTGTAGTCTTCGTTGAGGGCATTTACCGCTTTCGGGAAGAAACTGTTGTTGAACTTGATGATTCGCTCGGCACTTCGGTAGTTCGTGTCGAGAGGCTTTGCGTCTATCTTACTTGCATATTCTCCGCTTTCTATATTGTTGAGAATCTGCCAGTCGCTGTTGCGCCAACGGTAGATGCTCTGCTTCACGTCGCCCACGATAAGACAATCCTCGTTGGCATCGAGACTGTTCGAAATCAACGGCTTGAAGTTCTCCCATTGAAGGTTTGACGTGTCCTGGAACTCGTCAATCATGATGTGGTTGAATCTCGTTCCCATCTTTTCGTAGATGAACGGGATGTCGCTCTTGTCGATAAGGTCGTTGAGGAAATGCGCCGTGTCGGCCAGCAGAAATCTGTTGGCATTCTGATTCAAGTCTCTGACTTTGGTGTTGATGATGTTCAGCAGCATCAGATGATTGATGTTGCGTAGTATGGCGTTTGCGCTGTTGAGTCTCACTTCGAGGTCGGGCAACGCTTCGATTGTACTGTTGAGCATAGGCATGAACGTATTCTCCACGAGCGAGGCGAGGGTAGCGTCCTTCTTGTCCTTCGCCCATTTGTTGGCGTCCTCCTGACATGAGGTGATGCGTGAGCTTACTCCCGGTATTATACCCTTGCTCAGCTTTACGAAGAAATTGTGTATTCCCTTGTCGCCGTACGAGAATGCAGTCACGTCGTAGCCGTGTTCTTCACATGTTGAAAGGAACTTGTTGCCCAGCGCCGTGATATCGCTCTGTGCCTTGTCGCGTATTGCCCTGAGCGTTTTCTTGTATTCGGTAAGGAACTCCGTGTTGCCAATCTTCTCCCTTATCTCTTGTCCTTTCTCAAGATATTCCTCGTTGAATATGTTTCTTCCGAACTGTGCCACCTCGGCGTTGATGTGCCAGTTGCCTCCCTTGTCGTCCGTCTTGTCCTCGATGAAGGTCTTGATGATGTTGAAGAGCCCCTTGTCCGTACTCAGTTCGTTGATGATGGAATCGACGGCTTCTTCCAGTACCTCGTTGTCGTTAAGGTCTATTCGGAGATTGGCTGTTAGGTCGAGTTCGTGTGCCAGTTCCCTTATTACCGATTGGAAGAAAGAGTCGATGGTTTCGATTCTGAAACGGCTGTAGTCGTGCAGGAGGCTTGTGAGAGCAATTCCTGCGCGTCTTCTTATTTCATCGTCCGAGATATTCAGTTTCTTTATGTCGTCATATTCCTTTATCTTGGTGAAATACTGTCTTGAATTCTTCTCGTCGTTAGCAATTCCGTTGAGGTGGGTGATGATACGATCCTTCATCTCCGCAGTTGCTTTATTGGTAAAAGTAACTGCGAGTATATGTTTGTATTCAAACGGGTTAATAATAAGGAGTTTGATATATTCCACCGCAAGCGTGAATGTCTTTCCGCTACCGGCAGAAGCCTTGTAGATTTTTAGCATAGTGTAAAGTTGCCCCTTGTTCGAAATCTTAATTCTTTACTTTCTTGATGACAAATGCCATTTTGAGTTTTGAAATCTTAATTCTTAACTCTTAAATCTTAATTAATTATAAACTGAAGTTTCGCAAGTAGTAAACTGGAGTTAACTTCGTGAAGTAAAAAGGAGTAACCGCTTCGCTCAGGACGATACTCTTTCGCTTAAAACGCATCCGTAAACAATCAAACATCCGTTTTACTCCATGGAGCGTAGCGGAATTAACTCCGCTTAACTCCTTTTACTCCAAGCAAGTAAAGCGTTAGCGATACTTGCGAAAGTTGAGTTATTGTCAATTGCCTCCGTTCCACAGCCGTTCCATACGTTCCTTGAGTTTTGCTTCAGCCGGATTGTCCTGCGCATACCAGAAACGTTGTCCCTCGGCTCCGTCGGGCAGAAACTGCTGCTTCACGAAGTGCCCCTCGTAGTCGTGGGCATACTTGTAGTCCTTGGCATATCCGAGCTGTTCCATGAGCTTGGTAGGCGCATTACGCAGATGTAAAGGAACAGGCAGGTTGCCCGACTGACGTACGTATTGTAGTGCGCTGTTGATGGCGTTATATGCCGAATTGCTCTTAGGACTCGTGGCAAGATATACGGTGGCTTCGGCCAGCGGTATGCGTCCTTCGGGCATACCAATCTTGCTCACGGCGTCGAAGCACGCATTTGCTAAAAGCATGGCGTTTGGGTTTGCAAGACCGATGTCCTCCGATGCCGAAATAACTAGTCTGCGGGCAATGAAAATTGGGTCTTCGCCGCCCTCTATCATTCGTGCAAGATAATATATTGCCGCGTCGGGTGCGCTACCTCTGATGCTCTTTATAAATGCCGAGATGATGTCGTAGTGCATCTCGCCGTCCTTGTCGTAGGCAAGCGGATTCTGCTGCAGTGTTTCTGTTACGCATGAGTCCGTGATTGTTATGTCGTTGCCTTGCTGCGATTCAACCACAAGTTCAAGTATGTTGAGCAGCTTGCGCGCATCACCTCCGCTGTATCTCATCATGGCATCGGTCTCCTTCAAATCGATGTTTTTTTCGCGCAGGAAGATGTCCTTTTTCATGGCATGGTGAATGAGCTGCATGAGGTCGTCCTTTTCGAGCGACTTGAGCACATACACCTGACATCGGCTCAATAGCGGTCGTATGACTTCGAACGATGGATTCTCGGTCGTGGCTCCTATGAGCGTCACCGTACCTTGCTCTACGGCTCCGAGCAGCGAGTCCTGTTGCGACTTGCTGAATCGGTGGATTTCATCGATGAAAAGGATGGGGGAACCGTTTCCTCCGTCGGCGTTTTGTCCGAAGAAACGCGATGCCTTGGCCTTTTCGATAACCTCGCGCACATCCTTGACTCCCGACGTCACGGCGCTGAGAGTGAAGAAAGGCACGTTGAGTGTCTTGGCTATGATGTTGGCAAGTGTGGTCTTTCCCACGCCAGGAGGTCCCCACAGGATGAACGAGCTTATTCTCTTCTGCTCAATCATCCTGCGAATTACCGCGCCTTCACCCACGAGATGCTTCTGTCCAATGTAGTCGTCGAGCGTCTGCGGACGCAATCTTTCTGCAAGTGGTGACATTTATATAGAATGATTTTATATTTTTTGAGTAATTTTTTTGCAAAAATAATGAAAATATGATTTAATATCCAAAAAAATACATCGTGAGATTCAAAATTTTCATCTATAATTGATATGTTGTATGAAATAATTTGTAACTTTGCACGCTGATATATGCGCTTTTTATAAAAAGTATGAGACAATTAAAGATTACCAAGAGTATCACGAACCGTGAAAGTGCGTCACTTGACAAGTATCTGCAAGAGATCGGTCGTGAGGATTTGATTACAGTAGAAGAAGAGGTTGAACTTGCGGGAAAAATCCGAAAGGGTGGTCCTGAGGGTCGCCGTGCATTGGAGAAACTGACAAGAGCCAATCTACGTTTCGTCGTTTCTGTGGCAAAACAGTATCAGAATCAGGGATTAAGTCTTCCAGACCTTATCAACGAGGGTAATTTAGGCCTTATCAAGGCAGCCGAGAAATTCGATGAGACACGAGGATTCAAGTTCATCAGTTATGCCGTATGGTGGATTCGCCAGTCAATACTTCAGGCTTTGGCTGAGCAGTCACGTATCGTACGTCTTCCGCTGAATCAGGTAGGCTCTCTCAACAAAATCAGTAAAGCGTTCTCTAAGTTCGAACAGGAAAACGAGCGCCGTCCTTCGCCAGAGGAGTTGGCCGACGAACTCGCACTTCCAGTTGACAAGGTTGCAGACACGATGAAAGTGTCTGGTCGCCACATCTCTGTAGATGCACCATTCGTTGAGGGCGAGGACAACAGTTTGCTCGACGTGCTCGTCAACGATGACTCACCAATGGCTGACCGTACACTCGTCAACGAGTCGCTTGCAAAGGAAATCGACCGTGCTCTTGACACGCTCACCGAAAGGGAAAAGGAAATCATCAAGATGTTCTTCGGTATCGGCGAGCAGGAAAAGACACTCGAAGAGATTGGAGACCGCTTCAACTTGACACGCGAGAGAGTGCGTCAAATCAAGGAGAAGGCTATCCGAAGACTTAGGGCAAACTCTCGAAGCAAGCTGTTGAAGTCTTATCTTGGATAAGCATAAGAGACTAACTCGGGGGATGACATATCCCCCGTTTCGTGTTTTAAATACCAAACTTGTTTTTTAATAAAAAATAACATTGTTTATGATTTGTAAACTTTTGATTAGCATATCACTCTTCTTCGGTTTGCTCACGTCGGCGTGTGCACAGGCAGGTGCAGGACGTCCTTCCGAAGGCGGAGCGAAGGGACCACGAATGGAGAACAGACGCGCAAGAGGCGAGGCAGACAGAGGTGCGCGCAGAAATGCGGCGCAAAAAGCCCTGAGTGCTACGGGCAAGACAGCCGGCAAGGTATATTTGTTTGGCTTCTCACAGGCTTTTGGCGACACGGTGGCTTACCTTACAGACGTATGTCTCGTTGACAGTATTGCGCTTGAGAAGAAGACTAAGTTCCTGCCTTTCCGCTACGAGTTCAGCCTTCAAATGAAGGAATACCTCGAGGGCAAGAAGGGACTGAAGCTACAGACGTCATGCGTGTTCTACGGCAAGAAACGTTCTACGATGCAGAAGAGGCTTGCCAAGATGAGGAAGCGTTACCTCAACATGGACAATACTTCTGTCGTTACCATCAAGAACGACGAATTTATGTTCACACATCCGCTGGACAGGTAAACGGGGAGGAAGTGGTTAATTAATAATTAATACAATTCTCGGAGTGCCTTTTCATCTTCGTCCAAGAGAAAAGGAAACCTCGGAGTGCCTTTTCCGTAAGCTGCGTTTCTTTCATCGTCCAAAGGGAAAACGAATCTCGAAGTACCTTTTCCGTAAATGGCGTTTTCTTTCGTTTTCCTAAGAGAAAAGAAACATCTGAGTATCTTTCCCGTTAGCGGAGTTTTTATTTCCGCTCAAGTAAAAATTACTTCATAATAATAAACTTATGACTCGATTTCATCACTTTGTTCTTGGCCTGATAGCCTTTGCAACTCTCCTTACGGGTTGCAAGGACGATGATGCGAATGTGCCTAAGATGACGAAAGCCAAGCACACGGTGGTGGTGTATATTGCCGCCGAGAACAACCTGAGAGAAAGCTTGACGAAGGATATTAACGAAATGCTCGAGGGGGCAAGACGACTCGACGACAGCTGTAGGATCGTAATCTTTATTGATGACTACGAAAAGCCGAGAATCTACACCGTTGACAATACTACGCAATATACAGACTTCGATTTGCTCGCACCCGACTATGAGTTTCCCGAGGAGTTGAATTCATGCTCTAAGGACGGACTGCGTACCGTGATGCAATACATACGCTCCAACTACCTGTCCGACTCCTACGGACTGGTGATGTGCTCCCACGGCACGGGATGGCTTCCTACTACGTTTACAACCAGCGAGGCGGCTGCAAGAGCGGGGGTGCGACGTAGCTTCGGGGTGGATAACGACGGCAAGGGCACGTATTCGCAGATGAGCATAGCCGACTTGGCCGATGTGCTCGCCACGTTCCCACACCTCGACTTCATCATGTTCGACGCCTGCTACATGCAAAGTGTGGAAGTTGCATACGCTTTACGCAAGTGTGCCGACCACATCATAGCCACGCCTGCCGAGACACCGAGCAACGGAGCGCCTTACGACGACATCCTGCCGCTGCTCTTTGAGAGACCTGCCGACTACGCGAAGGTCATACAAATCTACCACGACGAGTACATCGACTGGCGTAGCGACTATCATGACTGCGGAGTGGTGTTCTCGGACATCAAGACGAGCGAACTCGACAATCTGTACAGCGTAACTCGACGTATGTTCCAGGTACACCAGAGCGAGTGGAACACGGCAAGCAAGACGGGCGTGACGCGCTACCTGGAACTGCCCAAGTCGGTCATGCCTGTTACGTGGAACTACAACATCACGTTCTACGACATCAAGAGCCTGATGCGTGCCGTGCTTACCGACGACGAGTATTTGGAATGGACGGTTGCTGCCGATGCCGCCATCGGTGCTTATTGCCTTGCTCCGTACGTTTACTCTGCCGAGCTTATTCCTACGTATCCTATCTACGACAACAGCTGCGGAGTGGCCATGTCGCTACCGCCTTCGCTCGAAGAGTCTTTGCCAGGTACGATGGTAATTGAGGCATACGAGGCGTTGGGATGGAAAATGGAGTAATTGATTAATTGATAATTAATAATTAATACGAACCGCGGAAGGGCGGGGCAATTGATAATTGAGAATGGTTACTTTCTCGTAAGCGGCATTTTTGTCGTTGCCCAAGTAACTTTCATTCTTCGCTCTTCATTCCGCCGCAGGCGTTTCCATCGCCGCTATTAAAAAAGATAAAACCAAAACATATAATATGCAGACATACTATTACAAAGTTGCGGGGTTCACATACAGCATAACCTTCGCAGATGACCATAATACAAAGGAGGTGATTGCCTCGAGCGAACCATTCCTCAAGGATGCTCCTGCCGAGGGCGAGAAGTTGCTCTTTCAGCTTATCGTAGATGACAATTTCCGACCTGCCGACAAGGGCGACGAGATCGGACAGTTCGACTGCGGAGGATGCAACCACGGAGTGTACCAGAAGGCTGACGGCACATATCAGGTGCTCATCAGCAACGAGCTGGGCGACCATTGTGCGCTGCTCGAGGCTTCCGAGGATTTCAGCAACGGCTCGGTAGCTCTCAACGGCGATGCACGTATGCGCAACTTCGGACTCAACAACGCCCTGATGCTCATGTTTGCATTTGCGTCAGCACCTCACGACACCGTGCTCATGCACTCGTCTGTGGTACGCAAGGACGGACGCGGATACATGTGTCTGGGCGAGAGCGGAACGGGAAAGAGTACCCATACGCGTTTGTGGCTCACATACATCGAGGGTACCGACCTCATGAACGATGATAATCCTGTGGTACGCATCACGGCTGACGGAGTGGCACGTGTATATGGTTCGCCTTGGAGCGGCAAGACACCTTGCTACCGTGACGTGGAAGCACCCGTAGGAGCTTTCATCCAGTTGCGCCAGGCACCATACAACAAGATTACGCGTGAGTCAACCCTCGACGCCTTTGCATCTATACTTCCTTCATGCTCCGTCATGAAGTGGGACTCAAAGAAGTACAAGAGCATCTGCTCTACCGTGGCAAAGCTCATCGAGAAAGTGCCTAACTACCTCATGGAGTGTCTGCCCGACGAGGCTGCCGCACGTATGTCGTCTGAAATGTGTTGCAAGGAGCGGTTATAAAGTTATACGGTTGTTAGGATGGTTATACGGTTATACGGTTATACGGTTTTAAGGTTATACGGTTGTTAGGAAGGTTATACGGTTTTAAGGTTGTGAGGTGTTACCAACATCAACCATATCCAACCATATCTTACCACATCTTACCGTCGAATTTCGACCGTAAAACCTATAAGCGAAGCGACAGTTAAACCGTCAAAACGCACAACCGTCCAACCGTATTTCAACCGCACAACCGTAAAAACGTACAAACGATGAGGAACGAAGAAGAAAAGGGCGTAGCCTTTATGCAGAACGAGTTGTTCATCCCTGAGCTGCTCAAGCTCATAGCCGTGGGACATCAGGTCACTATACGTGCAAGGGGATATAGCATGCGGCCGTTTGTGGAGCACAACCGCGACGAACTGGTGTTCGGTCCCGTGACGCGTCCAGTTCGTGTTGGCGACGTGGTGCTTGCCGAGATTACACCGGGACATTACGTGTGCCATAGGGTAGATGCCGCTGGCGACACGCGTCTGCGTCTGCGAGGTGATGGTAATATCTACGGTACCGAGGTGTGCCGACGCGAGGATGTGCGTGCCATGCTCGACGCCGTGGTGCGTAAGGGACATACCTACACGCTTGCCACCTCACGCGCGTGGCACATATATTCGTGGTGGTGGGTACGCCTGCTGCCTGCGCGTTCGCACCTACTTGCCATCTACCGACTCTTGTGGTTCCATCAACTGCCGGGATTCATACGCAGAAGGATACCGGAAGGAGTAAAAAGAAGGCTCAAAAGATTAAGAGGAAAGTGATTGGTAATTAATAATGGATAATTAATACGAAGCGCGGAGAAGGACTTTGCAATTGAAAATAGAGAATGGTAGCTTTCTCGTAAGCGGCGTTTTCATTGCCGCACCAATTCTCAATCCTCATTCATACCTTTTACTCCGTCTATCTTCCATATTTACTCCACTTTACTCCAAAAACAAAAGAAATAATAAACCCAAAAACAATAACAATATGAAAATCAAAGACGGATTTGAATTACTTACCGTATGTGACGAGAATATCATCATCTCGCACGGAACACAGAATATCAACTTCTCAAAGGTCATAACCCTCAACGAGTCAGCCGCACTAGTATGGAAAGCCATGGAGGGCAAGACATTCACGGCGCAGGACGCAGCCAAGGTGCTTACCGACGAGTATGAGGTGGACGAGGCTACCGCTCTTGCCGACTCCGAGAACCTCATCAAGACATGGGTCGAGGCTGGCATCGTTGAAGCATAACACACATACCCCACGCCTATGACCAACGTAAATATAGAGGAGAGTTGGCGCAAGGAATTGCAGACGGAGTTCAACAAACCGTATTTCACGCAGCTCATCAGCTTCGTGCGGTCGGAGTACTCCTGCCACAAGGTATATCCTCCGGGCAGTCTCATCTTCAACGCTTTCAACTTATGCCCGTTCCCGAAGGTCAAGGTCGTGCTCATCGGGCAGGACCCTTACCACGAACCCGGGCAGGCTCACGGATTGTGCTTCTCCGTCAACGACGGAGTTCCGTTTCCGCCGTCGCTCAGCAACATCTTCAAGGAGATTCAGTCCGACACGGGTGCCGCCATACCTTCGTCTGGCAACCTCACGCGATGGGCGGAGCAGGGCGTACTGTTGCTCAACGCCACTTTGACCGTGCGCGAGCATGCCGCAGGTAGCCACCAGCGCCACGGCTGGGAAGAGTTTACCGATGCCGTGATACAGACGTTGAGTGCCAAGCGCGACGGCATCGTATTCATACTCTGGGGAAGTTATGCACAGAGCAAGGCGAAGCTCATCGACTCGTCGCGCCACTACATTCTCCGTAGCGCGCATCCGTCGCCTCTCTCTGCCTACCGCGGATTTTTCGGTAATCACCATTTCTCGCTCACAAACGAGTATCTGGTGAAGAAGGGAAAAGAACCTATAAGGTGGTAAGCTGCCGATGGCGGAGTGAAGAGCCGCCAGAGGCGAAGTGAAGAGTGAAAAGTGAAGAATGAAGAGGGGGAAAAGAATGAAGAATGGCCTGCGGCGGAGTAGGGGAAAATGAAGAATCCATATCTGTAAACAGACACTCGTCTCTTTACTCCAGATATCTCCTTCTTACTCCTCTTTACTCCTCCAAAATTTTAACTTTTAATTTTCAATTCATTATGCTAAAAATCAAGAATCTGCTGGGCATCATGACCCTTGGTCTCTTCCTGGCATCATGTTCCACAAAGACGACAGCGATAAGCGACCTCCGTTCTCTGTCCGAAGACATCCAGCGTAACGGCTCTACATACACCGTGGAGGAGTGGAAGGAAGTGAAGGCGAAGTACGATAAGATAGACAGCCGTATGGGTAAGTACGAATACACGGCCGAGGAGTATCGCGAGATAGGTGAGCTCAAGGGCAAATGCGTGGCTTACTTTGCCAAGGGTGTTGCTACCAATGTGGCCAACAAACTTGGTAACGTGGCTAATCAACTCAAAGGTGTTGTAGAAGGCGTGAAAAGTGTTGTGGAGGAAACCGTGGGAGGCGTAATGAAAAGTGAAGAATGAAGAGTCGCCGGAGGCGAAGTGAAGAATGAAAGTAACTCCGTATGCCAAATCTTAATTCTTAATTCATAATTCATCACACGTTTCTTTACTCCCGATATTTCCGATAACTCCTTTTTACTCCTAAAAAGAAAAGAGTGAAGAATGAAAGTCACTCTGTTTTCCAAAACGTAAACGGAGTGGTTTTTAAATTGGTAGTTATGCCTTTTCCGTAGGCGTCGTTTCCAACTCGCTACCAAGTAATTCTGATTCTTCATTCGCGGCAAGCTACTCTCTAACTTCCAAAGAAACAAAACAAGCGGTATGAGAACATCTCATACCGCTTGTTTCGTTATTATATTGTCCTTGGCTCGTATTAATTATTAGTTATCCATTACTCCATAACAGTTGCCATGATTTTTCTTGGTCCTCCGTAGTCGCGGAATTCGCAGAGGTAGATGCCTTGCCATATGCCGAGGTTGAGACGGCCGGAGGTGATGGGTATGTTGATGCTTACTCCGAAGAGGCTGCACTTGGCGTGCGCGGGCATGTCGTCGAGCCCCTCAAGCACATGGTCGTAGTACGGTTCGTTCTCGCGTACCATGTGGTTGAGAATCTTTTCCATGTCGCTCCTTACGTCGGGATCGGCATTTTCGTTTATGGACAGTGCACACGATGTGTGCTTGACAAAGAGGTTGAGCATGGCTACCTGTGGTAGTGGCTGGGGTAGGTGCTTTAGTATCTCAATTGTTATGAGGTGGCATCCTCTGCTGCGTGAGGTAAGTGTAAATTCTGTTTGGTACATGGGAAAATAATTAATAATTAAGTTTTGTGGAGTTAAGTGGAGTTATCGGGAGTAAAAAGGAGTAAAGAGAAGGATGATTAATTAATAATTAAGATTTGATGAGCAGAGTAACTTTCATTCTTCATTCTTCACTTCAAACTCTTCACTCCCACCGTAGGCCATTTTTCACTCTTCACTCCGCCTTCGGTGGTCTTTTGCTCTTAAAAAAATCTTCCACAGGTACGTGACCTGTGGAAGATGAAACCATAATTTTATTATTGTGGAATAATAAATTATTTCTTGTTGAGAGCGAGGTCAACGTTAACGGCACATGCTACAGAGCATCCAACCATTGGGTTGTTACCGATACCGAGGAATCCCATCATCTCTACGTGTGCAGGTACTGATGAAGAACCAGCGAACTGAGCGTCAGAGTGCATACGTCCGAGTGTATCTGTCATACCGTAAGAAGCTGGACCTGCAGCCATGTTGTCAGGGTGAAGTGTACGACCTGTACCACCATCTGATGCAACTGAGAAGTATGGCTTGCCAGCGCGTGTGCGCTCCTTCTTGTATGTACCTGCTACTGGGTGCTGGAAACGAGTTGGGTTTGTAGAGTTACCTGTGATAGATACATCTACGTCCTCGTGCCAGAGGATAGCAACACCTTCGCGTACATCGTCTGCTCCGTAGCAGTTAACGGCAGCGCGTGGGCCGTTAGAGTAAGCCTTCTTATCTACGATCTTGAGCTCGCCTGTAAAGTAGTCGAACTGAGTCTTTACATATGTGAAGCCGTTGATACGTGAGATAATCATGGCAGCGTCCTTACCGAGACCATTGAGGATACAACGGAGTGGCTTGTCAGCTGGTCTTGACTTGTTAGCCATCTGTGCAATCTTGATAGCACCTTCTGCAGCAGCGAATGACTCGTGACCTGCGAGGAATGCGAAGCACTTAGTCTCTGGCTCGAGAAGACGTGCAGCGAGCTCGCCGTGGCCGATACCTACCTTACGGTCGTCGGCAACAGAGCCAGGGATACAGAATGACTGGAGACCCTCGCCGATGTAGTTGGCAGCCTCGAC
>JAFSSN010000073.1 GCA_017450985.1 Bacteroidaceae bacterium
ATCCGTAAACAGACATTCGTCTCTTTACTCCCGATATCTCCCGATAACTCCTTTTTTACTCCAAACAAGTAAAGCGTTAGCGATACTTGCGAAAGTTGATTAGTCATTCGTCTTTTTACTCCATGGAGCGTAGCGGAATTAACTACGCTTAACTCCCCCTTTACTCCAAGCAAGTAAAGCGTTAGCGATACTTGCGAAAGTTGAGTCTATTACTTCTTTCCAATCGTCTCTCTCCATTCTATTCTCGGAGTACCGTCTGCGGTGAACTGAATAGGGAGCCAGATGTGGAGAGACTGACTGAGGTGCTCTGGGTTCCAGATGTCAGCCATGAAGAGGTACTGGCTGGCAGAGAGAGACTCCTTGCCAAGAGACTGAAGGTCTAAGATGTATGTGCCCTGACCGCCGAAGGTCTTGTCGGCAGGGAAGTTACGGTATGTGGCATTGGCACCCGTGAACGGTGATTCGTGTTGCTTCCACGGTCCCCAGATGCTGCGGCTTGAGAACATACGCGCCCTGTTAGGTGCCCAGCCTGTACAGCCTGAACAGATGAGCCAGTAGGTGCCGTCGTGCTTGAGGATGGTAGGTGCCTCGTTCTGACCGCCCGGAGCCACCATGTTGTACTTGCCCGTGAAGTCGAGATAGTCGTCGGTGAGTTCAGACACGAGGAGCGTGAGGTTCTCCTGTGACGACGTGATGTGATACGCCTTGCCGTCGTCGTCAATATATACAGTCATGTCGCGGCTCATCTGTCCGCCATTGAAGTCGCGCCACAGGTACATGCCCTTCTCGGTCTCGGCGCGCCACTCCGGCGTCCACCAGTCCTTCCATGCTGCCGCGTCGGTCTTCTGTGCAGCCTTGCGCTGAGCCTTGTTCATGTCGAAAGGCCACTTGCCGGCATTAACGCGTGTGGAACGTATGTAGCGGAAAGGGCCGACGGGTGTGTCGCTCTCGGCAAATGCCACGCGTGCAGCCTCGTAGCCGCGTCCCTTGAGTTCGAGGTGGAAGAGCATGACAAACTTCTTTGTCTTAGCGTTGTAGAGCACCTTAGGTCGCTCCATTATACATCCCCGCTCGATGTCGTGTCCCTTGATGTCGGACACGGCAAGCGCCACGCCCTCGTTGGTCCATGTGCGCAAGTCGGTGCTTGAATATACGCTCACGCCCACCTCGGTAGTGAATCCTCGGTAGGGGCGGTTCTCACCGTACCAGTAGAACTTGTCGCCATACTTGATGATGTTACCTCCGTGGGCATTGATGTGTGTGCCCTCGGTGTCGAGCCATAGCTCACCGTTCTTCTGCGCCATGAGGCTGAACGGCATGGCAAGCAGCATGAGAACTGCTAAAGCAAATGTAAATGTTCTGTTCATATTTGTAAATTGATTAAGCGCGACAAAGGTAAACATTTTTGCGTAATGACATCGTTTTTGTGCCCTTAATGTAAAAAGCGTAACAATCAAAACTATATAACTTTGCTCAACACATAGAATTTTATTACCTTTGCAGCAAAATATAAAAACTAAAATACAAGGATGGAACAAAAGAATTTTAAGAGAACAACCGTTACGTCTGCACTTCCATACGCCAACGGTCCGGTACACATCGGCCACCTTGCAGGCGTGTATGTGCCTGCTGACATCTATGTACGCTATCTCCGTCTGAAGGGCAGAGACGTACTCTTCGTGGGAGGTTCGGACGAACACGGAGTGCCTGTAACTATCCGTGCCAAGAAGGAAGGATGCACGGTGCAGGACGTTGTTGACCGTTATCATAACATCATCAAGAAGTCTTTCGAGGACTTCGGTATTTCTTTCGACGTTTACAGCCGCACAACTTCTGACATTCACCATAAGTTTGCGTCTGACTTTTTCAAGAAGCTCTATGACGACGGTAAGTTCATTGAGCAAACTACGGAGCAGTTCTACGACGAGGAGACTAAGCAGTTCCTTACTGACCGCAACATCAAGGGCGAGTGTCCTCGATGCCACGCTGAGGGTGCTTACGGCGACCAGTGTGAGAAGTGCGGTGCTACGCTCTCTCCAGACGAGCTTATCAACCCTGTGAATGCTCTCAACGGCAATCCGCTCGTGAAGAAGGCTACCAAGCACTGGTATCTGCCTTTGGACAAGTATCAGGGATGGTTGGAAGACTGGATTCTGAAGGATCACACAGAGTGGCGCAGCAACGTGTATGGCCAGTGCAAGTCATGGCTCGACGGAGGCTTGAAGCCACGTGCCGTGACTCGCGACCTCGACTGGGGTATTCCTGTACCAGTGGAGGGTGCCGAGGGCAAGGTGCTCTACGTTTGGTTTGACGCTCCTATCGGCTACATCTCCAACACTAAGGAGGTGTGTGATGCCAACCCTGAGAAGTACGGCTCATGGGAGAAGTGGTGGAAGGACCCTGAGACACGTCTCGTCCACTTCATCGGTAAGGATAACATCGTGTTCCACTGTATCGTGTTCCCTACTATGCTGAAGGCTCACGGCGACTATATCCTGCCTGACAACGTGCCTTCAAATGAGTTCCTGAACCTTGAGGGCAATAAGATTTCTACTTCAAGAAACTATGCCGTATGGCTTAACGAATATCTGGAGGAGCTTCCTAACCGTCAGGACGAGTTGCGCTACGTGCTCACTGCCAACGCTCCTGAGACTAAGGACAACGACTTTACGTGGGCTGACTTCCAGGCACGCTGCAACAACGAGCTTGTGGCTGTGTATGGCAACTTCGTGAACCGTGCGCTCCAGCTCACTCAGAAGTACTACAACGGCATCGTGCCTGAGTGCGGCGAACTGAATGATACTGACAAGGCTACGCTCGACGAGTTCGTGAGCGTGAAGTCTAAGGTGGAGGCACTCATCGAGGCATTTAAGTTCCGTGAGGCGCAGAAGGAGGCTATGAACCTTGCGCGTATCGGTAACAAGTACATTGCCGACGAGGAGCCTTGGAAGGTTATCAAGACTGACCCTGAGCGTGTGAAGACTGTCATCAACATCTCACTTCAGCTCACAGCCAACCTTGCCATTGCCTTCGAGCCGTTCCTGCCATTCTCAAGCAAGAAGTTGCGCGAGATGATTAACATGCCTGACGTGAACTGGGAGGACCTTGGCAACACTAACATCCTGCCTGCCGGCAAGCAGCTGAACAAGCCTGAGCTGTTGTTCTCAAAGATTGAGGACGACGTTATTAAGTTCCAGATGGACAAGCTTGCTGCCACGGTCAAGGCTAACGCAGAGGCTAATGCTGAGACTGCCCCTGTGAAGGAGACTGTTTCGTTCGACGACTTCACTAAGCTCGACATCCGCGTGGCTACAGTCCTCGAGTGTGAGCGCGTGCCTAAGATGAAGAAGCTGCTCAAGTTTAAGCTTGACGACGGCACTCCAAAGGGACGCACCATCGTGAGCGGCATAAGCCAGTGGTATGAGCCAGAGCAGCTCGTGGGCAAGCAGGTGCTCTTCATCGCCAACCTTGCACCACGCGAGTTCAAGAACGGCCTTGTGAGCGAGGGTATGATTCTCTCTGCCGAGAACTGGGACGGTTCTATTGCCGTGACTACCGTCGAGCATCCTGTGAAGGGCGGAAGTCAGGTGTGCTAAACGGACGGTAGTCCGGCGTGCTGCAGGAATAAAGCTCAACCTTCGCAAGTATAGCTAACGCTTTACTTGCTTGGAGGTAAAGGGGAGTTAAGCGAAGTTAATTTCGCTACGCTCCATGGAGTAAAAGGACGAATGATGTGAATTGAGAATTAAGATTTAAGAATTAAGATTGCGTACCACGGGCAGTCACCTTTGGTAACTTTCATTCTTCACTCTTCATTCTGCATTCTTCATTCTGCAGGACGCTCCAGTTAACTACTTGCGAAACTTTATAATAGAAAAAAGCCCTCTTCCCCACCCCCTCTATGGGGAGGGGAGTAAAAATGAAGAGAGAGGGTAGTCACTAAATATAATTTGCTCTGAGAGCATAACAATGAAACCGTCATGACCCTGACGGCCTCCCTCCCCATAGAGGGGGAGGGCTGGGGAGAGGGTCTGATAAATATGGCATTAAAAGCTGGTATCGTAGGATTACCAAACGTGGGTAAGTCCACTCTTTTCAACTGTCTGTCAAGTGCCAAGGCACAGGCAGCCAACTTTCCTTTCTGTACAATCGACGCACAGCTCGGTCAGGTGAGCGTTCCAGACGAGCGACTCACTAAGCTTGCCGAGCTTGTTCACCCAGGACGCATCGTGCCTGCTGTCTGCGACATCGTGGACATCGCAGGACTTGTGAAAGGTGCAAGCAAGGGCGAGGGTCTGGGCAACCAGTTCCTCGGCAACATACGTGAGTGCGACGCTATAATTCACGTTCTCCGCTGCTTCGACAACGGCAACATCGTGCATGTTGACGGCTCTGTCGATCCTGTGCGCGACAAGGAGATTATCGACACTGAGCTTCAGCTCAAGGACCTTGAGACGGTGGAGGCTCGAATCAAGAAGACTGAGAAGCTTGCCAACGTGGGCCACGACAAGGACGCGAAGGTGGAGTACAACGTGCTGCTCAAGTACAAGGAGGCTCTGCTCGGCGGCAAGAGCGCACGCACCGTGGAGTTGGACAACGACGAGGAGATTGCTGCTTCGAAGAATATGTTCCTGCTCACTACCAAGCCTGTGCTCTACGTCTGCAACGTGGACGACAAGAGTGCAAAGGACGGCAACGAGTACGTGGAGAAGGTGCGCGAGGCTATCAAGGGCGAGGATGCCGAGCTTATCGTCATCTCTGCTCAGACTGAGGCTGACATCGCCGAGCTGGAGAGCTACGAGGAGAAGCAGATGTTCCTTGAGGACATGGGACTCGAGGAGAGCGGATGCAACCGACTCATCAAGGCTATCTATTCTCTGCTCAACCTGCAAACGTTCATCACCGCAGGCGAGATGGAGGTTAAGGCTTGGACGTTCCGCAAGGGCTGGAAGGCTCCTCAGTGTGCCGGAGTGATTCACACCGACTTCGAGAAGGGCTTTATCCGTGCCGAGGTCATCAAGTACGACGACTACATCAAGTATGGCAGTGAGGCTGCTGTGCGCGAGGCTGGTAAGCTCGGTGTGGAAGGCAAGGAATATGTGGTACAGGATGGCGACATCATGCACTTTAGATTCAACGTATAAAGAAGAGGTTAAGGAAACGGGTGGCGGCGACGTGTCTGCCACTCGTTTACTACATTCATTACATATTCAACTTTCGCAAGTTTCACTAACGCCTTACTTACTTGGAGTAAAAGGGAGATTGGCTGAATTAAGATTTGAGTATTGAGAATTAAGAACTTAGTAATTAAGCTTTAAGAATTAAGATTAAAGAATTAAGAACTTAGCGAAGCAATCTCACTGACCGCAGGGAAGTAATTAAGATTGCGAACCACGGGCAGCCATCTTTGGTAACTTTCATTCTTCACTCTTCATTCTTCATTCTTCACTCTTCATTCTTCACTCTTCACTCCTCAGGACACTTCCGTTAACTACTTGTGAAACTCTAATTACACATTACCACTTTAACAATCACTACCATAAACATGATATCATTGTTCATAGACTGGACGCCGTCGTTAGGCCCTGTCTCCATCGGCTCTTTCATCATAAGATGGTATTCTGCCTGCTGGTCCATCGGACTGGTACTGGCATACATCATAGTCCTTAAGATATACAGGCAGCAGAAGATAGAAGACGAGAAGTTTGAGCCTCTCTTCTTCTATTGTTTCATAGGTATAATACTCGGTGCGCGTCTCGGCCACTGTATCTTCTATGAGCCTACTCACTTCCTCACAAGCGGAAGGGGCATCATCGAGATGTTCCTGCCTATACGCTACAACGGCACAGGCTGGGTGTACAGGGGCTACGAGGGACTGGCAAGCCACGGAGGCACTATCGGTGTCATCATAGCGATGATTCTCTATGCACGAAAGGTGAAGATGCCTATGCTGCACGTCATCGATAATGTGGCTATAGCCGTGCCTGTCACGGCGGGCTTCATCCGCATAGGCAACCTCATGAACTCTGAGATTGTGGGCAACGTGACAGACGTGCCTTGGGCTTTCATCTTCCACACCAACGACGCCATGGTTGACGGCATGCTGGTGCCACGCCACCCTGCACAGCTCTACGAGGCAATAGCCTACTTCATCATCTTCCTGGTGCAGCTGGCTATCTTCAAGGCTAAGAGCAACACTACTGCCACCTTCAAGCCGGGCAACGGCTTCTACTTCGGCTTCTGCATCACGACGATATTCCTGTTCCGCTTCTTCGTGGAGTTCATCAAGAAGGAGCAGGTGTCATTTGAGCAGGGTATGCTGTTCGACATGGGACAGTTGCTCAGTATTCCTTTTGTTCTTCTCGGCTCATGGCTGATGTGGAGAGCAAGCAAACAATCAAACAATGCGTAACATGAAAAAGGTAATCTATCTTATCGGCCTGCTCGCCGTAATGGGATGTAAAGGCAACGGCAACGACTCACAGAGTACAAAGGACGAGCTGTGCGAGGCACCGTCGTTCTGCGCCGACAGCGCATACGAATACGTAGCTAAGCAGTGCAGCTTCGGCCCGAGGGTGATGAACTCTGCCGCTCACGACAGCTGTGGCGACTACATTGCCAACACCTTCACGCGCATGGGGGCAAAGGTGTACAACCAGTATGCTGACTCTAAGCTCTACGACGGCACGCCTGTGAAGATGCGCAACATCGTGGCAAGCGTCAACCCCGACGCTGACATACGCATCATCATCTCTGGCCACTGGGACAGCCGTCCGTGGGCTGACCACGACGAGGACGAGACTAAGTACCACACGCCTATCGACGGAGCCAACGACGGAGGCAGCAGCATAGGCATCATGCTTGAGATGGCGCGCATACTGCAGGCCGACATGAACGAGAAGGGCGACTCTGCCATGCTGCGACGCAAGGGCATAGGCGTTGACTTCATCTGCTGGGACGCCGAGGACTGCGGCACACCGGAGTTCGATGCTAACCACGACAACGACGAGTCTAACGCCAGCACATGGTGCCTCGGCTCACAATACTGGGCAGGAACGCGCCACATCGAGGGCTACACGGCTCGCTACGGCATTAACCTCGACATGGTGGGAGGCAACAACACTGTCTTCTACAAGGAGCGTTACAGCATGCAATATGCCCCAACGCTGGTAGATAAGGTATGGAGCATTGCCCACTCATTGGGCTACAGCAACTACTTCAACAACGAGGAGTGCGGCTACATTACCGACGACCACGTACAGGTGAACCTCGGCGGCATACCATGTATCGACATCATCGGTGCCGACAACGAGGGAATAGGCTTCCCTGAGACATGGCACACCGTCAACGACAACATACAGAACATTAACAAGAACACGCTGAAGACTGTAGGACAGACTATGCTTACAGTACTGTGGAACGAATAACTATAGCATCATCATGACAATAGAAGAGATTCAAGAAGAGGTTGTAGAGGAGTTTTCCGACTACGACGACTGGATGGACAAATACCAACTGCTCATCGACCTTGGCAGCGAGCAGCAGCCACTGCCAGAGAAGTACAAGGTGGAGAGCAACCTTATTGACGGCTGTCAGAGCCGCGTATGGCTGCAGGCAGACCTCACGCCTGAGGGACTTATACACTTCCAGGCAGAGAGTGACGCACTCATCGTAAAGGGGCTTGTAACGCTCCTCATACGCGTTCTCTCAGACCATACGCCTGACGAGATTCTCAACGCCGACGTTCACTTCATCGAAGACATCGGCCTCAAGGAGCACCTCTCGCCTACCCGTTCCAACGGTCTGCTTGCCATGCTGAAGCAGATGAAGCTTTATGCCATGGCGTTCAAGGCAAAGCAGGCGTAAGGCTCGTATAAGACAGGAACTGGACAAGCATTAAGCTGGGACAAGACTTGTATGAGACTTATATAAGGCTCGTATAAAACAAGAGCAAGGCTTGTATGAGGCACGTACAAGACAAGAGCAAAGCCTAAACAAGGCTTGTACAAGACAAGAGAAAGGCTTAAACAAGGCTCGTATAAGGCCTATCGCAAGCAAGGCTTAATAATTGTCCAAGCGGCGTTCAATCGTCCTTCAACGGCCGTTAAACGAACGTTAAGAGCAATAACAAAGCAAATGACGGTACGTCAAATTCACATTGACGTACCGTCATTTTATTATATACATAGCCAAGCAACGAAACAAGGCTTGCACATCTTTTCACAATACCATGCATAATAAATTGCTGTCTTCCCCGTATAGGTCTGAAGCTTTTACAACAACGCTATACTGCTATTCATGTAAAGCACGGCAACTATCCCTATATAGCACCGGACCCCTTTTAACAAAGCACAGCTGCTTTTCTCACAACGCACCGCAGCCATCCTCGCGAAGCACAGCAACTATCCCTATATAGCACCAGACTCTTTTTAAAAAAGCACGGACTCTTTTCTCGCAAAGCATCACAGCCATCCTCACAACGTACATGGCTTTTATGCGGCCAATACAGAGATAGTACAGAAACTGTACAGAGATAGAACAGAGGCATGACAGAGACAAGAAAGAGCCAGGACAGAGATAGTGCAGAGATTGTACAAAGACAAGAAAGAGATAGGACAAAGACAGCACAGAGCCAGGACACATTGATGCCTTGTCAACGCCCCGGCAAGAGCACATTAATTA
>JAFSSN010000074.1 GCA_017450985.1 Bacteroidaceae bacterium
AAAAGTCCTACGTAAATAGACAGAAACGAACCTCCAAGCCCCTACTCTTCCAGACGCCGTGAGGAATGCACGACACGAAAAAGCGAAAAACACGCACTCAGATTTGCAAGTTTGGAAAATTATGTCGTATATTTGCGGCGAACAATAACCAAAACAAACAACGAATATGAAAACATTCTTATTGGCAGCATGCCTGATGCTGGCAGCCCCTGCCCTCAAAGCACAAACAAACATTAAAGAAAACATCAACGAAGTAGCGGCTTTCCTCAAGGAATGTCAGGTGTTCTTCATCGCCACAAACGAAGGCAACCAGCCTCGCGTGCGCCCGTTCGGCGTGGCAGAGGTCGTGGACGGCAAACTCTATCTCACGACTGGCCGCAAGAAGGACGTGTACAAACAGATTAAGGCAAACGACGGGCGATTTGAGATTTGCGCCCTGAAGAAGGACAACTCAGCATGGATTCGCATAAGCGGCAAACTTGTTGACGACAACAACGAGGCTGTCCAAAAGACCATCCTCGACCGCCACAAGTACCTCGGTCAGATGTACTCGGCCAACGACGGCAACTTCGCCACTCCTTATATTACCGACGGCGAAGCACGTTTCTTCTCTTTCTCCGGCGAAGAGCGCAAGATAAAGTTTTAGTTTTTTATCCTCACTTTTATTTCGTCAATTCCAAACAAAGTGTTATCTTTGCAATGGAAATCAAACCATTGCAGACAACACATTCCGAGTCCGCAACGACCCTCATACGGGTCATGTACGCATAATCTACGGGTCGGGTACGGATGTTCTACGGGTTTCTACGGATAGAACCCATAGAAAACCCGTAGCCGACCCGTAAAACATCCGTAGAAAACCCGAAGCAGCCACGAAGGAAGTACGAAACAAGGGTACGTTTCGGGCAGTTCAAAAGACGACAGCACAGCGGTCATGGAGATTGAGAGCAAAAAGGATTGCGACTTTCCGCCGTTGGCTTGTAAGGCTTTGTAACAAGCACCAATCTGCACATAAACCTTAATTCTTGACCTTTAACCCTCAATTATTAATTATTACACTTTCTATTTTCGGCAAAAATCCATAACTTTGCAAAATATTACACAAGTTTGCACTTCGCAAGTAGTTAACAGAAGATAACTTCGTGTTGTAAAACGGAGTTACCGCTTCACTCTGGACGATACTCTATCCTTCGGAGTGAAAAACGAAAAGTTAAGAACGGAGATTACTCTATTCACAAAAAAAACTTCAATTGTAAATTATCAATTGGATTAACTTCAAGCAAGTAAAGCGTTAGTAAAACTTGCAAACGAATTATATTACACAGAGAACAGAAACAAATGGAAGAAATAATCACATCGCTCTTTAGCGGCGCACTTGAAAACTTAAACTATTGGTGGATAGTGTTCTTTATGACCATAGAGTCAAGTTTCATTCCTTTTCCTTCCGAAGTGGTAATGATTCCTGCTGCCTACATGGCTGCGGAGACATCAGAGATGAGCTGTCCGATGATAGTATTGGCCGGAACAACAGGCGCGCTCCTCGGCGCACTCATCAACTACGTTTTGGCGCGTACGCTGGGACGCACGATAGTGTATGCCTTCGCCAACTCACGCATAGGGCACATGTGCCTCATCGACGAGGACAAGGTGAAGGAGGCCGAGACTTACTTCGACTCACACGGAGCTGTATCAACGCTCATAGGACGTATGATTCCTGCCATCCGCCAGCTCATTTCAATACCTGCCGGACTTGCACGAATGCACCTCGCACCGTTTGTGCTCTATACGTGCCTCGGCGCAGCAATCTGGAACTCCATTCTCGTTGGCATCGGTTACTCCTTCCACGCAGTAATGGACAAAAATGAGCTTATCGGCATCGTGAGCCACTACAGCCACATCATCGGCATCGCAGCAATACTGCTCGTAGTTGCCATCATAGCATTCCTCATCTACAAGGGGGCAAAGAAAACTAAATAACGGATAATTAGTAAATAGTACATATACAGATGTTTGACAATCTTTCGGAACGACTGGAACGCTCGTTCAAAATACTTAAGGGTGAAGGTAAAATCACCGAAATAAACGTTGCAGAAACACTCAAAGACGTTCGCAAGGCTCTTTTGGAGGCGGACGTAAACTACAAGGTAGCAAAGCAGTTCACCGACACAGTGAAGCAGAAGGCGCTGGGTATGAACGTGCTTACTGCCGTGAAGCCTGGCCAGTTGATGGTGAAGGTGGTTCACGACGAACTGGCTGCCCTCATGGGCGGTTCTGCCACAGATGTTAACCTCACCGGACATCCTACGGTCATCCTCATGGCCGGTCTCAACGGTGCCGGTAAGACCACTATGTCGGGTAAGCTTGCCCTTCTCCTCAAAACAAAGAAGAACAGACATCC
The DNA here is from genome assembly GCA_017450985.1 of Bacteroidaceae bacterium. Classification (GTDB taxonomy): domain Bacteria; phylum Bacteroidota; class Bacteroidia; order Bacteroidales; family Bacteroidaceae; genus Minthosoma. The sequence goes on from JAFSSN010000074.1 coordinate 2,399, forward strand.
TCTCCTCGCTGCCTGCGATACATTCCGTCCGGCAGCCATGGAGCAGTTGCGTGTGCTTGCAGAGCAGGTAAACGTACCTATATATATGGAGCCAGGGGCTACCGACCCAGTGGCTGTGGCACAGCACGCCATTCAGGAGGCACGTGCCAAGGGATGCGACACGGTGATTGTCGATACTGCCGGTCGTCAGTCTATCGACGAGGAACTGATGGTGCAGATTCAGCAGATTAAGGCTGCAGTCAATCCTCACGAGACTCTCCTCGTTGTGGACGCCATGACAGGTCAGGACGCCGTTAATACCGCAAAGACGTTCAACGAGCGTCTGGAGATTGACGGAGTTGTGCTCACCAAGTTGGACGGTGACACACGAGGCGGTGCCGCCCTCTCAATCCGCACGGTTGTGGACAAGCCAATCAAGTTTGTCGGTACGGGCGAGAAGATGGAGGCTCTCGACGTGTTCCACCCAGAACGTATGGCCGACCGAATACTCGGCATGGGTGATATCGTCAGCCTCGTGGAGCGTGCACAGCAGCAGTTCGACGAGGAGGAGGCAAAGAAGCTCCAGAAGAAGATTGCAAAGAACAAGTTCGACTATAACGATTTCCTCGGCCAGATTCAGCAAATCAAGAAGATGGGTAACATCAAGGAGTTGGCAAGCATGATTCCGGGCGTGGGCAAGGCCATCAAGGACATTGACATCGACGACAACGCCTTCAAGTCGGTTGAGGCAATGATTGGTTCGATGACACCTTACGAGCGAGAGCATCCTGAGTGCATCAACATGAGCCGCAAGCAGCGCATCTCCAAGGGTTCGGGCGTGAGCATGGACGAGGTGAACCGCGTGACGAAGCAGTTTGAGCAGATGCGCAAGATGATGCACATGATGACTGGTTCGAAGATGGCAAGCGCAATGAAGCAGATGCAGCGCATGAAGGGTATGCCGGGCATGCCTAAGTTTTAACACAGGACTATAATCAGAATCGCAGTGGAAAGTGAAAGGTCAACACGAGCGTCACAGCCAGAGCGTCAGCAAGGACTGACCATGGGGCTGAACGGCGGAGAGGCTTTTCACTTTTCACGGTTTTAAAACACTTATACATTATATGCAACTTATCGACGGTAAAGCAACAGCAGCAGCCATCAAGGCTGAGATTGCAGAAGAAGTAAAGAAGATTGTTGAGTCTGGCGGCAAGCGTCCTCACCTCGCAGCCATTCTCGTAGGACACGACGGCGGCAGCGAGACATACGTCAAGAACAAGGTCATCGCGTGCGAACAGTGCGGATTCAAGTCAACACTCCTCCGCTTCGAGGACGACATCACAGAAGAGTTCCTCCTCAACGAGGTGCGCAAGCTCAACGAGGACGACGACGTGGACGGTTTCATCGTGCAGCTCCCACTGCCTAAGCACATCTCCGAGCAGAAGGTGATTGAAACTATCGACTACCGCAAGGACGTGGACGGCTTCCACCCTATCAACGTGGGCAGAATGTCAATAGGCCTGCCTTGCTACATCTCTGCCACTCCGCTCGGCATCACCGACCTCCTCGCACGCTACAACATTGAGACAAGCGGCAAGAAGTGCGTGGTTCTCGGACGAAGCAACATCGTGGGCAAGCCTATGGCACAGCTCATGATGCAGAAGCGCTATCCTGGCGACGCTACTGTTACCGTGCTGCACTCTCACTCTAAGAACATCAAGGAGGAGTGTGCACAGGCCGACATCATCATCGCTGCACTCGGCAGTCCTAACTTCGTGACAGCCGACATGGTGAAGCCGGGTGCCGTAATCATCGACGTGGGCACTACCAGAGTGCCTGACGCTACAAAGAAGTCTGGTTTCCGTCTGAACGGCGACGTGAAGTTCGACGAGGTGGCTGAGAAGTGCTCATTCATCACTCCTGTGCCGGGCGGCGTAGGTCCGATGACCATCTGCTCGCTCATGAAGAATACTCTCGCTGCAGGCAAGAAGGAATACTACAAATAAGGGCGAAACAACACGCGCTATTGAAAGACAGAGGCTTAGGAACGTTCCGAAGCCTCTGTTATTTGCATCAAAATGCGGTTTACAGCCGCACATGATGGAGAGGTTATACAAAAAAGTGTTACCTTTGCAAAAAATACATTAAATGATAGACTCAAGCATATTACAAGGCAAGAAAGCGGCATACTTCACTCTTGGCTGCAAACTTAACTTCGCGGAGACTTCGAGCGTGGCACAGGAACTGCAACGCTACGGAGTGACGAAGGCGGGCAAGGGCGAGACGGCTGACATCTGCATCGTGAACACGTGTTCGGTGACGGAGGTGGCTGACCACAAGTGCCGCCAGGCCATACATAAGCTGGTGAAGCAGAACCCCGGCGCCTTCGTCGTGGTTACTGGCTGCTACGCCCAGCTCAAGCCGCAGGAGATAATCGACACGGAGGGCGTGGACCTCGTACTCGGCTCGAACGAGAAGGGCAACATCATCCCAATGATTATGGACAGGATGACGGGAGCACATACCGTGCGCACGGCCGAGATTACGTCGTTTGCTCCTTCATGCTCACGAGGCGACCGCACACGCTACTTTCTGAAGGTGCAGGACGGCTGCAACTACTACTGCACATACTGCACCATTCCTATTGCACGAGGACGCTCGCGCAACGGCAGCATAGCATCACTTGTGGCTCAGGCCGAGCAGGTGGCTGCCGAGGGCGGCAAGGAGATTGTGATTACAGGAGTGAACATAGGCGACTTCGGCCACTCCACGGGCGAGACTTTCTTCGACCTTGTAAAGGCTCTCGACAAGGTGGAGGGCATTGAGCGCTACCGCATTTCGAGCATCGAGCCTAACCTGCTCACGGACGAGATTATAGAATACTGCGCCACTTCAAAGAAGTTCATGCCGCACTTCCACATTCCGCTCCAGTCAGGCTCGGACGAGGTGCTGAAACTGATGCACAGGAAATATGACACGGCTCTGTTCCGTCACAAGATTGAGCTTATAAAGAGCCTCATGCCGCATTGCTTCATAGGCGTGGACGTGATTGTGGGTACGCGCGGCGAGACGCCGGAGCTGTTTGAAGATGCCTACAACTTCATCAAGAGCCTTCCGATAAGCCAGCTGCACGTGTTCTCCTACTCTGAGCGTCCAGGCACCAAGGCACTTGAGATTCCATACGTCGTGACACCGCAGGTGAAGCATGAGAGAAGTCAGCGACTGCTGGCTCTGTCGGCTGAGAAGCTGCACGAGTTCTATGCCTCTCAAATAGGCATGACGCGCACGGTGCTGTTCGAGCATGCTCCTAAGTCGAAGCCTATGCACGGCTTTACAGACAACTATGTCAAGGTGGAGATTCCTAACAACCCCGACCTTGACAACAAGATAGTAAACGTAACTCTCGGCGAGTTCAATAAAGATAATGATGCCCTATGCGGAAACTTGCAATAGTGATACTGAACTGGAACGGGGCTGACATGATGCAGAAGTATCTGCCGTCAGTCATCGACAACAGCTTGGGCGACGTGGTGGTGGCGGACAACGCTTCGACCGACGAGTCGCTGCTCATGCTGGAGCGTATGTTTCCGCAGGTAAGGGTCATCAAGATGGCAGAGAACTACGGATTTGCCGAAGGCTACAACCGCGCCCTGTCGCAGCTGAACGAGTATGAGTACTTCGTGCTGCTCAACTCTGACGTGAGGATAACGCAGAAGGAATGGGACAAGATTCTGACCGACTACATGGACGAGCACCCTGAGTGTGCGGCATGTCAGCCGAAACTGCTGGACCTGAAGGCGCTGGAGCGCAACGAGGCTATGGGTGCGCCTAACGCACCTGTGCCATTCGAGTATGCCGGAGCGTGCGGAGGTTTTCTCGACCAGTACGGCTACCCTTTCTGCCGAGGCAGGATAATGGGCACGGTGGAGGAAGACCAGGGCCAGTATGAGGATGTGTGTACCATTCTCTGGGCTACAGGCGCAGCCCTCATGGTACGTGCCGAGGACTGGAGGCAGAGCGGAGGGCTTGACCCGCGTTTCTTTGCGCACATGGAGGAGATTGACCTCTGCTGGCGACTGAGGACTATGGGCAAGAAGATTGTGTGCATTCCGCAGAGTACGGCCTATCACCTCGGAGGAGCGACGCTCAACCAGGGCAATCCGCGCAAGACGTTCCTGAACTTCCGCAACAACCTGCTGATGCTCTACAAGAACCTGCCACAGGAGGAACTGCACAGCGTGATGAGGACGCGTGCCGTTCTCGACTACATTGCTGCCATGCAGTTTCTTGCCAAGCTGGACTTCAAGAACATGAAGGCGGTGTTCCGCGCAAGGTATTCGTTCTTCAAGATGAAGCGTTCGTACCGTCCTGTGCGCCAGCAGCTGCTGCAACAGCGCAAGACGGGGCACGTGCCTGAGAGATATAGTTTCTCGGTGATATGGCAATACTATGCAAAAGGTAAAAAGACATTTACCGACATAATGGAGGGGATATGAAAAATCCGCGGCTGATGCAATTCATCAACCGCGGATTTCTTTTTCGGTTCTCCCGTGCTTGAGTACGGCACGGGAAAGGAGGTTGGTTCATCATCCTTCTGTTTCCGCCATCTCCTGCAACTGGCTGCGATAGACGGAAGGCGAGATGCCGAAATAGTCGGAGAACTGACGATAGAAAGATGCTCGGCTTGCGAAGCCGCTGTCAACGGCAATGCCCTCGATGGTGTAGTTAGGGAAGTCGCGTATTAACTCGGCTGCACATTCCACTCGCAGTATGGATATGTAGCGGAGCACGCTGTGTCCCATGACGACTTCGAAGTCGTGGGAGAAGGTGCGCTTGTTTATGCCGAGTTCCGTCAGCAGGGTGTCACGCTTGAAGTTAGGGTCACGGTACAGCTTTCGCACCTTCAACTCACGCACGAAGAGCCTTACGCCGTATTCGGACTTCATGTCAACGATTTCGGTTGTCAGGGCGTCATTGTCGTTTACGCTGGCATTGCGTGCCACGCCTGCTGCAATGCACCCGTCAGCATTGGAACAGATACGCGCCTCAGCCTCTGCCTCCATCTTACGAAGGTCGAGGAGTTCGTTAATCTTGAGCACAAGGGCGCGGTTCTTACTTTTTGCCATGCGGTTGTAGCGCATAAGGACGACAAGCACCATAAGCACGGCTATGAGCGAGATGCCCACGGCAAAGACCACGATGTTCATGTAGTTTGCCTCTGCCATTGATGCCTTGATATAATAGTCCTTCTCGTAGGTACGCAGTTCTGTTTCCCACTTCTTGTATTGTTCCTGATTGTTCTTCAAGTATATTGCCTTGCGCAGCTGTATGATTCGGTTTGCCATGACAAGGGCGCTGTCTGTCTCGCCCTTTGCCTCGAAACATTCCATCTGTCCGCGCAAGCTACATTCGTAGTTGAAGTTCACGGTATCATCGGCTGCAACAAGCTGGGCAGCAATTCTGCGATAGGCGAGGATGGCCTCGTCGTAGCGGTGCATCTTCTTCAGACACTCCACGACATTGCTTTCCCTTGCGCCTTTTTCTGTATATTTTTGCAGCGCGTCGTACATCTTGCCAGCCTCGTCGTACTGGCCGAGATTGCAGTAGCTCTGGCAAAGCATCAGATAGACGTCGAAGACGCTCGAAGCATGTGCCTTCACCACATCGGGCGTACATCTTTCGTGCAAGAAATCGAGCGACCTCTTTCCCCACTTTATTGCGTCTCGAGGCTGAGTGACGTAGAAGTAGGTCATATACACGACGGTGTTGTACATTATCTTTTCGACATAGGTGCTGTCGCCATGCTCGTCCGAGATGTCGTAATACATCTGCAGCGACGTGGCTATATAGTCGGATGCCTTGTCCCTGTCGCTGGTAATGGAGTACATTCCGGCACAGAGCATGAATTCGGCCTGCACGTTGAGCTTGCCGTACCGCTCTGCCAATTCCGCACCTTGCAGACAAGTGGCAGCAGCCTCAGACTTGCCTTGTATCATTTGAATCTCGGCAAGCTTGTTCAAGGCCTTGAAGTAGAAATCAGAGCCGTGTGACGACTTTGTGCTGTCGATGATGGTTTGGTACTCTTGTTCCCAACTGTCATAGTCGTAGTTGCATACTTCATACACCAAGGCACGCGCCATGTGGATAGTGTCCCATGATATTCCTCCTTCCTGCTCAGCCGCCGATATGTACATCATGGCTGTGTCGGAACTCGTGCGTGCTATGTCCATCACGTTGGTCATGAACTGGCCAGAGCCTACCGGTTCCCAATGGACATCGTCGTCGTGCTTGTTGCAGGCAACGAACATAAGGAACGTGCAAGCCAGGAGGATTGTTCTGCCCACAAGGCTGTTGGATTTGATATGTACATCGCGATGTATCAATTCAAACTATATTATTCGGTTAATTCTTTTATTTACTGTATAGAGAGATTTACGCCTGTCAGGCTTTGCCCGCCCGTCACTATGCCTCGGTATCGACGTTGGCGGCATTGTTGAGCTGCATTCGGTATTCCGTCGGCGAAATGCCGAAATATTCAGAGAACAATCGGTAGAACGATGCACGGCTTGAGAAGCCGCTGTCCATGGCTATTCCCTCTATTGTGTAGTTCGGGTATTCGCGTATGCGCTCTGCCGCATACAGCACACGCTGCTCGGAGATGTAGCGTATGATGGTCATCCCCATTACTCGTTCAAACTCACGGGCAAAGGAGCGGCGGTTGAGTCCAAGTTCGGCGATAAACTCATCGCGGTTGAACTCGGATTCGATATACGGACGGCGCTTGCGCAACTCGGACACGAACTTCTGCACGTTGGCACGCATTGCCTCTGTCACTTCCTTGCTACCCGGCATAACTGCGACAGGCTTCTTCTTCTCAGCCTTTTCTTCGGCTGTCGCCTCGGCCTTCCTGGTCTTTTCGGCAGCGGCAGCCTCGGCAAGTATCTGCTCGGCAGCATCGGCCTCGTTGAGCATACGGTCCACGCCCTTGCGAATGTCTATGAGTTCGTTTATTTTAGTGGCAAGAATCTTGTTCTTGTAATTGACTACCCGTCCCTTGCGGAACATGATGACGAGGATGACGATGCCGGCAACGACCGCCACGAACATAAGCCCAAGTATGACAAACTTTATCTTGCCCCAGGCTTTCAAATCTACAAGTTCTATCTCCTTACACTGATTTCGGTATTTTGTTTCCCATTCAGAAAACTCATTCTTGTTGTCTTCCAAGTACAACTTCTGGCGAAGGTTTATCACGCGCTTGGCATAGGCGTAGGCCACATTAGTGGCTCCAACCTCGCGAGAACAAAGCAACAGGCCTTCAAGCACGCTAACGTAGAACGTATTGATGGTGTCTTTCCCTTCCTCAAACTTGCTGCACTGCTGCCTGTAAATGTTCAGGGCTTCGTCGTAGCGTCCAAGAGTCTTGAGACAGAAGGCATAGAGCAACGGAGTGATTGGGTGGTCATTATCATAATCAAGGGCTGTTGCATAGGCAACTCCAGCCTCTTTCATCCTGCCCACACTACCATAAGATATACAAAGAAGTCCAAAGGTGCTGCAGCGCGTTGTTTTGGTCGGGTCGATAAACGCCATGACTTCCGGGGAAGCGAAGCGTATGTCCTCCGCCACTCTCTCGCCAAGCTTTATGCACTTATTGTAGTCGTGCTGCATGACGTAGGCGTTCATCAAGTACATGGCGTTTCGCACCACCTCTAAACGGGCAACACTGTCCTTAGAGTGGTCAAACATCTGTATGGCTTGTTCCATATAGTAGATGCCTCGCTCACTATCGTTGCGCAATGCGCTCATTCCCATCGAGAAACGGAAATGGGCACGAGCCACTTGGTTGTTGCTCTCGAATGCAAGCGAGTCGCCGTACAAGCTGTAGCGCATCGCCTCCTCGGAGTGGCCAAGCAAAGCCTGCACCTTGGTGAGGCATACGAGTATGTCAATGTAGTATTTTGATGTGCGGGATGCTTCGGAACTATCGGCTATGAGCTGTAATTCATATTCCTGCTTGCGTGGGTCGTTGTTGAGCCAATATACCTTCGAGCGTGTCAGGTGAATGGTGTCCCACGACACACCGTGAGCCTCGGCGTCGGCTATGATGTGCATAGCACGAGCAGAGTCCACAACACCGTACTTTGCCACGCTGTCGAACAAATGACCGTACTCCTTGTTGCTTTCGAATCCGCTCTTTCCACATGATACAATGCCGCACAGCAAATTCAAGCAAATAAATAATAATAGGAATACATTAGTCTTCTTGTCAATATATTTCTCTTTCCTATTCACCATTGTTAATATTCATAAGAAACTACCCTCCTGGAGTTTCTGAATTAGCTTTAGCAATGTCTTAAATTTTATAGAATTAAAAATAGTCCCTTGTTCAAGGGGCAAATATAATGATAAACATTTTACTTTTTTCCTTTCAACGAAAAATTTAATCTCATCGCCGCATTTTCTTATCCCATGTCAACAGACATTCAGAAAAGAAATGGCAACATTTACGACATTTACCACCTTTCTCACTTCTTCGCAACGTACTTCGTGGCACATCGTCACCACGTTCCAATCCGTACAATTCTACGCATTGACGCAAAAAAGGGCTAACTTCATTCTGGATATGTGTTCAGGAGTTTTCGAAGGGCTGACAAAGGGCGCACGAAGGGGTGCAAAGCCTTATGTTGAAGAAAAAAACACTACAATACACCTTATTAAGCATAAAAAAGTTATCTTTGCACGTTATTTTGCCTACCGTTCGCCACGACGTGCTGTTCGGAATGAGGACTGCACGCATCGAAGGCTGGCAGGCGACTATATACAACAAACATTCAAAACAACTGATAAACAATGAACAAGACAGTTTTAGCAATTGCAGTATTTGCCATCGGCCTCCTGAAGGCCAACGCTTGCTCAAACATCATCGTGGGCAAGAAGGCGTCGGCCGACGGCAGCGTGATAGTTAGTTACAACGCCGACTCTTACGGTATGTATGGAAACATGCACCGTCACATAGGCGGCACTCACGAGAAAGGTGAGGTGCGCAAGATTTACGACTGGGACACAAACCGCTACATGGGCGAGATTGCCCAGGCAGCTCGCACATACAACGTAGTGGGACAGATGAACGAGAATCAGGTGAGCATCACGGAGACTACTTTCGGAGGCCGTGAGGAATTGATGGACACTACTGCCATCATGGACTACGGTAGCTTGATTTACGTCACTCTTGAGCGTGCCACATCTGCCCGTAACGCCATCCAGATTATGACCGAGCTTGTGGCTCAGTACGGCTACGCTTCTGAAGGCGAGTCTTTCTCTGTTTGCGACAAGAACGAGGCGTGGATTATGGAGATGATTGGCAAGGGAAGCGGCAACAAGGGTGCCAACTGGGTGGCAATACGTATTCCTGACGACTGCGTGTGCGCTCATGCTAACCAGAGCCGAATTACAAAGTTCAACCTCAACGACAAGGAGAACGTGCTCTACTCAAAGGACATCATCAAGTTTGCACGTTCAAAGGGTTTCTTCACTGGCAAGAAGGATGCAGACTTCTCTTTCCGCGATGCTTTCGCTCCTAACGACTTCGGTGCCGTTCGCTACTGCGACGCACGTGCATGGAGCGTGTTCAACCGCTTCTGCGACGGCATGGACAAGTATGTAAACTATGCCAAGGGCAACGAACTGAGCGGCGAAATGCCTCTCTACATGAAGCCTAACAGAAAGATTAGCGTACAGGACGTCATGAACGGAATGAGAGACCACTACGAGGGCACTCCTTTCGACATTCAGAACGAACTCGGCGCTGGCCCTTACAACATGCCTTACCGTCCGTCACCACTCTCATTCAAGGACGGCGACAAGACTTACTTCAACGAGCGTCCTATCTCTACACAGCAGACAAGCTTCTGCTTCGTAGGTCAGATGCGCAACTTCATGCCTGACGCTGTAGGAGGAATCGTATGGTGGACAAACGACGACCCTAACATGGCTCCGTTCTCTCCTATCTACTGCTCCGTAAGCCGCATTCCTCGCTGCTTCACGAAGATTGAAGACACTCAAGACGACGTGACTTTCTCATGGAACAGCGCATTCTGGGTACAGAACACCGTGAGCAACATGGTTTACCCTTACTACTCTAAGATTTTCCCTGACCTCAAGGCTAAGCGTGACGCCATAGAGAAGAAGAACTTCGAGGACGTTGCAGAGTTGGACAAGGCGCTTCTCCTCAAGCTCAACAACAAGCAAACTGAGGAGGCTGTCAAGAAAGCAACTACATTCTCACAGAATGCTGCACAGGACATGTTGAAGGAATGGAAGGATTTGTTTGCCTTCATCGTTGTGAAGCACAACGACATGGTGACAAAGAAGACTGACGACAAGGGCAACTTCGTCAAGACGAAGTACGGTCTCAGCGCTGCTCCAGAGCGTCCTGGTTACCCAGAGGCTTACCGCAAGGCTATTATCAAGGAGACTGGCAACAAGTACTTGATGAAATAATATGCGGCTCAGTTCTTGCAAGTTCTGCTAACACTTTACTTGCCTGGAGTTAAAGGTAGTTAAGCGAGGTTAATTCCGCTACGCTCCATGTAGTAAAAGGACTTTTGTCTGTTTGCTGATGCGTATTGAGCGAAAAAGTATCGTCTCGAGCGAAGCGGTAACTCCTCCTAACTTCACAAAGTTAACTCCAGTTAACTACTTGCAAAACTTTAGTATGTTAAAAAGTTTTTGGCACGTTTTTGTCATACAATTAAAAAAGAAACATTATATTTGCCAAATATTATTTTTCACAGCTGCGGCCTTCATGACGGCAGTGACTAAAAAAGTATTAACAATAATTTAAATTACTATAATCGAAAAAGATTTATGGACGAACAGTTAGTAAAGCAGTGTACAGCAGAGGCACAGAAGTGGCTCTCACCAGCATTCGACGCTGAAACACAGGCAGAGGTAAAGGCTCTCCTCGACAACGAGGACAAGACTGCACTCATCGACGCATTCTACCAGAACCTCGAGTTTGGTACCGGCGGTCTCCGTGGCATCATGGGGCTGGGCACCAACCGGATGAACATCCACATCATCCGCCATGCCACCCAGGCCTTCGCCGAGGTGATCGCGGCCGAGGGCCGCGAGGCCATGGAAAAGGGCGTGTGCGTCTGCTTCGACTGCCGCAACAACAGCGATACCTTCGCCCGCGAGGCTGCCGCCATCATGGCAGCCAACGG
>JAFSSN010000075.1 GCA_017450985.1 Bacteroidaceae bacterium
AATGACTTGTTATGTTCCAGCGCCTTCTCACGACACTGGTTGAGCGTCAATGTCTGCTGGGCACCAGCGGCAACAGAGCAGAACAGCAATGTATATATAATGAAATATATTCGTTTCATAAATTCCACTTTTAAGAAATTAAGCATTTTGCTTTACACCGAAGAACACTGAGTATAACACAGGAATGAAGATAAGAGTAATCAACGTACCAATGAACAGACCTCCCATGATGGTTATCGCCAACGAACCGAACATAGCATCCGGAACCAGCGGAATCATACCGAGGATAGTAGTGAGCGAAGCCATCATCACCGGACGCAGACGACTCTTAGAAGAGTTGATGAGAGCCTTGTAAGGTTCAACGCCCTGCTCTATCTCAAGGTTTATCTCGTCCATCAAGACAATACCGTTCTTAATCATCATTCCTATCAATCCGAGCACACCTACGATGGCTACGAAACCGAACGCCTTACCCGAGATAAGTACGGTAGGAATCACGCCGACGAGAATGAGCGGAATGCAACAGAATATTATTGCAGGCTTCTTGTAATCCTTGAAAAGCGTAACGAGGATGAGAATCATCATGACGATAGCCATAGGGAACGCATTGAACAGATACTTCATACTCTGGTCGCTGGCCTTCTTCTCGCCCTCCCAAGTCAAAGTATAACCCTCAGGCAGTTCCATCTTCTCAATCTCCTCTGCAATAGCCTTACGGGCAGCCTCTGTACCTACTCCCGGACGAGGACTGCACTGCAAACGCTGTGTACGCTCGCCGTTGTAGCGGTTCACTACAGGCTCTTCCCACTTTATGTCGATGTCGTGTGCCACCTGACTGAGCGGAGTTGTCTGTCCCACCATCTCAAGCACATCGTTCTTCGACATGGCACCCGTCATGAGCTTCTGTATCGTAGAGCGATTCATCACCCTGCTCACATTAGGCAGAGTACCGAACACAGAGACATTGTTAAGGTTCTCTATCTCGTCGCCGCTCTCGTCCACACACTTCACGTATATGTTCTCTGGATGAACGCCATCATAGAACTTACCGATAGGAATACCACCGGTATAAGCCATCATGCTCATGGCAACGTCAGAGCGCGAAATGCCGCTGTTGCGTGCAGAAGCCTGATTGTAATCCACAGAAAGCACAGGCACCTTAGGTTCCCAATCCGTTGTGGCAAGATACACCTTATCGCTCTTGCGCACGATAGCCATGGCGCTGTCCGTAAGCTCATGAAGCACCTGTGGGTCAGGACCATGGAAACAAGCCTCGATAGGATACTTCTTGAACATGAGGTTGTAGCGCTTGAACTTGACATAGGCATCAGGGAAAGCGTTCGAAATCTCCTGCTGCAACTCATTGAGACTGCTCACGAGGGCATCAGGCGAATCAAAGTCAATAATCAACTCACCATATGCCAGCGAAGGAGTTGCGATGCTTCGCACAAGATTGTAACGACTCGGAGTACCACCAACCGAAGCCGTGATGTTCTTTATATTGTCATGCTTGCGCAACATCTCCTGAATCTTAGCCAAGTCAGCCTCAACCTGAGTATAGTTATTACCCTCAGGCAGCTTGTACTCCATGTACAACTGGTCATACTCCATGTCAGGGAAGAAAGCCTGATTGAGGAACTTATAGCAGAAAGCACTGACGAGGAACATTCCCACAGCACAGCCAATCATCAGCACACGATTGTGCAAACCGAAATGCAGGATTTTCTCCAGCACATTATAAGCCTTACCAGAATACAAATCCACGTCCGCCTTGTCCTTGTCATCGTCGTCTGTCTTGGCAAACATCTGATCTGCCATGATAGGCACATGCACAAGTGCCAGGAGCCAACTGAGCAGCAATGACACAGCAATTACGATAAAGAGGTCGCGCACATACACGCCCGCAGAGTCTGGACTCAGAAAGATAGGCAGGAATGCGAGGATGGCTATGAGAGTAGCACCGAGAAGCGGCATGGCTGTCTTGGCACCAATCGACGTAAGAGCCTCAATACGCGACTTGCCCTGCTTCAAATCCACAAGAATACCGTCCACTATGACAATGGCATTGTCCACCAACATACCCATGGCAAGGATGAACGATGCAAGAGACACACGCTGAAGCGTACCGTCAAATCCGTTGAGTACAAGGAACGAGCCAAACACTATGACCACAAGGCTCGCACCAATTATCACACCGCTCTTGAATCCCATGAAGAAGATGAGAACGACGATAACGATAAGCACTGACTCCAAGAGGTTGATGAGGAACGTGTTGAGCGCATTGCTCACACGCTCTGGCTGGAAGAACACCTTCTCGCACTCCACACCTGCAGGCATACGCTTCTGCAACTCACCGATGCGCTTCTCCACCTTGTCGCCCACCTTTAGGATGTCGTAGTCAGACAGACAAGAAATAGAGATACCCAAAGCACGCTCACCATTGTGGAACATCTCGTTACGAGTAGTATGCTCATATCCCTTCTTCACATCGGCAATATCCTTGATGCGCAGCTGGTCGTCGTCATGACCGGCAATGAGCATATCAGAAATGTCATCAACATTATTGAACTTATCGTTCACGGTAACGCGAATACGCTTGTTGCCGTTGTCGCGATAACCGGCATAGCTTGTCTTATTCTGATTGGTAAGTGTCTGCAACACCTCCACAGGCATGACGCCAAGGTGAGCCATACGGTCCTCACGAAGATTGATGTCGATACACTCGCTGCGCTTACCGTAAATCTCAACACGGCTAACGCCCTCAATGGCAATAATCTCACGCTTGATAAGCTCTGCATAGTCAGCCAGCTGACGGTCGCTAAGTCCGTCGCCCTTCAAGGCGTAGAACATACCATACACATCGCCGAAGTCGTCGCGCACCACCGACGGCATAGCACCGCTCGGCAGTTTACTCTGAGCATTTGCCACCTTACGTCGCAACATATCCCACTCCTGCTCCACCGCATCGTTAGGCACAGTGGTTTGCAACTCAACAGTGATAAGACTAAGGTCGGCATACGATGAACTCTGCACGTTATTGACCGTTGACATCTCACGAATTGACTTCTCTATAGGGTCAGTAACCTCCAGCTCCACCTGATGTGCCGAAGCACCCGGATAAGTCGTCACGACCATCGCCTGCTTCACCTTCAGAGCCGGATCCTCCAACTTACTCATTGAATTGTAGGAGATGACACCTCCCACAACAAGACACAAGACAAGGAAATTAACCAGCTTCCTGTTGTCCAATGCCCATTTGCTATAATCTATCATACGGATTTCCTCTTTTAGAAAATAAACGACTTACAGCAGACCACCGACATTAGTCTTGCTCGCTGCCTTCAGAGCCTTAACCTTCTCTCCGTCCACAAGCTTGTGAACACCTGTTGAAACAACCTTCGAGCCCTTCTTCACACCGCGGATGCTTGAAGAACCGTCACGATTGATGTCAAGCACCTCCACAGCAACAGACTTTGCTGTTCCATTCTGCTCGTCGAACAAATACACAATGCTCTTTCCGTCCTTAGTGAGGATGGCAGATGTAGGCACATTCACGATGCCGTGGTCCTCTTCCTCTACGGCTGCATACACCATAGTGCTCATGCCTGCCGTAATCTTTCTCTTGTCATAGTCGCCCTTGATGCGCAGACGCACCGTGTACAACTGGCTAAGGTTAGCCTCGCTGCTCACGCTCGAAATCTCAAGCGGGAACTTCTCCTCGCCGTACAAGTCAAACAGACAGTAGAAAGAAGTAAACTTATCCCTTCGTGCATAGTCAGCAGCCGACATATTGATTTCCACCTCGAGGCCTGCACCTCCCGAAAGCGTGATGACAGGCATACCTGCACCGACAGTCTCACCTGCCTCGTGCAACTTATCCTTCACATAACCTGATATAGGCGCACGCATCTTCGTGTCAGCCAACTGGTTCTTATGATTTGCAAGTTTCTGCGTAATCTGCTGCAACCCATAACGTGCCTTATCATAGTTCTGAGCCGTGGTATTACCTTCCTTGTACAATGCGATGACACGCTCTGCATCAGCCTTAACCTGGTCATACTCTGCCTGAGTGGCATTAAGCTGCACCTGATAGTCGCGGCTGTCCATCTCTGCAATCACCTGTCCCTTTGAAACGTAGTCACCTTTCTTCACTCCAATACGAGCAATAGGCCCGCTGACACGGAAAGAAACATTTGCCTCCTCTGCTGATTTTGTCTTACCTGTGAACGAATGAGTACCAAGATGGTCGGCATTGATAGCCTCCGTAACATTTACATAAACACATTCCCCTTCGGAATTGTTCTTGTTTCCACAACTGTCAAGCACTAACGAAAGTGCAACAAGCGACAATGACAGTACTGATGTTTTCATATTCATATATCTAATACATTTATTTCTTTTCAGCATATAAAACATATAATAGCATACTTAACTTTCGCAAGTCTCGCAAAAACTTTACTTGCCTGAAGTAAAAGGTCGTTAAACGAAATTTATTCCGCTACGCGCCATGGCATAAAAGTACGTTCGACTGTTTGCGGATGCGTCTTAAAAGAAAGATTATCGTCCAAAGCGAAGCGATAACCTATTTTTACTTCACGAAGCAAACTACCGCTAACTACTTGCGAAACATGAATAGCATACAATTATCTCTTAACGGCTGCAAAATTAGGCATTCTTTTTTTATTCAATATGTTTGTTTTTAACTTATTTTTCGCTAAAATGTAGGTTTTAATAAATATTAAACAAGAAGATGCCTCAAATCTATTAAACATTTTGTTAATTTGCAATCAAATTACATAGAAAAATAGCATAACATTATGTTTGAAGACAACATTAGCATACTACACCTCACTGGCGAAGAAGAAAACATACTCCAAGCAGAGGGAGACAGCGTAAAGATTCCACGCACAGGCATCTTCATCTGCACCGAGGGATGGGCTAACGTTACCATCGATACCCAAAACTATCATGTCACCCAAGACGGCATGATAATCTACTTTGCAAACACCAGCCTTCAAATCACGAGCCGCAGCCCGATTATCAAAGGCATACTGTTAGGTGCTGACCTCGAAACAATACAGCCACTGCTGTACCAAATCACAAACTTCAATGCGCTGTTCGTCATCAAGCAGAACCCTATGGTCATGCTCACACCCGAGCGTACCAACCGCCTGCTCACCTACTCACAACTGATAGAGGACCTCATCATGCGCATCAAGCAGATAGCCCCGTCAGTCAAAAGCATTTCCACGCCAATACCGACAAAGGAGATTCTGATGCAGCAAAGTCATTTCGTGGCACAAAGCCTAATGCTCGAAATCATTGCCTGCTACACATCATACGGCGACATTATCCACTGTACCGACAACCGCAAGGAGGACGTACTCAAGAAGTTCATGGAATCGCTCTACCGCAACTTCAAGACCTACCACGAAGTGAACTTCTATGCCAAGGAACAGTGTCTCACATGCCGCTACTTCTCTGCCATCATCAAGGAACGCTCTGGACAGACACCGGGCACATGGATAGCCACAGCCTTGCTGGTGGAAGCCAAACAGCTGCTGCGCTCAAGCAACATGACGATAAGAGACATATCCGACTACCTCAATTTCCCTAACCAGTCATACTTCGGCAAATGGTTCAAGAACCACACAGGACTCAGTCCGCTGGAGTTCAAGAACGGCAAAAGCCCGAAGCAGACAAAAGAGGCAGAACTTGCGAAATGTCTGCCAAACTACATTTTCAACACTGAACAGATATAAGCATGCTCCACACACACATGCCCCCATGTACACTTTAGCCTACAAGCAGGGGGAAATGCGGAACATGCCTCAGAATAATAAACCAAACTCAAATTTAACAAACAAAAATGAAGAAACTTTTTTTACTAAGCTTCATCGCATCAATGTGCATGGTAACATCATGCATCAATGATGAAGACAACAATGCAAGCGCATCAGGAAGCTACTATGCTGAAATTGACAGCATACGCTTCACTGACGAAAACGACACAATCTATACGAACTACATCACCAAGGCATTACAGAAGGACCAAGTAATGTACTACGCTTTTTCAGAGTCAAGCAAGGTCAACATCTCAAGCATCGAAGCTGCCCAGTACCTTTGCGACGAATATGCCGTGGCCGAAATCACAAAACGCGCCGAAGCCGTGACACTCAATTCGCTAAAAGAATCAATGTACGCCATCTACGGTTCGAAAGAGCTGAATCAGTACGCCACATACAGCGACATACCGCTCGAGCCTTTAACCATATACTATAGCCTGTATTCATCCAACTCATACGACGGCTATTCATTCACCAATATATACCACAGCAATATCGACGTGAAATAAATACATGCTCTGACAATATTACCACAACAACCAATACTTTATGAAACTGAAATCCTTATTAATGCTCACCGCCGTGTCGTGTATTCAACTGCACGCACAGCCTGCCTACAACTACGCTGAGATACAGCGCGAGCAACTGGGCAGAGGCTTGGTGTGCGTAAACGACGGCGACTCCACCATCATATCATGGCGCTACCGCTCCGATGACGGTGACCAGACGTCATTCAACGTGTACCAGGGAAGCAAGCGAGTGAACGACAAGCCCATATCGGCATCCACGTTTCTCAAAATACCGACTCCGAAACAAGGCAAGACCACATACTCGGTAGTGGCCGTGCGCAACGGCATGGAAGACAAAAAAGACAAGGCTTCCTACACCATTGACACAAAGCACGCAAAAGACTATCTGAGCATACCGCTCAAGCGACCTGCCGACATAACCATCGACGGACGCAAGGCACAGTATTCGGCTAACGACGCCAGCGTGGGCGACGTGGACGGCGACGGAGAATATGAGATAATACTCAAATGGGACTGCTGGAGCCACGATAACTCACAAGAGGGAATGACCGGCAACGTGCTGCTCGACTGCTACAAGCTAAACGGCAAACACCTATGGCGCATTGACCTCGGACGAAACATCAGGGCTGGAGCGCACTACACACAGTTCATGGTGTACGACCTCGACGGCGACGGCAAGGCTGAAGTGGTGACCAAGACTGCCGACGGAACACGCGACGGCAAAGGCAAATACATAGGCGACAAGAATGCCAACTATGTATTCAACGGCGACATTAACAAGGAGATAAACGGTAAGTTCACGCCAAAGCGACAGCACATCAGCGGACGCATACTCTCCGGACCTGAATACCTCACCGTGTTCAGCGGAGAGACAGGCGAAGCACTCCACACCGTCGATTACATTCCGGCACGAGGCAACGTGGCAGCATGGGGCGACACCTACGGCAACCGCGTGGACCGCTTCCTCGCCTGCATAGCATACCTCGACGGCAAGCACCCGAGCGTAGTGTTCTGCAGAGGCTACTACACACGCACCGTATTGGCGGCGTGGGACTGGGACGGCAGCAAACTCACGTCACGATGGGTGTTCGACTCCGAAAAGACCGACAGCATCAACCGTGCTAACGGCAGCAACATATTGCCTTACAGCGGACAAGGCAACCACAACCTCAGAGTTGGCGACGTGGACGGTGACGGATGCGACGAGATAACATACGACTCAATGGCTGTCAACAACGACGGTACAGGACTATACACCACAGGCATGGGACACGGCGACGCCATACACCTCATGGCTTTCTACCCCGACTCCACACAGATGCAGATATGGGACGTGCATGAAAACAAGCGCGACGGCTCCGACTTCCGTGATGCACGCACAGGACGCATCATTTTCCAGATACCAAGCACCGACGACGTGGGACGAGGCATGGCAGCAGACATCGACCCTACAAACAAGGGACTGGAGATGTGGTCGTCAAGCCAGCGAGGCTACTTCGACGTGAATGGCAACCTGCACCACGCCAACGGTCCGTGGATTCCACAGAACTCTGCCGTGTGGTGGGACGGCGACATGCTGCGCGAACTGCTCGACCGCGAGTCGATAAGCAAATACAACTGGAACACGGGAAGAAGCAACATAATCAAGAACTTCAAGAAAGAGGGATGTCTCTTCAACAACGGCACAAAGCAGAATCCGTGTCTTAGTGCCGACATTCTCGGCGACTGGCGAGAAGAGGTCATAGTGCGCACAGCCGACAGTCAGGAACTGCGCATCTACACAACTACAATCC
>JAFSSN010000076.1 GCA_017450985.1 Bacteroidaceae bacterium
ATTCGATAAGCTTCATGAACGCATCGCTCTGATAATAGAGGCTGTTGAAATCGCTCACCATATAAAGGGTAAGCTTGCCTTCCTTCAAGGTTATTTTCTCTATTCCAAGATTCTTGCCGTGCCACTTCAGCGGCATTATGCGCATAAGCTCCTCGCCCACCTCAGGCACATCGCCGAAACGGTCCTTCAACCGCTTCTTGAACTCGTCAATCTGTGCCTGCGTAGTCATGCTGTCAAGCTCACGATAGAGCGACATTCGTTCACCGCTGACAGGCACATATTCCTCAGGAAGGTAAGCCGGGATATCCGTATCGATATTCGTTTCCTCCACAAAGCTGTCGCCCTTGATGCTTCCACTTTCTTCCTTCTGCTGCTCGGCAAACATATCCGAGAATTCCGTTTCGCGAAGCTCTGCCACAGCCTCATTCAGTACCTTCTGATAAGTCTCGTAGCCAAGGTCGGCAATAAATCCGCTCTGTTCAGCACCGAGCATATTACCCGCACCACGAATGTCAAGGTCCTGCATGGCAATATGTATGCCAGAGCCAAGGTCGGAGAAGTTCTCTATCGCCTGCAAACGGCGGCGGGAATCAGGGCTGAGAGCCGACAGCGGCGGAGCAAGAAGATAGCAGAACGCCTTGCGATTGCCTCGTCCCACACGTCCACGCATCTGGTGCAAGTCGGACAAGCCGTAATTCTGAGCCGAATTGATGATGATGGTATTTGCATTAGGCACGTCAATACCATTCTCCACAATAGTGGTAGAAAGCATTACGTCATAATCATAGTTCATGAAATCAAAAACAATCTTCTCCAACTCCTGAGGGTTCATCTGTCCGTGTCCAACGCAAACACGAGCATCAGGCACATACTTATGAATCATCTCTTCAATGGCGCCAAGATTATTTATCCTGTTGTTCACCACAAACACCTGACCGTTACGGCTCATCTCAAAGTTGATAGCCTCAGCTATAACCTCAGGGCTGAAAGTGTGTATCTCCGTCTGAATCGGATAGCGATTAGGCGGCGGAGTCTGTATGCTCGACAAGTCGCGCGCCCCCATCAGCGAGAACTGCAAAGTACGCGGGATAGGCGTGGCGGTTAGAGTCAGAGTATCTATATTAACCTTCGTCTGGCGCAAGCGTTCCTTGACAGCCACTCCGAACTTCTGTTCCTCGTCAATAATAAGAAGGCCGAGGTCCTTGAACTTCACATTCTTGCCCACGACCTTATGCGTACCGACGAGAATGTCTATCTTACCCTCCGCCAAATCCTTCAATATATTCTTCACTTCAGAGGCAGAACGTGCCCTTGAAAGATACTCTACCCTGACAGGGAACTTTTCAAGACGCTTGCTGAACGTCTTGTAATGCTGATATGCAAGCACCGTAGTAGGCACAAGTACGACAACCTGCTTGCCGTCACAAGCAGCCTTGAAGGCAGCACGAACCGCCACTTCCGTCTTGCCGAAGCCCACATCGCCACACACAAGGCGGTCCATTGGCAGAGGCTTCTCCATGTCAGCCTTCACATCCATTGTCGCCTTCAACTGGTCTGGCGTGTCCTCATACAAGAAACTTGCCTCAAGCTCTTGCTGCAAGTAGCTGTCGGGACTGAAGGCAAAGCCTTTCTCCTTACGACGCTGAGCATAAAGCTTGATGAGGTCGCGTGCAATGTCCTTAACCTTCGTCTTGACTCTGTCCTTCAGACGTTCCCATGCACCAGAGCCAAGCTTGCTGATACGCGGAGGCTCACCCTCCTTAGCCTTATATTTTGACACCTTATGCAGGGCATGAATGCTCACAAAGATAAACCCACCGTCAGAATAGTTTATCCTTATCTTCTCCTGCATAACGCCGTTTTCATTCACACGCACCAATCCTCCGAAGCGTCCTATGCCATGGTCTATATGAACCACATAGTCGCCGAGGTTGAACTGCTGTATGTCCTTTAGCGTAAGAGCCACCTTGCCCTTATGCGCCTTGTCCGACTTGAGATTATACTTATGGAATCGGTCAAAAATCTGATGGTCAGTAAAGAAGCAGCGACGATTGACATTATCGACAAAGCCCTCATGTATGGCCTTGTTGACAGGCTCAAACACCACCTCGTCATGCTCACTGACAGCCATGCTGGCAAAGATGTCGCGAAGACGCTCTATCTGCTTTTCACTGTCAGCAAATATATTGATTGAATAGCCTTCCTGCTGCAGCTTCACCAACTCGGAATGGAGTAACTCAAAGTTCTTATGGAACAAAGGCTGCGGACTTGTATGGAAACTTATCGAAGCAACAGGCTCACCCGTCTTCACACAAGTATCCTCCACGCTGCCCCTCAGTTCCACCTTCCTAAATGCCGACATTCCACGCATGAACGTGTCGCCGTCAACCATGACCACATCCTTATCCAACTCGCCATGCTCACCGTCATCACCGTCTCCTTCCTGCGAGAAAGCCTGACGCGAGAAACCATCCTCATAGATGCGTGCCACGACATCGCACACAAAGCCGAAGTCACGAGCCACCATCACCGTGTTACGAGGCAAGAACTCAAGCATCGGCACATAGTTGGCACTCTTCGATGCCTGCGATACAATGCTCATCTCACTCACCTTATCCACAGACAACTGTGTCTGCACATCAAAGGTACGGATGCTGTCAACCTCGTCGCCAAAGAAATCAATACGATAAGGATTCTCACATGAAAAAGAATACACATCGACAATACTGCCTCGCACAGCAAACTGACCAGGTTCATACACATAGTCCGTGCGCATGAATCCCAAGTCCAGCATACGCTTCTCCAACACATTGACGTCATGCGTATCGCCGACACGCACCACCACGGTATTCTCGTCAAGGCTATGCTTCGAAACAACCTTTTCTGCCAAAGCGTCAGGGTAAGTCACCACATACAGATGTCCCGAGCCGATACGGCTGAGCGTCTCTGTACGCAAAATGCCATTGCCGGCATCTTTCTGATTGTATTTTATGGCACGTCTGTACGACGACGGGAAGAACAATACATTCTGCTCGCCAAGCATCTGCACCAAGTCGTGATAGAAATAACCAGCCTCATCGACATCCGACATCACGAACATCACAGGAGGCACGTTCTTTGCCTTGACATTCAAGGCTGCGACAGAGGCAAAAAACAACGGAGCGGAGGAGCCGATAAGCCCCCCCACCTGTATTCGTCCGACCTTATCAGAAAGTAAAGCCGCGGAAAGACTCTTGACCTCGCTGCACGAAGCCAAGAGAGATAAAAGTTTTTGTGTATCCAACTCTAAATTGCTACAGGCTTGTATGACCTTGCGAAACTGTGAATGTAGTCAAGAATCTCCTGACGTGGGAGAAACTGTCCAACATTCATCTTAACAACCTTAGCCTTACCATTTTTTTCATTGCGAGTAGAATTCTCCATAGGCATAACCTTATTTTTGTTATACAATCAATTATACGCTACTATCTACAATAACGCAATGTGCATACATTTATTTTATTTCACTATCTTTATTTTTACAGGAGCATCCAAATTGGCCTTCCAAGCATCAAGGCTTGCAAACCATTCGTCAGCATTGTGATAGCCATCAGCTTCCTTGTCGGCACAGAACGTCAAATAATAGTGCATACGCTCTTCGCCCTTGCCGCCAAGCACATACAGATAATTCAATTCGTCCTCCCGCTTGTCAGCCACATAGTCGCGAGGAACATACACAGCCATGCCTATGGCCTCAGGTGCCCATATCTGCTTCTTGCCCATGTCGGGATAATCACATCCCCACGATGCAGCCACGCCGTCAGCCCGTACAAAGCCCACAGGCTTATGGCCACGGCGCACACTGTCAACAGCCGTCACTCCGACCTTCTGAACACCCGTACAGAACTGCTGCCCGCCAATATTCTTAAAGCACACATCCACCCTCATGTCACGATGTCCTGCCACGAGAGTATAATACTGACGGACGTCGTAATACCCGCCATTTGCCTTACTGTCAGAGCCTTTCACATGCAAATCATACACTTCCACGACCGTGCGCAAACGCCCCTGTGTAACGATACGCTGTCCGCGAAGCCCCACGTCAGTCCAATTCTTTGGCGCACCACCCTCATACTGCTTGAAAGAACCGCATCCTATAGCCTTACCAGCCCACAGCACATCAACGCCGTAGCCCTGTGCAAGCTGCTCCGAAGTAGTATAAAACTGTGTGACAGGCAACTCTATCCGCCTATATTTCTTACCATACAAATCTATATTCTGACGCTCGTCGAAATATATACGATAGCCCGTAAGTTCGCTCTCAAGCGTTATGCCGTGCATATAGATGTCATTGAAGATGTTCGTAGCCCCAGGAGCCTCAACCTTTGTCACATCAGGATGCAAATCCTTCTTGTCGCGCAACTGCAAAGCCACATACACCCCTGACTTGCCTGACTCCGCAGTCTGCTCCGCACCATCACTTAGAACAACATCAAACACCTTCGTCTCACGCGGTGCAAGATTAGTGACGAAGAAAAGCTCATCATTCACAAAGTCGCCGTCCATATCGTCCAACTGGCAAGGAACAGACACACCGTCTGACTTAACCAAGGCAGACTTAACCTCACACTTCACTCCCTTCACATCCATCAGTTTCACGACGACAGGCTCTGCCGTCCGCACCACGTCAGCAGGATTGGACACCGACACCTTTATAGTAGTCTGTTTTCCCCCGCCTTCACTGGCAAAAAGCGCAGCAGCACAAGCAAATGCCGCCACAAAGAAAATCTTTCTCATAAAATATTGTTTACTTTACCTTTTCAAACATAACTCCCTGCGCAACGCAACCGTCTTCCCATCGAATCGCACAGACACAGGAAACGCTTACGGCACAACAGCAAGAGGAAACATACTATTCCATCTGAATGTAATGCTTGGCAAGACCGCCCTCACTCGTCTCACGATATATTGAAGGCAAATCACGACCCGTCTGCATCATAACAGAAAGTACGCGGTCATAAGACACGAGATGTCGTCCGTCGCTGAACGTAGAATAGATATTACAATCCATTGCCCTCGCTGCAGCATAGGCATTACGCTCAATACACGGTATCTGCACCATGCCGCACACAGGGTCGCACGTCATGCCCAAGTGATGCTCAAGTCCCATCTCAGCAGCATATTCAACCTGCGCAGGACTACCGCCGAACAACTGGTTTGCAGCAGCCGAAGCCATGGCACAAGCCACTCCGACCTCTGCCTGACATCCCGCCTCTGCACCGGAGATGCTCGCCGTATGCTTGGCAACATTTCCCACCAAGCCTGCCGTGGCAAGGGCTCTCAACATTCTTATGTCACTAAAGTCACGACTCTTCCACAAGTGATACAGGATTCCCGGCACCACACCGCACGAGCCGCACGTAGGAGCCGTGACAATCACCCCACCGGCAGCATTCTCCTCACTAACGGCCAAAGCGTACGAAAAGACGAGGCCGCGGCTGTGGAGCGAAGCAGTATAACCGCTTGCCTTGATATGATACATGGCTGCCTTACGTTGCAAGTGCAACGGCCCAGGCAACACACCTTCTGCCTGTATTCCCCTCTCGACGGCATTCTTCATGGCAACCCACACTTCATTCAGGTAATCCCACACCTCGCTGCCCTCATTCATCTCCACATACTCCCAAAGAGTACGGCCGTTGCGGCGACACCACTTTATAATGTCAGTCATGCTTTGCATCTCATAGACATCAGCCGACTGAGCCACCATGCCGTTTTCCTCCTGCAAGGCACCGCCGCCGACGCTGAACACCGTCCAATCGTCCACCACATTATCCTGCTCATCGTATGCCTTGAAGTTCATACCATTCGGATGATACGACAGATACACGCCAGGCTTCCATATCAGCTCCACCTTGCGCTCGTCACGCTGCAACACGTCAAGCACCGCCACATCGGTAAGGTGTCCCTTACCAGTTGCTGCCAAACTGCCATAAAACGTAACGGCAAAATGCTTGCACTCAGGATGCTTCTTCAAAAACATCTCCGAAGCGAAACGAGGTCCCATCGTATGACTTGACGACGGTCCTGTACCTATTCTATATAATTCCCTAATCGATTTCATACAATAACACTTCTCATATTACTCCGCCCTCACACATCTACACGGCAGAGCATGCGCAAAGGTACGATTATGCGTCGAAAACACAAATAAAAAAACACATAAATAAAACTTAAAGTTTACCAATAATGCCATGAACAACCATGTGCCGCGCACACATATTTACAAAAAAAACGTGTGACATCCTGCGACGTCACACGTTTTTCTAAAGATAACAAAGTCTTAGACTACCATGCGAGAAGTGAATTTTGGCCACCAACAGACGAACCGCCGTTTTCAGAACCAGCTAATTTTTCACCTGCGTCAAGTCCCTCTGAAAAAATCGTCTTTGCGCCTGCTTCAACGCCACTACCTGCCAACAAACCTGCACGCAGTCTTGTAGCGCGAACACTTACTGACGGATTCTTGTACTCTTTCTTGTTCATATAATTTATTTAATAATTTACTACAACCTTTTTGCCGTTCTTAATATACATTCCGCTGCTCTTAGGAGCGCCCTCAAGCTTAACACCGCTGAGAGTGTACCAAGCCGCATTATTGTCATTCTCCTCTGCTGTCTCAAGTGAGAGAACTGCAGTAGTCTCGCCATCTACATCGAGAGCGAAACGACGTGATGCACCAAAAATAGTTGGGTCTGCAATGTGGAAATATGCACGGTTACCCTTCATCAATGTAGGCATCTCAAGTGGGAAATACAATACGTTGTTACCACCGAGGAACATCATAGAGTTCACTTCGTCACCTGCCTTACCTACGTATGAGTAGTTCAATACAGGTACGAAACTGATACCGTTGTCAAACTCAACAGCGTTCTCAGCCTCAGCGTCAACAAGAACGTGGTGGAACACAGGCTCGCTCACAGCATTAGCAACCTTGATAAGGTAAGGCTTACCAGCCTCAATCTCATTAGCGTTCTGGAACACGAGCACAACCTTTGAATCCTTAACATTAACATCAGCAAG
>JAFSSN010000007.1 GCA_017450985.1 Bacteroidaceae bacterium
ACTGGTACTTGCGCTTCTTGAATGCTTCAAGTTCTGCCTCGTCGTCGCTCTCTATCCAGCAAGCCTTGTAGAGGCTTATTGGTTCCCAGCGGCTCTTGGCGTTGTATTCGTTTTCGAGACGGTACTGTATGACTTCGAACTGGAGCTGTCCTACCGTACCGATAATCTTGCGGTTGTTGAACTGATTGACAAACAGCTGTGCCACACCTTCGTCCATAAGCTGGTTGATACCTTTTTCGAGCTGCTTGGTCTTCATAGGGTCGGCATTCTCGATGTACTTGAACATCTCTGGAGAGAATGAAGGGAGTCCCTTGAAGTGGAGTTGTTCGCCCTCGGTGAGCGTGTCGCCAATCTTGAATATTCCGTTGTCAGGCAGACCTACTATGTCGCCTGGGTATGCCTCGTCGATGGTTGACTTCTTCTGTGCCATGAACTGTGTAGGGCTTGAGAAGCGTACCGTCTTGCCGTTGCGCACGTGGAGGTATGGTGCATTGCGCACGAACTTGCCTGAGCATACCTTGCAGAAGGCTGTACAAGAACGGTGGTTAGGGTCGATGTTGGCTGTTATCTTGAAGATGAAGCCTGTGAACTTAGGTTCTTCCGGCTTCACCAAGCGTTCCTCTGCTGTTGTCGGACGTGGGTTTGGTGCTATCTCTACGAAGCAGTCGAGCAGCTCCTGCACACCGAAGTTGTTGAGGGCAGAGCCGAAGAATACTGGTGCCACCTCGGCATCGAGATATGTCTGCACGTCGAATGGGTCGTAAACGCCATCTACCATTTCGAGGTCTTCACGCAGTTTGCTTGCGTCAGCCTCGCCCACGCGCTCGTCGAGTTCCTTGGAGTTGAGGTCCACTTCCACCTTCTCTGTCACGACCTGCTTGTTAGGCGTGAAGAGGTTGAGGTTGTTCTCGTAGATGTTATATACACCCTTGAAGCGTGCGCCCTGGTTGATTGGCCATGAAAGAGGACGTACCTTAATCTGCAACTCATTCTCTACTTCGTCGAGAAGGTCGAACGGGTCCTTGCCTTCGCGGTCCATCTTGTTGATGAACACTATGACTGGGGTCTTGCGCATACGGCACACGGTCATGAGCTTGCGTGTCTGTGCCTCGACACCCTTTGCGCCGTCGATAACGATGATTGCCGAGTCAACGGCGGTAAGCGTGCGGAACGTGTCCTCGGCGAAGTCCTGGTGACCCGGTGTGTCAAGAATGTTTACCTTGTATGGGAGTTGTGACTGGTCGGCTGCTGGTGGCAGGTAGTCGAACTCCATTACTGAGGTGCTGACTGAGATACCACGTTGTTTTTCTATTTCCATCCAGTCGGAAGTAGCAGATTTCTTTATCTTGTTTGACTTTACCGCTCCTGCCACCTGTATCTGACCTCCGAAAAGCAAGAGCTTTTCTGTCAATGTTGTCTTACCAGCGTCAGGGTGCGAAATGATTGCAAATGTTCGTCTTCTTTCTATTTCGTTCATATAAATCCTAAAATTTGCCGCAAAGGTAACTATTTTAATTTATAAAAGCACAAAAAAGCGGTGCAAACCAAAAGTTTACACCGCAAATAGATTGTTGGTTGACGATGTGTGCATCATTTGCACACCCCTCATATCCAAAATTATGCGTACATAGCGACGATTGCCTCGTAGAGTTCCTGCTTTCCTGAAGTAACCTTAGGCTCGCCAACCTTCTTTCCGTACTCGTAAGCCTGCTCGAGAGTAAGCTTGCCGTCCTCGAAGTCCTTACCGATACCGCTGTCGAATGAAGCGTAACGCTCAGCCTTCATCTTCTTGTATGGAGACTCCTCGAGAAGCTTAGCTGCTGACTCGAGAGCGCGTGCCATAGCATCCATACCTGAGATGTGTGCGATGAAGATGTCCTCGAGGTCAGTTGAGTTACGACGTGTCTTAGCGTCGAAGTTAGTACCACCTGTGCCGAGACCACCGTTGCGGAGGATTTCCATCCATGCCTGAACGAGCTCGTACTGGTCGATTGGGAACTGGTCAGTATCCCATCCGTTCTGGTAGTCACCGCGGTTAGCGTCGATAGAACCGAGCATGCCGTTGTCAACAGCTACTGCGAGTTCGTGCTCGAATGTGTGGCCAGCGAGAGTAGCGTGGTTAACCTCGATGTTTACCTTGAAGTCCTTGTCAAGACCGTGTGCCTTGAGGAAGCCTACAACAGTCTCTGTATCTACGTCATACTGGTGCTTTGATGGCTCCATTGGCTTAGGCTCGATGAGGAAAGTACCCTTGAAGCCCTTTGCACGTGCATAGTCACGAGCCATAGTGAGCATAGTAGCCATGTGCTCCTTCTCACGCTTCTGGTCTGTGTTGAGGAGTGACATGTAACCCTCACGACCACCCCAGAATACATAGTTCTCAGCGCCGAGCTTGATACCTGCGTCGATAGCGTTCTTGATCTGAACGATAGCGCGTGCAACAACGTCGAAGTCAGGGTTTGTAGAAGCACCGTTCATGTAACGTGCGTTTCCGAATACGTTGGCAGTTGACCAGAGAAGCTTGATGCCTGTTTCCTTCATCTTAACCTGGAGGTAGTCAGTAATCTCCTTGAGGTTTGACTCGTACTCCTCGATTGAGTTGCCCTCAGACACGAGGTCAACATCGTGGAAACAGAAGTAAGGGAAACCGAGCTTAGTCATGATCTCGAAACCTGCATCTGCCTTCTGCTTTGCGATAGTAACAGCGTCAGTACCCTCGTTCCATGGGAACTTCTTTGTACCACCACCGAACTGGTCACCGCCTTCAGCACAGAGAGTGTGCCACCATGCCATAGCGAAACGCAACCAATCCTTCATTGGCTTGCCCATAACTACCTTCTCAGCATCATAATAGTGGAATGCCATTGGGTTCTTTGAATCCTTACCTTCAAACTTAATCTTTCCAATCTGTGGAAAATATTCCTTTGCCATAATAGTTTTTAACGTCCCTCGCCCTCGTCTTTCGAGTCTGGCTTCCATCCTTTATCGGGACTTGGATGGTATGGTTTATGTTTTAATTATAATTCTTTTTGATGCGCTGCCACGAAGTGTACAAGCACTTTCTGTCATGCGGCCGCGCTTCTTTTCGTTTCCGATATTATGCTCCAGCACAGCCCGTTGCCGTGCCAAGAGCAAAATATCGCTCAACTAACTATATTATCACCGATTGAACTGCGTCAATCGCTTCAGCTTATCCTTTAGTTACCATGTTGAGGCGCTCAACCCAGAGGTTGTATGCTGCCTTGTACTCTTCAGCGTCAGCCACAGGCTTCTCAGTAGAGATAAGCTTCAGAGTCTTGAATGCCTCGTCGCTGTCCTTGTAGATGCCTGCTCCGATACCTGCGCCGCGTGCTGCTCCTGCTGCTCCGTCAGTCTCGTAAAGCTCGATGGTTGCGCCAGTAACGGCACCGAGAGTCTTGCGGAATGTTGAATTGAGGAACATATTGGCATGACCAGCCTTGATAGTGTTGATTTCCATGCCCATCTCCTTCATGATGTTCATGCCGTAGGCAAATGAGAATGCGATGCCTTCGTGTGCGGCACGGATGAGGTGAGCCTTCTTGTGGATGTTGAAGTTGATGCCGTGGACAGATGCGCCTGTGTTAGTGTTCTGAAGCACACGCTCAGCTCCGTTTCCGAATGGGATGATGCTCAATCCGTCTGCACCTACTGGTACTGTCTCGGCAAGGTCGTTCATCTCTGGATAAGAGATGCCTTCTGGAGCCACGTTGCGGCGAATCCACGCATTGAGGATACCTGTTCCGTTGATGCAGAGAAGCACGCCGAGACGAGTGTCAGGCTGGTTGTGGTTCACGTGAGCGAAAGTGTTCACACGGCTCAGCTTGTCGTAGTTCACGTCGCCAAGCACACCATATACGACACCTGATGTTCCACCCGTTGCAGCAATTTCACCTGGCTTCATCACGTTGAGTGAGAGAGCGTTGTTAGGCTGGTCGCCGCCACGATATGAGATTGGTGTTCCCTCTGGGATGCCGATTTCCTTTGCAACCTCGGCACACACCTTTGACTGTACAGCGAAAGTAGGCACGATGTCGGCGATGAGGTCCTTTGAGAATCCAAAGAAGTTCATCACGTCGTCACTCAGCTTGTTCTCCTTGAAGTCCCAGAAGATGCCTTCTGACAGACCTGAGACAGTAGTATTGACTGTGCCGCCGCTGAGTCTCATGGCGATATAGTCGCCTGGCAGCATAATCTTCTTTATCTTAGCGTAGTTCTCAGGCTCGTTCTCCTTAACCCATGCAAGCTTGGCAGCAGTGAAGTTGCCCGGTGCATTGAGAAGGTGGCTGAGACACTTGTCCTTACCGATAGCCTCGAAAGCCTTGTTGCCGTAAGGAATGGCACGGCTGTCACACCAGATGATACTTGGGCGGATAGCGTTGTTGTCCTTGTCGATACATACAAGACCGTGCATCTGGTAGCTGATACCTATAGCTGCCACCTGCTTCAGCTTGTCAGCGCCAAGTCGCTTGCTCGCCTCTTTGAGTTCATTCCACCACATTGCAGGGTCCTGTTCAGCCCATCCTGCCTGAGGTGCACTTATCGGTGCTTCTGCATCCGGATATTGAGCGGATGCCACACACTCGCCTGTCTTTGCGTCCACCAACGACGCCTTCACTGACGATGTGCCAATGTCGTAGCCAAGTAAATACATTTCAATAACTGTCAATTAAAGTTTTTGTTTTCGTTAATTACTAATAGTCCTCTAACCCAGAGAACGTGTCCATAGATTAATGACATGTTCCAAACTATTCTTTCATGCTACCTTGCGGTATTGCAAAGACATCATTTCAGAACCTGCCTAAGGTGAATGGTGGGATATGCGATTCGGGTTGTCGCGCTCAACCCTCATCTTTTTTACTCCTTTTTTGACGCCTTGAACTTATAGTAGCGCGCTGCCCTGTGGCTCACACCCTCCTCTTTCTCGTCGAGTGGCACAACGTAAGGCATTGTCGCCAGTTTCTTATGGAAATTCTTAGCGTCGATGTTTTGCCCTGATACAGTATTCATCACCTCGCGCAACTGCGATGCCGTGAACTTGCGCGGCAGAAGTCCGAAGAGCATTTTCGGGTTCAACATTGTCATGTTTCTCACCGACTCAATGGCCTCGTTTACTATCATCGAGTGGTCGAACGCCAAAGGAGGCAGTTCAGTCACCGGCACCCAATGAGCTTCATAGCCGCTTTCAAGTGTTTGCATCTTACGGTCGATGCGCAATAATGAGAGATATGCTATTGTCACAATCCTTTCAAGATGATGTTCCAGGTTGTGGAAACGCTCCAGCCACACCGCGTCACTTGGGTTGGCAAGGCGGTTGGCACCTCCGAATGCCTTGAATTGTACCATCTTCACTTGTACAAGCCCCGTCAACTGCTTCAGCACGCGCTGGGCGGCATCGTCAAGGTCCTCATCCATGTAGATGAGACTACCCGGCAACTTATAGCTTCCCGTGTCCACTTCCCCATTCTGGCTCTTCTGACGAACGATTAACACATTTAAGCGTTCTCCGTCGAATCCGAGCAACACACAATCAACTGACACGTATGGATTGATATTAATCATATTTTATTCCTCTCTGGTTGTAAGGTTTGGATTTTAGTAATCTTTGTTATGCTGCAAAAGTATGCTATTTAATTAAAACATCCAAATAAAAACAAATAAATTTTACGTTGTTTTATAAACTTTTTATCAAAAAGTTACTTTTCGCCTTTTTTACGATAAGAAATCGCGTTTTTATATCATACTTTTTACGATAAGCGAATACCGTCATGCGTACATTTCATCCGTAGCTTCGCCTCCACACTACCCGATGTCAAGCAGCTACACCGTCAAGGAACAGTCACGTTCCCGCGCTTCATTTTAATCACTTTTGGGTATTGCATACTACGGGATATTGCCTTACCTTTGCACCGCAAAACAAAAAAGCAACTTTTCATTTAGCATAATTATCATTCATGTTTCGCAAGTAGTAAACGAGAGTTTGCTTCGCGGAGTAAAAAAAGGAGTTACCGCTTCGCCCTTGACGAAACTATTTCGCACAGGATGCGTCCTCAAATAGCCAAACGTCCGTTTACTCCATGGAGCGTAGCGGAATCGACTTCGTTTAACTCCCTTTCACGTCAAACAAGTAAAGCGTTAGCGATACTTGCGAAAGCTGATTTTTTAGATTTAAAGCAAACACAAAGTAACGAATAATAAGGAATGAACAATTAACGGCTGTTGTCTTGGAAGTAAATTCTCTTTTAAACGACAAGCTTAGAAGTTTATCATTTTCAGACAACAGCAAAAACAAGCAACTCATCAAAAAGAAACAAATTATGAAGAAGATTAAGAACTGGCTGCAACGCCTTTCCTTTCGTACTGGCGTAATAGTATTGCTCTGCTGCATACCTTTCTACATTCTCTCATTTGCCCAGATGGCTCTTCCCGTCAGCAACGAGACAAAGGGAGTAATGTGGGTGATACTGTTTGGTTTGGCAAAGACCTTCCAATACAGCGGTCTGACCATACTCGGCACGGACAGAATCAAACGCTTAAAGGCACGTTGGCAGCCATGCAAAAGACGAGCATCGAAATAGCGTCCAAACACACCTATTTAAAAGAAAAAAAACTTTACTCAACTTTCGCAAGTATCGCTAACGCTTTATTGCTTGGAGTAAAAAGGGAGTTAAGCGGAGTTAATTCCGCTACGCTCCATGGAGCAAAAAGGACGTTTGAGTAATTAATAATTAACAATTAATAATTAAGACTAAAAGTTAAGAGTTAAGAGTTAAAAGTTAAGAATTAAGACTTTGTAAACAGAGTAACTTTCATTCTTCACTCTTCACTCTTTTGAGGAGTTAACTGGAGTAATCGGGAGTAAAAAGGAGTAAAGAGACGAGTGACCGTTTGCGGATGTGGATTCTTCATTCTTCACTCTTCATTCTTCATTCTCCACTCCGCAGGTTACTCCTTTTTACTTCACGAAGTTAACTCCAGTTTACTACTTGCGGAACTTCAGCACCTTTAAAAAGAAAAAAGACACCGGCACGCCAGCCAATGTCATTTCCCTATATTTCCTATCACAATCTTTACCTATTTCTAAAGTTCTACTTACGAGAACTATATTTTTTGCAATTACATTGCAAGTACTAACATTTAAATTACTGTTTAAAACCTTTTTCTCACGAAAAAGAATTTATAAAACTAAAAAAACTATCACTATAATTAACCAAACTAATATGTCTTAATCTTATTTACCCATGGCTTGGCCTTCATATCGCGACCGAAAGCCAAAGGGTAATCGGTCCTGCCGTGTACGGGGAAGTCGTTCTTCCATGAGTCACCGTCCGTGACGCCCCAGAAAGTCACGCGACTGACATTCTTGGAGTATTTCCTGTACAAAGCAAACAGACGCTTCATGAACTCGTCCTGCTCCGCCTGCTTTTCCGCCGTTATACCGTTGCGGAACGGATTCAACTGCTCCTGATAGGCGAAGTTGGTGCTAATCTCTGCCGACTGCTTGTCGCTCGGCCACGGCAGCACACTAACGTCGAGTTCCGTTGCCATAACCTTCACACCCTCATGAATGAAAGCCTGCATGCTCTTCTCATATTCCTTGAGGTTGGAATCTATGGCGAGGTGCGACTGCATTCCCACAGCGTCGATACGAAGACCGTGCGCCTTCAAGTCACGTATGAGACGTACCGTTGCTTCGCGCTTGTTGGCATTGTCCATACTGAAATCGTTGTAGTACAGTTCTGCGTCAGGATCTGCCTCGTGAGCAAACTGAAACGCCAAACGTATGTAGTCCTCACCTATTATCTTATAGAAGTTGCTCTTGCGGAGCGAACCGTCAAACTCGATAGCCTCATTCACGACGTCCCATCCCTTGACACGTCCCTTGAAATGACCTACCACCGTATAGATGTGCTTTCTCAGGCGTTCAATCATCGTTTCACGATCCACAAGCACACCCTTGTCATTATGGAAGAACCATGTAGGAGTCTGCGAATGCCACACCAGACAGT
>JAFSSN010000077.1 GCA_017450985.1 Bacteroidaceae bacterium
CTGAGGCTATCGAGGATGCCAAGGTCAATTCGCAGATTAACAATATTGACAATACACTCTTCTATGCAGGCGATATGAAGGACATCCTTAACAAGGACTTCATAGAGGAGCATGGTCGCCCGGATGTTATTATCACCGACCCTCCTCGCGCAGGAATGCATCAGGATGTTATCGACACTATCTTGTTTGCGGCTCCGAAGCGTATTGTGTATGTGAGCTGTAATCCTGCCACTCAGGCACGCGACCTTCAGTTGCTCGATGCCGATTACAAGGTGGCTAAGGTTCAGCCGGTGGATATGTTCCCACATACGCAGCATGTAGAGAATGTTGTATTGTTAGAAAGGAGGTAATGATATGAGTCAGTATTTCGATAAAAAGGCGGTAACTAAATATGTGGATTACCCGGTCAAGGAGGATATGGAGCTTATGCCTTTCCTCATGAAGTATGTGGGTGGTTCGCGAACCAAGATAAAGGAGATGCTCTCGCAGCGCATGGTGTATGTCGATAAGGTGCAGACTACGCAGTTCAATGCTCCGTTGAAGGTCGGCCAGCTTGTGCAGATTGCCAACCGTCGTCATAAACATGACTTCCGCAGTAAGTGGGCAAAGATTGTGTATGAGGATGCTTTCATCATCGTGGTGGAGAAAGCCGCGGGCATTTTAAGTACTACTCAGCCGGGCAGTCGTGCCTTGACGGTGAAGGATATATTGAACGAGTATGTGCAGCGAACAAGCCGTTCGTTCTCCGTGCATAGTGTGCACCGTCTTGACCGTGACACTTCGGGGTTGCTTCTTTTTGCAAAGCGAAGAGATATTCAGCAGATTCTGACGGATAACTGGAAAGATATCGTTACTGACCGTCGCTACGTGGCAGTGGTGCAAGGCAATATGGAGCAGGATGCAGGACAGGTTTGCTCATGGCTCACGGACAGCAAGATGTTTGTTACATATTCAAGTCCGACAGACAACGGCGGAA
Source organism: Bacteroidaceae bacterium (assembly GCA_017450985.1). Taxonomy (GTDB): domain Bacteria; phylum Bacteroidota; class Bacteroidia; order Bacteroidales; family Bacteroidaceae; genus Minthosoma. The sequence goes on from JAFSSN010000077.1 coordinate 977, forward strand.
AGTATGCTGTCACACATTATAAGACTTTGAAGCGTGCCAACGGTTTCAGCCTTATGGAAATGAAGCTCGATACGGGACGCAAGAATCAAATACGTGTCCACATGCAGGATTTAGGCCATCCTGTGGTGGGCGACCGAAAGTATGGAAGTACGCCTGAGGCTTATGGCGATGCAGCCGATGCCGCCGGACGCTTGTGCCTCCATGCTTTCAAGTTGGAGTTTACACATCCTATAACGCGTGAGCATCTCAAGTTCGAGGCGCCATATCCGGATGTGTTCCGCCAGCTGGTGAAGTGAAAGCTTGTCTGTTCTTTGTTGTGCTCATACGGCAGGGAACAGACAATTATGTTTTTAGCGACATGCTCCGATATGGAATCGAATGTTGCTTTTGCGATGATATCAGAACATGCCTTATAATTTAATCTTTGGCAATATGGAGACAGACTATGAGGAGAAGCGGTGTCTTCTTGACAATATGAGACTGCTGCTGCGGCTTACGGGTGATATGTTTACATCCGAGGACAAGCGTGTGGTCAGTGAGATAATACTTGACGGAGTACGCAGCGAGGCATTCCGACGTGACGGATTCGGACTCAACCCAATTGTGTTCGACATGCAGACGGCAGTTATCCTTGCTCAGGAAATAGGTTTGAACAAGGCTTCCATACTGAGTGTGCTGCTACATGAGAGTGTGGCGTCGGGTGTCAAGACAATAGAGTATGTACAGACAAAGTTTGGCGACGAGGTTGCTCACATCATTCGCGGCCTCATCAAGGTCAATGAGCTGTATGCTAAGAACCCGTCTATCGAGACAGAAAACTTCCGCGACTTGCTGCTTTCGTTTGCCGAGGATATGCGTGTCATATTCATCATTATCGCAAGCAGGGTGAACCTGATGCGTCAGATAAAGGATAAGGGCGAGGATACGGAACGCAAAAAGGTGGCTATGGAAGCAAGTCAGTTGTATGCGCCTCTTGCCCATAAGTTAGGTCTCTACTTAATCAAGTCGGAGCTTGAGGACTTGTCGTTGAAGTATCTCGAGAAGGAAGCCTACTACATGATTAAGGAGAAGCTGGCTGCCACGAAGAAAGCACGAGACAAGTACATAGCAGACTTCATCAAGCCGATAGAGGAAAAACTGTCTGCTGCCGGACTTAAGTTCCATGTGAAGGGACGTACCAAGTCCATTCACTCCATCTGGCAGAAGATGCAGAAGCAGAAGTGTAAGTTTGAAGGAATATATGACCTCTTTGCAATACGTATCATCCTTGACTCTGAATTGGACAAGGAAAAGCAAGATTGCTGGCAGGTGTTCTCCATCGTCACGGATATGTACCGACCTAACCCTAAGCGTCTGCGCGACTGGCTTTCTGTGCCTAAGAGCAACGGCTATGAGAGTCTGCACATTACCGTCATGGGTCCGGAAGGAAAATGGGTAGAGATACAGATACGTACGGAGCGCATGGACGAGGTGGCTGAACGTGGTCTTGCTGCCCATTGGCGATACAAAGGCGTGAAGGACAGCGGTGCCAAGCTTGAGGAATGGCTAAAGGATATCCGCTCTGCCCTTGAGGCTGGAGGTACGTCGGATGAGCAGATTGTTGACCAGTTCAAGGTTGATTTGTATTCTGACGAAGTATTTGTGTTCACTCCGAAGGGCGACCTCTTCAAGCTGCCTGTGGGTGCTACGGTACTCGACTTCGCCTTCTTTGTCCACACCAATGTCGGCTGCCATTGTCAAGGCGGACTTGTGAACGGTAAGAATGTCCACATACGCACAAAACTGCAAAGTGGTGACCAGGTGGAGATTATCACTTCGCCAAAGCAACAGCCGAAGCGCGACTGGCTAAACTTTGCCGTCACGTCAAAGGCAAAGACTAAGATTCGCCAGTCTATATCTGAGCAGGAGATGAAGGCTATCACCTTTGCCAAGGAGATGATAGAGCGTAAGTTTAAGAATCGTAAGATTGAGCTTGACGAAGCGCACATGGCGCGTCTCATAAAGAAGATGGGATACAAGCACACTAACGAGTTCTATCAGGCCATTGCCGGCGAAATACTTGATGTCAATACCGTCATCGAGCGCTATGTTGAGGCTTTGGAACGCGAGAATGCCGTTGAGGAAGCAAGTGCGGCTCGTAGTGCCGAGAACTTTGTTGCCGTGCCGACTGAAGACCATTCACTGGCGAATAAGGATGTGCTGGTGCTTGACAACAACATAAAGGGCATAGAATACAGTCTTGCCAAGTGCTGTAATCCTATATATGGCGACGATGTATTCGGATTCGTCACGGTGAACAGAGGCATAACCATTCACCGATGCGATTGCCCGAATGCCAAGCGCATGCGAGAATCCTTAGGCTATCGTGTCATTCAAGCGCGATGGGCAGGCAAGGGCGGTAGCCAGTATCCGGTCACTTTGCGTGTGGTAGGAAACGACGATATCGGCATTGTCAATAATATCACATCCATAATAAGCAAAGAGAAGAATGTGCTGTTGCGTGGAATAAGCATACAATCATCTGAGGACGGACTGTTCTCTGGTACGCTAACCATCATGATTTCAGAGCAGAAGCAACTGTCTGTATTGATAAAGAAGATTCAGACGGTGAAGGGCGTAAAGCAAGTCATAAGATGAGTGCGACGCACGGCGTAGGTTATAAAAGTTACATGAGATTTAAGTAAGATGAAGATATCACTAATATTGGTAGGCAAGACGGTAAACAAGGAGTTCGTGACGCTCATAGATGAATATGTGGGGCGAGTAAAGCATTATGTGGTTTTTGATGTCGTCACCATTCCCGAACTGAAGAACACCAAGAGCCTCACGGCAGAACAGCAGAAGCAGGCAGAAGGGGAGTTGATACTGCGACAGCTGCAAGGAGGTGACCATGTTGTGCTGCTTGACGAGCATGGCAAGGAATTCCGCTCCATAGAGTTCTCCGATTGGATGGCGAAGAAAATGAACACGGTGAACAAGCGTCTTGTCTTTATCATTGGCGGTCCTTACGGCTTCTCTCCGGCTGTGTATGATGCTGCCAACGAGAAGATTTCCCTTTCTAAGATGACCTTTTCGCATCAGATGATACGCCTCATATTCGTGGAACAGGTGTATCGTGCCATGACCATCATGAAGGGCGAACCCTACCATCATGAATAATGCTGCCTACCACCACCGAAGGGGGGCATCCATTCGGGTCATGGGGAAAGTGTTAATTATGAATTCTGAATTTAGAACGCCCTCCTCGTACAAGGTTAAAACAAGGCCATAATATTACTAAGTAATTGTTTTAAAACTATGAGCTTTGGTTTGATGGTGCTGGATAAGCGCAAGCGTTTTGGAAGAAAAGAAGACTTCTATGATTGGCTTGAAAAGGTAACCAGTTGGGATGAGGATTTGGATTATGTATTCCTTTGGATTTATCGTTTTTTTTCGATTTCTCCAAAAAACGCTTTTTGCTGCTGTGGATTATTATAGTTCTATGGCAAATGCTCGTGTGGGAAATGATGGCTCATCATGTATTGAAAAATCTTCGCGTGTTGATTGGAAAGGTGTAGGGGGGATGGCTTTAGGTATGATAGTTGTAGCGATACTTAAATATATATTTAGTAAATATGTCTTTTAGTGATTTATTATTTTTATCTTTGTAGCGGTTCTGCGGTATGCTGCCTCTTGAACCGTCATTTTGGATTTGCATTTAATTATGCATTATGAATTAACTCAACTTTCGCAAGTATCGCTAACGCTTTACTTGCTTGGAGTAAAAAAGGAGTTAAGCGGAGTTAATTCCGCAACGCTCCATGGAGTAAAACGGACGTTTGACTAATTAATAATCAACAATTAATAATTAAGACTTAAAAGTTAAGAGTAAAGAATTAAGACTTTGTAAACAGAGTAACTTTCACTTTTCACTCTTCATTCTTTTTAGGAGTTAACTGGAGTAATCGGGAGTAAAAAGGAGTAATGAGACGAGTGACCGTTTGCGGAGGTGGATTCTTCATTCTTCATTCTTCA
>JAFSSN010000078.1 GCA_017450985.1 Bacteroidaceae bacterium
AGAAATGTAGAGAAAAGCATGCTTTATGCTTAGGCACATGGCATTTGTGTAACAAAAGAATGTTGAAAAAAAGCATGCTTTACATAGTGCTTCATGGCATCAATAAAAGGTCTCCCAAATGAAGCTATACGCAAAAAACAACCAGGAGGCGGAGCGGCTAATGCCGTCCGCCTCCTGATTCGTTACAATGAAAAGATATTTTGAGAAAAGACTTTGTTTATTACATGAATGTATGTTCATGTGCCCGTTTGTGTGGGCTGCTGCCGAGTAGTGCTGAATGTTCCGACGAGGCTTTGTACTAATCCCTCTGTTGTGGGAACGAATCAGACCCTCCTGTTACTTGAAATTATATCTGAAACCTACTTGCAAGTTGAAGTTGAGCTGCTTATACTTGAAATAGTTCTCGACATTGCTACCATTGTTGAAGTAATATCTGAGACCAGGCTCAACATATACACCAGCCTGAGGAATAATGTTGTATTGCAATCCGGCATTCAAGATACCAGAGACATTTGCCTTGTCCTTGTCGATGTCGTATTTCACGTTGTTCTTCTCGCCCTGAGCCTTGACGTTAAAGTCGAGTTGTGCACCAGCCGAAGCATAGGTCCTAATCTTCTCGTTCTTCCATACTGTCATGTTCAAGCTCAAAGGAACACCGACGTACTCATACTTCTTGTCCTCGCTCAAGTCCTCTGCAGGCGTTCTGTGAATAATCTCTGAGTAGAGGTGAGTATATACACACCCGGTGCTGATAGACCAGCGTTCGTTCAGCGGAATGTCAACCGACAGACCGAAAGACAGCGGAGCGCGGTGGTGAGTAGCTTCTTCAAATCCAGGCAGCTTAGGTGCTGTGGATGTAGTGATAGGAATGGATGCGTTAGTCTGAGAAGCATGCTTGTTGTATATTTCCTGCATCTCCTTTGTCATGATGATGCTGTTGCCGTAGTTCTTGTCAGCCATACCATTCATAGCATAGAGACCGACAGTGAAGTCAGGTCTGCTATGCTTATGTCTGGCATATTCGGCGAACCTGTCGCCGTTGACGTCATTACCCCTTGTGTTGGTACGACGTCTTTGGTAATCTTCAGGCTTGTTTACTTGCTTGCTTTCATTATTCTTGTTCACACTTTTTTCTTCTTTTACTACTTGAGCATCCCGCTCTCCTTGTTCATTACTTAATATATTCTTGTTCATTGTGGCAGAAGCGTCAGCAGAGCCTGAAAGCTGTTTTGCCTGCCCATCATTTTCTTCGCCCTTACTGTTATGCGATGTGTTACTGTAAGGCCTGTTATCTGCAAGCAGTCTATTTATGGATTTTTGGGAAGTAATAATTTTATGGGAAGGATGGACATTGGCAGCATTTGCGTCCCCACCAGCATTGTCGCTGCTTGTGGAAGTGCTGTTGTTTGTTCTGCCTGAATTGTTCTCGATATTTTTATCAGTCTTGTATAGTGAAGTATTTGCAGTAATGTCATTGTCGTCCGACTTCTGGGCCAGCTGCATATTCTGCGTACCCAGCTTGTCGTCTCTGTTGAGCATGGTGATAAGCGTGTATCCGCCTCCTCCGATGAAAGCCACCATAGCAGCAGCGGCAAACCATTTGCGTAGAGGCAACACCTTAGTCACAGGCTTTCTGCCCTCTACAGGTGGCAATGATGATTCAATGCGGCTCCATAAGTCATCGGGAACGTTCTCCTGATAACCCTCCATGCGTGAGCTAAGTCTTGATGTCCAATCTTGCTTTGCCATAGTCAGTGAGCTTTTATATAATCATTAATCATCTTTGCGAGCATCTGCTTAGCGCGAGAGAACTGAGATGCTGAGCTGTTCTCCTTTATGTTGAGCTGCTGGGCTATTTCCTTGTGCGATTTCTTTTCGAACACATACAAGTTGAAAACTGCCCTGTATCCAGTTGGAAGTTTGCCAATACACTCGTTTATCACTTCCATTGGCACGTTGTCCACGTCCGGCTCTTCGTTGGTCTGTGAGTCCTCCTTTTCTGGAAACTCCTCTGTGAACACCAACTGGTTTTGCTGCTTAATGTAGTCAATTGCGGCGTTAGCAATGATTCTGAGGAACCATCCTCGTAGTGAGCCTTCGCCTTGATAGTTGAACTTTTTAATGCTTGAGAAGCACTTTACAAAACCATCCTGCACGATATCTTGTGCAGCGTCAATGTCGGGTATGTATCTTCGGCTCGTGGCCATTGCATATCCGGCATATCTGTCGTAGAAACGGCGCATAGCGTTGCGGTCGCCGTCAACGATTTGTTGTAAGAGTTCCTTCTCCGTCTCCATATCTTCTATTTTAGTCTTTGGGTAGACGTTATTCGGTAACTCTTGTTGTCATTGGAATAAACTACTCCGTCCCACATGTCATGCTTTTTGTCGTAGTAACCAAATGACTGTTCAGTTATGTCGTATGAAGGCATGAAGTAGAAATATTCAGATGACACTGACTTACCAATATGTCGGTATTCCATCTCTACAATGCCTGTTTGGTTGGGAAGGTGTGACAAAACGAATGTTGAATCAACTGTAAGAGTTGCGGTGTCAACCGCGGCATTGTTCAACGTAAACTTTACGGCGAAAGTGCCGCGGTATTTTGACTCCGTAACCGAATCCTCGCTTAAAATCAGATCCGGTAATTCGTTTTCGTAACACGAACTTAAACTTAGACTTGCCACTGCAAGTAAATATTTGAGATAGTAATGAAGTTGAAATTCCATGGGCTTTACGTCTGAAATCACTTTAATAACTGCGGTTTCAGAAAATCTTGCACGGAAAATCAAACTTTTTTTTGCCAGTTGAATAAATTTTTTAGCCATATCTCTCGTATCTACTTGGTTCATAGCATTGTAAAGTAAAAAGATTTTTTGAGATTTTTTTGCAAAAATCTCAAAAAATCTTGCGTGGCCATTTAGACCGACCTTATTTCTTAATCTTATAGAGCTTGAAACTCATCGGCTTCAACTCGTCGTTGAGGATGACGCTTGCCTTGCTTGATTCGCACTTGATAGTGCTTGTAACAGGCTTGATGAGCTCAGGCTTCTCAAGAGAGTTCTCAGCATCGCGGTTGCTGTGGTACAGAGTTGTTACGTCAGCTGTACGTTCGCCCTTAATGCCCTGAAGGTTGACAGTTACAGACTGAGCCTTGTCGCTTGTGTTCACAATCTTGACGATAACGGTGTTGTCGTCCTTGTCGAACACAGAACTTGCAAACAGACCGTCCTGACCCTTGATGTCGCCAATAACCTTGTCAATCTTGAGCATGTTAGTACCCTTGTTCTGTCCGTACATCTGTTGAACGAAGTAAGAAACAGTCTTGAACATCTTGTTGTTGTTGTACCAGATGAGGTCAGGGCGCCACTGCCATCCCTCGACGTGAGCGAAGAGAGGAGCATAGGTAGCCATGTAAACCACGTCGGCGTTGCGCTCGTAGTCAGTCATCTGTGCAGCTTCGAGGATTGCAGTCTCATAGTGGTTCCACTTCTTGCCCCTTCCGTGACAAGCGTACTCGCCTGCAAACACCTTAGGACCCTTGCGGTCGTAATTCTCGTAACGGTCGCCGTGTGACTTGAACCACTTCTCGTCGCGGTAGAAGTGCTCGTCCACGAGGTCCACCTTCAGCTCCTTCATAGCCTTCCAGCCCTTGTCGAACATCTCGCCCTCAGAGTCAGGACCGCTTGTACCTATAATCTTAATGTTAGGAATCTCCTTTCTCAGTCTTGGGAGAATCTGCTTCATGCGGTCATAGTATATGTCGTCCCACTGCTCGTTGCCCACAGCAAGGAACTTCAGGTTGAATGGGGCAGGGTGTCCCATCTCTGCACGAAGCTTACCCCACTTAGTGTCGGTGCCGCCGTTTGCAAACTCCACGAGGTCGATGCAGTCCTGAATGTACTGCTCCATCTCCTCGCCGTGAGCGTTGTGGTCGTCACCGCCGTTCTGGAACTGGCAAGCCATACCGCAGTTGAGAACAGGCAGAGGCTCTGCGCCAATCTCCTCGGCAAGCACGAAGTACTCATAGAATCCAAGTCCGTATGACTGGTAGTAGTGAGGATACAGACGGCTTGTAAAGGTACTCTGCCAACGGTTCTCGTTCAGCGGACGGTTCTCCACAGGACCAACCGTATTCTTCCATTGGTAGCGTGTGGCAAGGTCAACACCCTCCACGATACATCCGCCAGGGAAACGGAACACACCCGGGTTGATGTCCTTGAGAGCCTGCGCGAGGTCCTTGCGCAATCCGTTCTCATGTCCGTTGAAAGTCTCCTTAGGGAACATGCTGAAGTGCTCGATATCAGTCGTGTTCTTCTCGTCGTTGTAGAGACGTATTCCAGCCTTCTCCAGAGTCTTCTTTGAAGTAATTTCCACCGTGTATTTCTTCCACTCCTTGCCGCTCACCTTTATACCTCCGTTGCTGATGAGCTGAGTCTCCTCCATTGAGGCATTGTCCACGAGGTCAATCCATAGCTGGCTCTCGCCCCCCTTCGGACAGCGTGCCCACAGGCTTATGCGGTAGGTCTTGCCCTTCTCAATACCGATGCCGAACCATCCGTGGTTCTCAATCACGGTCTTGCGCTCCCTGTGGCCGGCTGGGTCGAGACGCAAATAATGAGGATTCTTGTCGAAAGGACCGTCGTCGCGTACTGACACCTTGCCGCAAGTAATCCATCCTTCGAGAGGATTTGGATACTCAAATGAACGGTTAATGATTTTTTCTGCGTAGAGACCGCCGTCGGCAGCAAAGTTGATATCCTCGAAGAACTCGCCAAACATAGTCTTCTGTATTGGCGCACCTATTTTCTTGGTGTTAATGTTCATTACGTGGCTTTGTGCGTTTGCTGTGATTGTAGCGGTAAGTGCTAAGGCACATGTTAGTAATTTTTGTTTCATGTCTTTGTGTTAATGATTAATTGAAAAATGCATTTGCATTCACATTCCGTGCAAAGTTATACATTTCTTATGTAAAAAGCAAAACAACTGACCACTATAATATTGTTCTTGATAGCGTAAAAACTCTTTTTTATCCGTAGTTTCTCTTGTATTGAATAAAAAGTCGTACATTTGCATACTAAACAACAAACTATCGTATATGAAAGTGTTGAAATGGAAGGTGGAGGGAGGACGTTCCAAGGTAGAAAGGCTGCCATGAGGGCAGGCGCGTACCGTTGACTCAACCCGACAGATGATAGTAAAATACAAGTTAGTTCTAATGAATGGCTTTAACAGGCTCCAAGTGCTTTTTATTGACGCAATATCCAGTATATGTATGCAGAAGCAGGCTCGTGCTACTTCTGCACCGATGCGCGTTGTCCGTGGGCTTGGCGCGGCACATTCATGCGAACACCTAATCGAGAACATACAACAACGATAATAACAGCAGGCATGCGACGGAAGACATTCATGGTCTCAAGACCCGTTTGCCGTTGCAAGCTGTACAATTTAACATAAAAATATGAAAGATTTTATAGAAGAACTTACTTGGCGTGGAATGATTCACCAGATGATGCCAGGTACAGACGAATTGCTTAAAAAAGAACAGGTAACGGCTTATTTAGGTATTGACCCTACCGCTGATTCACTTCATATCGGCCACCTCTGCGGTGTGATGATGCTTCGTCACTTCCAGCGTTGCGGCCACAAGCCATTGGCTCTCATCGGCGGAGCAACTGGTATGATTGGCGACCCTTCAGGAAAGAGCACTGAGCGCAACCTCCTCGACGAGGAGACTCTCCGCCACAACGTGGCTTGCATCAAGGAGCAGCTCTCACGCTTCCTCGACTTCGACAGCGATGCGCCAAACCACGCTGAGCTCGTTAACAACTACGACTGGATGAAGAACTTCACGTTCCTCGACTTTGCCCGCGACATCGGTAAGCACATCACTGTCAACTACATGATGGCAAAGGAGTCAGTGCAGAAGCGTCTCAACGGCGAGGCACGCGACGGTCTCTCTTTCACAGAGTTCACCTACC
>JAFSSN010000079.1 GCA_017450985.1 Bacteroidaceae bacterium
ACTACAGGTAGAAAAACGCATGGATGTAAGCATCGGTGAAGCTATACGAAGCTTTAAGTCTGGATGCACCATGGGCTGGAGAGAACTGCAACAAAGAACTGTCGGAAACACATCCGAGCCAAATTTGGCTTCACAAACAATAACAGAGAGAGAGAAACTACAGCACATGTCGCATAAGCAAAGAGCGCAATACTATGCCAAACAGCCACGCACCAGCCGTCCCCTCTTCGATGACAACTACGACGACACGGTGTGTCTCTCACAGAGACATCTTGAAGCCATGGTGCATTATGTCGATGACAATCCGCGACGAGCAATAATACGGCGACTGAAGCCGGACTTCATGAGGAGATGCCTGCACATACGTATCGGCGGACACGACTATGCCGCCTTCGGCAATCTGTTCCTGCTGCGATGGGCAAACAAGGAACAGGTGTTCTGCCATCGCAAGGCAAGATTCGGACAACTGACAGAAGATGAAAAGAAGGCCTTCGGCGTGGCAGCGTATGCCGATGCTGCAGACAGCCTCGTCACCAGCGTACCCTACGAACAGACAGCTGCTTACAAGCAGGAATGCAAGACATGGATAACACACATACTCGACGGTGCCACCGTGCTCGTCACTCCTGGCATCTCTGCCGGCGAACGCATCATGAAAAACGTATGCCTCGAAAGCGGCTTTCCACTCATACACTTACAGAAAGAACCTATCGGCAGCCATTGGAAGCCAGAAAAGATGCGTTTCGAAGCATGCACACGCGGCGCATTACTCATCCTTGCACCATGGCAACCCGAACGGTTAGGAACAGTAAATGGAATAACCGCATCAACCGACTATTCCATTTACCATAATCTCAACGACCTCGCTGCACATATATGTGCGTTCTACGGCGAAGCATCCATTGTCAACGACTGAAGCCTCATCAGCTTATATTTTCCTCCCCCGCTTCTCTTATCTTCCTCCCATAGTTGTTCAGTACTTGTTCAGTATTTGTTCAGTACTTGTTCAGTCGGGAACTGAACAAGTACTGGACAAGTAGCGAACAGATGAAAGAGGAACAAGAGAGGAACATTACTCCTTCAAAAGCACATAAAAAATTCTCCCCAAAGACAACATGAAGGGTCTCTGGGGAGAAGAGAAATATACTAAGATAACGAGATTTAGCGCATTACCTTATGTGTTGTGCCATCGGACATACGGACTATGTTAATGCCCTTTTGCAATTCTGTGAGTTTCACGCCATCGGCTGTATAGATGCCTTTAACAGAAGGCTCTGTATCGTCGGCTGTCTCAATACCTGTGACAAATTCATCATTACGCTCACGGGCATTTGACGTTGCACTACCAAGATACTCGAGAGTGAAGTTGTCGGCAGCAAACCAGTCACCGGAACATGTTGCAAAACGCTTAACACCAAGGTTGATGTATGAGCCGTTAGTGGTGAACTCGATAGAATAACGGTGAAGCTGACCGTCACAGTTAGTAACAGACTGGCGTACCTCACCGCTCGGACTTGCTACATAGGCATAGAGACCTACCTGATTTGAACGACCGCCACGATAGAGCATATCGGCAGAAAGACGATACTTACCTGCAGGGAGTGTTACCTGCTGATAGTAGTCGAAAGCTATGCGTGAAGGTGTGTAGTGCCAAACCTCAAGCATTGTGTTGCCTGTAGAGGCTGTGTACTGACCGTTGCCAGAACCGAAAGAGCCATAGAGATGCCAACCTGTAGGCATGGTGTGAGTATTGGCATTGTTCACAATCTCAGGGTTGGCAAGGTAGCTTGTCACATCCAGAGGATTGTCAGGTGATGCAGAAGAGCCAGAATTGCCGTTGCCTGCCACACTCTGAACCTCACTCTGTGAGAGAGCGTAGTTGTAGATGCGCACGTCGTCGAGAAGTCCGCGGAACATAGGGTCAACTACAAACTGGCTGCGTCCGAGATAGTTGCACACGCCTGCCACATCGCTTGGGCGAAGAGTAACGCTGGTGCTGCTGACAGCGACATTGCCGTCAACATAAATCACTACCCTGCCACTCTTAATGGTTACAGCCACATGTTTCCATGCTCCACTGGCAAGTGCAGAATTGGCATTCACAGTCTGAGTAACGCCGTTAGCCTTAATCTCGAATGTGAGCTTTCCATTCACATTGCTTGGAGAGAGGAACAAATATGCGTCCTCGCCGTTACCGAAGTCGAAGATGCGCTGCCATGCACTTCCGCCGTTCCAATATACCCAACCACAGAAAGTCATCTCCTCCATGTTGGCAACCTGATAAGGAAGCTGGGCATATGTACTGCCGCTGAGCGAGAGAGCCTTGCCGTCGTGACCGTTGGCATAGCCCGCCGTAGTGGCTGCACCCATCATATTGGCTGTTGCATCAGCAGTAGTATTGTCGAATGAATAGCTTGCCACAAGTCCCTGAGCACCTGTTGCAGCCGCAGTAACTGTTGACGATGCAGAACTGATGTTGCTGCTCTTGTCGATTGCCTTAATCTTATAAGAGTAACGCACTCCCTGCACGGCTGTATTATCAACGTATGTCGTTCCTGTCACGGCACGTGCAATGGTATTCCAATCACTCTGGCCGTAAGTCGCACGAAGAATGGTATAGCCTTTCAGGTCAGAATTGCTGTTGGCATTCCATGTAAGCTTGACTGCTGCAAGAAGGCCTGTGGCAGCAAGACCTGTAGGAGCAGAAGGAGCTGTACGGTCGGCAACCACTGAAGGGTCGGCAAGTTTCCACTTCTGAGAGCTTGCACGCGTGAGAGTACGCTGCACAACGGTAGAGCCGTTAGCACCGTCAAGTACGAGGTTGCTGTAACGGTTGTGAATATAGTAGCAACCATTGCCGGCATACTCAAACCACCACTGCTCACAGCCACTACCGCCGCCTGGATATATGATGACCTGCTCACCCTCGTCGAAGCTCCTGTTAAGGTCGTCGAGATAGAACACAGAAGGCTGATTAGGATTGGCAAGCGTGATGTACTCATAGCTGAAGTCACCGCCATTGTTGTGAGGGAGGTGCTGCACCTTCCATGCCTGACGCACGTCGTTAGCCACACTTGTTGAGAGAGTGACGTTATATGCGCCGCTGACAGTATTGCTTCCCACTCCGGTAAGCACCTTGCCATTTGCCACATTGACTATCTGCCATGTACCAGCCACAGGAGAAGGCTGCACATCCTCGCCGCTCTGAATCTTGATAACACCCTCGGCATTGCGCTGCTGCGCCGTGCCGTAACTGCCGTTAGGGTCGGCTGGCATATCCACATAGTAGGCACGTGTAGGTCCGTAGCCGTCATAATATACGTCACGGTCGCGGCTCACGAATCCGAAGCTGCTCTGCTTGGCCTGTCGCTCGCTTGCACCGACGAAAGCCTCGGTCACACCGTCCTGAGTATTGCGATAGACGCTGGCTGCCATGAAGGCATCGTCATTCTCCATATACGCAAGACGGTAACCGTTACCATCGCTTGCACGGCAGAACTGCGAGCGTGTATGCTCGGCTGTTCCCCACCATATACCGTTGTTAAGTCCGTAGTTAGCACCAACCATGGCTTCCATGGTGTTGTGAAGTTCGTCTTCCGTCACCACCTTTCCGGCAGCCTTGACACGTTGGAAGAAAGATTTGAAGTCGGCAAACGTACCTGCCAGCTGATGGGTGTTACCCTCGTCGGCGTATGTCTGAGTGGCACTAAACCATCCCCATGCCTCACTACAGTTAAGCGTGCTTCCCGTCATCAGTCGCTTGCCGTTAAACCAAGAATCATTCTTGGCAGCACGGCAGATGTTGTTGAGGTCGGACTTGCTTCCATGTCCCCAACCGTAGTCCGGCTCGTTGAACGGAGCAACGCTGACCACTGTATAACCATGATTCTCGACATACTTACCCGTGGCTTTCATGAGATTTATCCAATTGGTGGTGTTGGCCCCATTCGAATACATCGACGCCACGGTATAGGCTCCGCCGTTGATAGGCTTAGGGTCGCTGTTGAGACACACTCCCGGTTGAGTGCCCAGAAGGTCAACAATGCGCAGACGCTCGTTGAGGTCAACGAGATGGTCGCTACTGAGCGACGTGCCGTTAAGCGCGTACGTAGGTTGGAACGACAGACGCACCAGGCTGATGTTGCTGTTAAAAAGATTGAGATAGTTGCGCCCCTGCAACATGTTGCTCTCACTAATCCAAGCACAGTCTATACCCCAGTTTATCTTAGGCATACGCTCTCCCGTGCCGTTGTAGTCGAAGAACAACGTACGTGCAGGAATGCCTCGCGCCTCAAGGTAGTCGCTTGAGTTTGCCACAGTCTGCGCCCTTAAAACGCTGACATTTGAACACATAGCAATAGCCATTGCCATGGTTCCCATAGTAAAGTTGCTCATTGATTTTGATTAAATTGGTTAATTGATTAAGATAATGGTTGATTATTGATACTATATATCAGCATTTAATTTTATAATGATGTCAAATATATATACTTTCCTCATAACTGCCAAACAAATGTCAAACTTTTTTACCTATAGCAGAGAAAGAGAAGATTTTTTGTGCACATCAGTATACTTACTAATAAGCCTGACGGAATGATAAAAATTCAAAAAGCTATTTAAGGCGGCATATTGCCTTGTTGACGGCATGAAGTGGTGAACGTTGTATGTATGAGCTGTGTGACTCCGTACTAACACCGTTTGCTATTCTATTGTTGCTCGATGAATCATCTGACAACAGACGAGCAACAAACGAGTATAGAAAGGAAGAAGAACGGACAAGAACAGGACATGTTGCGTATGTATTGCGCATATTCGACGAAGCAATCGCAGTCTTTTTTTCATTCATTTGCTAATGCATTTTGTATAAGACTTGTTAATTCTGACTATAATTAAGTAAAAAATGCTATTACATTTTCGATGCATGGACTTTCAATTTCGATAAATATAAAGGAGCTATGCACGAAATGATATGAATTTTGATTGCTAAAAAATGACTGTTTTTCAGTTTTTTGTATAAAATCAGCGTAATAAGCCCAAAATTTTTATAATCGAGATTATGCATTTTCTTGATAAAAAATTTGGATGATTTAAAAAAGCTATCTAACTTTGTTCACGCAAATAGATATCAAAAACACATCTGTTTTTTAAAAACGACTATGAAAAGGTGCATTTCAGCCCTATACAGACGATATGGTGTTTTCAGTTCATTTGCTCGTGATTCATTGCGTATGTGTACATATATTGCATATCTGTTCCGCAAAAGCAATTACTTCACGATAGAGAAGCAGAATATTGCATATACAATATAGTCAGCAATATGTATGCGCCGATTTCGAATAAGGCATGTATATAAAGCTGACGCCATGAAGGAACGGCCGCCTTCAAAAAATCCTGACTCGTCTAATCTGAAGTACAAGGAGAGGATGATGATGGAAAGAGATAATATTATTTAAACTTATTATTTATGGCAATTAAGAAAATCCTGCCGTTTTTAATGATGGCATTTATTGCGTCATGTACAAATGACGACTTCTTTCCCGACCAAACGTCAGACAGTGTAGGTGTTACTCAAATAAGACCTAAGATTAAAGTAACAACAAATGTACCTATTGACAACTCTTTTTCCGATACGCGTGCTTCGCTTGAAGATTATGATGATGGCGGTACAGTTTCTGTAATTTTCGACGATTCCAATGAAACGCCTTTCGGTATCTGTAGTCTTGATGGTAAGCTTAATGTTCCTGTGGACTTTTATTACGACGAAGAAACTAAAGAATATGAATTGTTGTATGATTCGCTTCTATTGAATGTAGGGCAGAAATATATTATGTATTACCCTTACAATTATACATTTGCACACATCACCCCATGTCATTTCTTTGAGTACGATTCACAGGAACAAACAAAAAAGGATTGTAATGGTATTGTTGATACACATTACTATATGTATTCTGATCCTGTGGAACTTACGGAAGATGGCATTATGAACTTTGAACTGCATCCCGTTGGTTCTGTACTTAAACTTAACTTTTTGGAACTCAAAAAAGGGAAATATTCAAGGGTTGTTTTGAGAAACATCGACGGTCTAAAGACTTTTTGTCATTCTTCAATTTATTTCTTCACGGGAAATGGAGTGGAAATACCGACTTGTCCAGAAGGCTGCAAGAGTGATTCCGTTGAAATCAAGTTGAACTCTTTTTCTGCCAATGGAAAAAAAAGAAGTACTATGCCAGTTCAAATGGCTTTGTATCCTTTGTACACAGGAAATTTCGTTGTGGAAATTTATTCCCAAGATGGAACCGTTTATTCATCGACTCCATTTGAGCCTATTGATTTGAAGGCCGGATATGGATATGTTAAGGATAAAATAAAAGTTACCAAGGGAAAATATACAGTTAGCGATAATGCCAATCGACGTGATGGCATCAAATATGTTGACCTTGGCACGAATGTGTATTGGGCAACCGTAAATGTCGGTGCAAGCCGACCTCAGGACGAAGGCAACACGTATGCATTCGGCGATGATGTGACTTACATGGAAACATACGGATTCTCAAGCTATTCAGATAATGCCAATCCTATTTACAAGAATACAAACAGGGAATACATACGCAAGACTCTTTTCTGCTGGGATGAGTATAAATGGAACAAACAGGGTACACCATGTAAATATATTGTCAACAATCCTGCTTACCTACCAGTAATACAATCAGATGATGATGTTGCAACAAAATTTTGGAGTGAAAATTGGAGAACACCAACCACAGACGAAATGAAGCAACTTATTAACATGTGCTATTGGAAATATACGGCTAATTATCGAGGAACAGGAAAAGCCGGGTATATAGTTTTCAAGGCGAAAGATGTCAATGACCGAGGAATAGAGGAGAATGATGCACATCATCCACAGCTGAGAGGAACATACACTTTGGATGACGCACACATATTTCTGCCATATACTACAATCCATGGTAATAACGGAATTGAAAGCAAAGGCGTAATGGGACGCTACATGACATCACAGATGTATTACAATCTGGTATATAAAAACGGGAAATGGATTGTGACAAACAATGAATACAATTGTCTTGAGCTAAGGCGTTCAAACGAGTACGGAAGCCCTAAATTATTGACTCATTACCCTATATATCAAGGCAGTGTCGTCAGACCTGTATGTGCAAAGTGATTAAAGAAAACTTAGTATAATTTAAAATTAATTGGTGTCTGGTCTGGCATGTCTTTTTTAGTCCTGTGGAATACTAATTTCCTGTAATGCTTCTATTACATGAAGTCTTAATCGGAAATTTGTCATCATGAATGGACGTGAGATAATGACATGTCAGATTAGACATCTTAAAACAAAGACTATGAAACAATATTTTAGACCAGAAACATCAGTTCGTAGAGCGGAAGTCAGAGAGATGCTGCTTGCAGGCAGCGGAATAGGAGGGCAAAACAACGGTGAAGATTTCCCCTTCGGAGCACGTGAAAGAATAAAAAACATATCTGTAAACAATAATATTGACTGAAATGAAATATATTTTTGCTTGTTTGTCTTGTTTGCTGTCGTTTACGGCGTGTACGAGTGATTTTGGTGAATATCTGCACGAACATAATGGAGACAGGGTTGTGATAAATGTGGAACCATACACTTACGATAAGAACGGCACTCGCACAGTGCTGACATATTCCGACAATTCAATCAAATTCAGATGGAATGATACGGAGACAATAGGTATTTTTCCCGCTTATCCCGTTTTGGGTTCGCAGGCATACAAAAGATTGAAGTTCGACAAGGAAAGCGACGGTCATGTCGCCGTATTCGACGGAGGAGGATGGAAACTGGAACCGGGCAATTATTATGTTGCCTGCTATCCGTATAATGCCAGCTTGTCATCGGATGCCACTCATGAGGAAATACCGATGGATATTTCGGGGCAGGTGTTGGATGGATATAATTCGCTTACACATATCGGAAGGAAGTATGATTACATGTGTGCCTTTGCAAAAGCCCCGGACGAAGGAGACATCGTGTTCAATTTCAAACATCTCACATCCATCATACAGCTCAATGTCGCAATGCCAGTTTATGGCACAATAGACAGCGTTATCATCAGTGATGTTCAAGGTGAGAACATGTTTGTTGAAAAAGCGATATATGACGGCTATACCATGAAGATGACTCCTACGAAAAAGACATCAAGCATTAAATTGAAGGTTGACAAGGCCACGTCCGTAAGTGGAGTGGTTTCATTGTATTTCTGTGTACTGAACATGCCTGGCCGTCCAGTTGACATTACAGTGAAATTGAAGGACGGAGGATATATGAAATCTACCTATACCCCCGAGAATGCAAGAAGAGGATATGCCTACCGTTGGAACATAGAACCATGTCAGGAGTCACGAATGAAGGAGATAGCAGAGGGCGATTCATGTGTGGATTTGGGTCTGTCGGTAAAATGGGCAATAATGAATGTTGGCGCAAAACTTCCGGAAGAACAGGGAGGAGCGTATGCATGGGGTGAAACTACAACAAAAATCGTGACGAATATGGTTTTAAGACCTATAAATTTTATAACAAAGAAAAGTCTCGAATGTCAAAATATGCAGTTGAAGGACGTTATCTGGATTATGATCGCGATGGGAATCCAATAGACGGAGATCCTGCCCGAAAGGCATATTATGACAATCTTACAACACTATTACCAGAAGATGATGC
>JAFSSN010000008.1 GCA_017450985.1 Bacteroidaceae bacterium
AGACGATACTCTTTCGATTAAAACGCATCCGTAAACAGTCAAACGTCCGTTTACTCCATGGAGCGTAGCGGAATTAACTCCGCTTAACTCCTTTTTTACTCCAAGCAAGTAAAGCGTTAGCGATACTTGCGAAAGTTGAGTTAATAAATATTGTTGCTGTTGTTTGTTATTGTTTAGCGAATCCTTCGTGCCGTTTATTTCAGGAATACGAAGAACACGGCAAGTATGAGGCAGCAGAAAGCTGCAAGGTGGTTCCAGTGGAGAGCCTCGCCACGGAAGAACACTGTGGTGAACACGGTGAAGATGATGAGTGAGAGCACTTCCTGAATAACCTTAAGTTGCATAAGTGAGAACTCGCCGCCGTTTCCGCGGAAACCGATTCTGTTGGCCGGTACCTGACATGTGTATTCGGCGAGGGCAAGACCCCATGAGAGGAGAATCACTACATAGAGCGGAGTGTTCTCGGGAAGAACCTTCATCTCCTGCAGTTTCAAGTGTCCGTACCATGCGAATGTCATGAAGACATTGGAAATAATAAGTAAGCCTATTGTAATTATGTAGTTCATAAATGAATGGTTTGTTATTTTTCTGCAAAAGTACGGAATTATTTGAGAAATGTGTGTATCTTTGTCCGGATTTATGTCTGACGCTTTGTTTTGAATTGCGCGGACACAATAAAACATTTATAATAACGATGATTGTAAACAAACCTTTTATCAAGAGTGTAGTCACTTCTCTGTCGCTCTTGGCACTTCCTCTCTCACTTACAGCTCAGACAGCGCGTGAGGAGATTCATGAGAATATCCTCCGTTCTGCAAGTAATCACATGGCATACGTGGCTCCAACCACTCCGCTTACGGCTGCTCCAAAGGGCTATGAGCCTTTCTACATCAGCCATTACGGCCGTCACGGTTCTCGTTGGCTCTTGGGCGACAATGATTACATGGGCCTTATCAAGACACTGAGAAAGGCAGATAAGTACGGCAAACTGACTGACCTTGGTAAGAAGACGTTGAAGGACTTGGAGACATTCTATCCTTGCACCGTTAAGCGTCTCGGCGACCTTACGTCGGTGGGCGAGCGTCAGCACCACGGCATAGGCAAGCGCATGACGGAGCATTTCCCACAGGTGTTCAGCGGCAATGCACAGATTGATGCCCGCAGTACGGTGGTCATCCGTTGCATCCTCTCCATGGAGGCTGAGTGTGAGGAAATAGCAGCCTTCAACAGCAAGGCTAAGATTCACAACGATGTGAGCGAGGCTTTCCAGTACTACCTCAACCAGGACTGGGACGGCAAGGTGAAGGAATCATCTCGCGGACGTCGGGACATCGTTAATAAATATCGTAGCAAGTACACTCATCCAGACAGACTTATGTCAACACTCTTCAACGACAAGGCATACATCAAGGATAGTCTTAATGCAGCAGGTTTCATGGGCTCGTTGTTCTACGTGACAACCAACATGCAGAGT
Organism: Bacteroidaceae bacterium; assembly: GCA_017450985.1. GTDB lineage: Bacteria > Bacteroidota > Bacteroidia > Bacteroidales > Bacteroidaceae > Minthosoma. The sequence continues at coordinate 1,475 of JAFSSN010000008.1, forward strand.
CACGACACGGACATCGACCTGTATCCTTTGTTCACGGAGGAAGAATGTTACGACTTGTGGAAGATATGGAACATTGACTGGTACCTGGGATATGGTCCTGCTCCTCAGACAAAGAGCAACATGCCTTTCAGCCAGCGCAACCTGTTGCGTAACATCATCAACACAGCCGACACTATTGTAGGCAACCGCAAGTTCAATGGTGCAACGCTCCGTTTCGGTCATGAGGTATGCGTAATGCCGCTTGCTTGTCTTTTGGAACTCGACTCGTGCGGACGCAAGGTTGAAGACCTTGACCATTTGGAGGATTACTGGGTGAACTACCGCATCTATCCTATGGCAGCCAATATCCAGCTCGTGTTCTATCGTCCTAAGAAGGGTAATGGCGACATCCTCGTGAAGGCACTTCTCAATGAGAAGGAGACTACGATGCCGGTCAAGACGGATATGTTCCCATACTACAAGTGGGAAACTCTTAAAAAGTATTATACTGAGAAGCTCGACGAGTTTGAGCGATAATGGCGTAATGTGGTGCGAAGTCGTGTGCTTTGCACCACATTATTTTTTTACGAACAGCAAATTTCTTGAATCAAAACAAAAAATAAGATTAGTTTTTATGGGAGGCTTTTTCGGCGCAGTGTCAAGCGAACCATGTGTTGCAGACCTGTTTTATGGTACAGATTACCAGTCACACCTTGGCACTCGTCGTGGTGGTATGGCAACATACTGTAAGGAGCACGGTTTCTATCGTGCCATACACAATCTTGAAAGTACATATTTCCGTACTCGTTTCGAGAGTGAACTTGACAAGTTCAAGGGCAACAGCGGCATAGGCATTATCAGTGATACCGATGCACAGCCAATGCTCATCAACTCACACCTCGGGCGCTTCGCACTGGTCACGGTGGCGAAAATCAATAATATGGAGGAGATTGCCGATGCACTTCTCAAGGAGAACATGCACCTGTCGGAGTTCAGTTCGGGCAAGATTAACCCGACGGAGTTGGTCGGACTGCTCATAATCAAGGGCAAGTCGTTTGTCGATGGCATCGAGAATGTGTATCGTCACGTAAACGGCTCTTGCTCAATGCTTCTCCTCACAGAAGACGGCATCATCGCAGCCCGCGACTTCTGGGGACGCACGCCTATCGTCATTGGTAAGAAGGACGGCGCCATGGCTGCCACGAGCGAATCGACGGCATTCCCTAACCTCGGATACGACACCGAGTACTACGTGGGTCCGGGCGAGATTGTACAGCTTCGTGCCGACGGCATGACTCAGCTTCGTCCTGCCGAGAAGCAGATGCAGATATGTTCTTTCTTGTGGATATATTATGGTTTCCCAACATCATGCTATGAGGGCAAGAACGTGGAGGATGTACGTTTCACCACAGGACGTGTGATGGGTGAAACCGACGACACGGAGATTGACAGCGTGGGCGGCATTCCAGACTCTGGTATAGGCATGGCAATAGGCTATGCGGCAGGAAGCAAGGTGCCTTACCAGCGCGGCATATCCAAATACACGCCTACATGGCCTCGCTCTTTCATGCCTGCCAACCAGGAGATGCGTAACCTCGTTGCAAAGATGAAACTCATCCCAAACAAGGATATGCTCAAGGGCAAGCGTTGCCTGTTCTGCGACGACTCCATCGTGCGAGGCACTCAGCTGCGCGACAGTTCAAAGGCACTCAAGCAGATTGGAGCCAAGGAGGTACACATGCGCATTGCCTGTCCTCCTCTTATCTATGCCTGCCCGTTCATCAACTTCTCAGCGAGCAAGAGTGAGCTTGAACTCATCACCCGTCGTGTGATTCAGGATTTCGAGACTGGCAGCGACAAGAAGACGCTCCTATCCGATACCTTGACCACGAAGAATGTCACTATTCCTGACGAGCGCATCAAGGCATACGCTACAACCGACTCGCCGGAGTACAAGGCTATGGTGGCGGAGATTGCACGTCGTCTTGAACTTGACAGCTTGAAGTTCAGTAAGCTTGAAACTATAGTTGAGGCTATCGGCTTGCCAAAGTGCAAGATTTGTACTCACTGCTTCGACGGCAGTTCGTTCCATACATGCTGTGGAGCCAATATGCCAGCAAAGACAGATAAGTAGAAGGCGTATAATTCGGTTATGCGGTTTTGCGGTCGCTTCGCTTATGGGTTTTGCGGCCTAATACGGTTTGACGGTTTTACGGTCGCTTCGCTTATGGGTTATTCGGTATAGTACGGCCTAATACGGTTATGCGGTTTTGCGGTCGCTTTGCTTATGGGGTTTGCGGTATAGTACGGCCTAATACGGTTATGCGGTTTTGCGGTCGCTTCGCTTATGGGTTATGCGGCCTAATACGGTTTGATTGCTACGTGAGTGGACGGTTATATGGTTGTTGTGCTTATGGGGGAATGTATTTACTTCTTCTCA
>JAFSSN010000080.1 GCA_017450985.1 Bacteroidaceae bacterium
AACGCCGAACAGCATCACGACAAGATGCTGATAACCGTCGAAGCGCTTCACATAAGCCTCGCTACCTTTTGTGTTATGACTAATTTGAAGGATTTTTTCCTTATCAAGCAGTTTTAACACTTTACTATAGACCGGCTGTCCGGTAAAATGACTATCTTTGCCCATGGTTACATGATTTATAATTTCAAAAGCAAAGGTAACTAAAAGGGCTGATACCTCATTAGAAGTGTCAGCCCTAATTTTATCTAACAAAAAAAGTTTACCGGACAGCAATAAAAAAAATAAATTTTTTTGCGTAATTATTCGAGAACCGCAATGGCGTTTTCATATCTTTGCAGCGTCGATTTGAGAGACAGATTTGCGCTCCCACAAGAAAAAAATTACGGGCCCACGGTGGAAGCAAAAATCGCTTGAAAATAGACAGGAGAGAAGCAAGATGCAGAACTTAAACTCTGAAGGAAACGCCTTGTTTACGACACGAATAATTTACCACTAAAAAAACGGTTATGGCGCTAAAGATAAAAACAATCATTAAGCAGTTACGCTACATCACGGTATTTCTCCAAAAAATCTGGAGTGGTGAACCCAACAAAAAAGGGGGGCATCCACACATGGACACCCCACCCCAATATAGTTCAAGTTCTTCGGCTTATTCTGCCTCAGGAACGTCTTCTGTCTTCTTCTTTGAGCTGAGACGACGACGCTTTGGCTTCTCCTCCTTCAATGGTTCGTTAGGCTTGACACCAGCAAGCTCTGCATCGATGAGGATACGACCACAGTACTCACACACGATGACCTTCTTACGCATACGAACGTCGAGCTGACGCTGTGGTGGAATCTTGGCGAAGCAACCTCCACACGCATCACGCTGCACATACACGATACCGAGACCGTTGCGTGAGTTCTTGCGGATACGCTTGAAAGCCAACAAGAGACGTGGCTCGATGGCAAGTTCGAGTGACTTAGCCCTCTCACGGAGTTTCTCCTCCTCAGCCTTAGTTTCAGCAATAATCTCGTCAAGCTCATTCTTCTTCAAGTCGAGGTCCTGGCTGCGCTCGTCGAGTGACTTCTCGTTCTGACGCAACTGCTCCTCCTTCTTGCGAAGGTCGTTGTTAGCCTCGCGAATGCGCTTCTGACAAAGCTCCACCTCAAGGTTCTGGTACTCAATCTCCTTGTTCAAGAGGTCATACTCACGGTTGTTTGCCACGTTGTTGATGTGATCCTGATAACCGCGGAGCTTGCTGACAGCCTCATCAATCTGTCCGTTAAGGTTGTTGATGTGAGCCTTCAACTCAGCCATCTCCTCCTTAGTGTGGTTGATACGAGTGCGAAGTCCCTCAACCTCATCCTCGAGATCCTCAACCTCAAGCGGAAGTTCACCACGAAGAATACGAATCTTATCAATCTCTGAGAGCATAGTTTGAAGCTGATAAAGATTCTTAAGCTTCTCCTCTACCGTCATTTCGGTAACAGTTTCCTTTTTCTTTGCCATTTTATAAATAATTTATCGGATTTGTATCTATTGTTGTATTTAGCACCTGCATTTCTGGTGCCGCCTTTTTAATTACATCCCTTAATATCTCAAGCGTGAATTGCTCGCTCTCGTAGTGTCCCAGTTCCATGAGCAAGAGTTGATCCTCGAATCCGAAGAACTTGTGGTAGCCAATCTCACCCGTAATGAACGCATCCACTCCGCTGGCTATAGCCTTGGGAATGAGGAACGAACCAGCACCTCCGCAAAGAGCCACACGCTTAACCGTCTCGCCCGTCCAACTGTTGTAACGCACGCAATCCACATCAAACGTCTCCTTGACAAGTGCAACGAAATCCTCCTTTTCCATAGGTTCGGGCAGTGTGCCCACCACACCCTCGCCGCCTTCAGTGCCCGGCTTAGGCTCAAGCCATGTCAAACCGGCAAGACCAAGTTTCTCGGCAATCTTGTAGTTCACCCCGTCCTTCGCACTGTCAAGATTAGTGTGGGCAGAGTAAATCGTCACGTCATTCTTTATTGCCTTGATGACGCAACGCTCAATGTAGTCGCGTCCGCTTATCGACTTCAACGGCTTGAACAAAAGAGGATGATGACTTACCACCATGTTGCATCCACGCTTCACCGCTTCGTCAATGACTTCCTCGGTCACGTCAAGACACAACAAAGCCCCTGACGCTTCTGCATCCTTTGTTAATCCAATCTGCAATCCCGCATTATCATAGCCGTCTTGCAGGGACAAAGGAGCGAATTCTTCAAGGGCACCTATTATCTCCCGAATTTTCATTTCTATGAGAAATTCACCTTAAATTAATTTTTGGCTGCAAAGGTAGTTAGTTTTCAGCACTTAACAAAAGAGCCAATCATTAAAATATGTTAAAAACCTAAAAATCTACGGAGAAAATTTGGTCATACCAAAATAGTAACATACATTTGCAGCGTAATATTTAAGTAGTACACTAAAACACAACAATAGATATGTTAAAACTATCAAACGTAACATTCGGGTATTATGTCAATAAGAAAGTAATTGACAACCTGACATTGGAATTTGCAGAAGGTGGAATTTACGGACTCCTCGGTAAGAACGGAACAGGAAAGTCAACACTGCTCTACCTCATAATAGGTCTGCTCCGTCCGAAGAGCGGCGAAGTGACACTCGAAGGCATAAACACAGCCGACCGCACTCCTGCGGTATTGCAGGAGATGTTCATTGTACCAGAAGAATACAACATGCCGTCAATCAAGCTGACGAGCTACATCAAAGCGCTCCGCCAGTTCTACCCTAACTTCGACGAGCAGATTCTCAAGGACTGCCTCGAGATATTCGAATTACCTATGGACATCCAGCTCGGCGACCTATCAATGGGTATGAAGAAGAAAGTATATATGTGCATCGCGCTTGCAGCACGCACCAAGGTACTCCTTATGGATGAGCCGACAAACGGACTCGACATCCCTGCAAAGAGCCAGTTTCGCAAGGTCATTGCAAAGGGAATGCGTGAGGATCAGATTATCATCATCTCAACCCACCAGGTGCGCGACATAGAACTGCTTCTCGACCACGTGACGATAATCGACAACAACAAGGTGCTCAAGAATGAGGCAATCAACATCGAAGAGCCGGTCAACCTTGAAGAGCTGTTCCTCAACACTTTAGACGAGCATGCTGCAAAAGAGCACGCTGCTGCCAAGACCGAGGAAAACGCATGAGTCGAACAGTCGGTACATCACTGACACCAAAGTTACAAAGCAAAGTTTAAACACATAAATACAAAACATCATGATAGAATTACTCATGCTCCTGTTCTTGTAAACAAACGAGCAGCACGGCGCCGACGCACTTACGACCGGCACAAAGCAGACAAACCGAGTAGTAAAACTTTATAACAATAATAAGATTATGGATTTCGACAAAGATAGATTCTTGAACTTCGGTCGCTACGACCTCACAATAAACAACGCCTTCTACAGGACAATGTTATTGATTACATTGTTTGGTGCCACAGGAATCACGGCTATAGGCTTCACTGCCCGCTGGTTCATCTACAAATGCACTTACGACTCAATAGAGCAATGCGTCGCAGATAGAACCGACTATGGCAGTTCATACACGGATTACCAGGATATTACGACCACATTCTATGCGCTCATAATATTCATTACTATCATGCATACAGCCTTTGCCGGATGCACATTCCACAACCTCCGAAACAAGCAGGGACGCATCAATGAACTGACTCTTCCAGCCACAAATCTCGAGAAATACACATGGCACCTGCTGCTGGTAATAGTAGGCGGATTTGCAGCATGTATTGCAGCAATCGTCTGTGCCGATGCATTCAATGCCGTGCTCAACCTGATAGTATTCCCACTTGACGCACAAACATCAATAACAAAAATGGCACTTTCCATCATATTCGTGTTTGACGATGAAAGTGTTAGTTTTTCCAGCGAGGCATTCAGCCATTCTTCTAACATAATCTCAGCATTCCGATTCGCATCATTAAGTTCATCCATTTGCGGTTTGATGTTCTACGTGTTAGGCAACGCCGTGAAATACAAATACAACATCATCCTCACATTCATTACCGGACAAATAATCCTCATAGTAACCACTATCACATTTATTATATTTTTTGCAAACACAGAGCATCATACATTTCCAAATATAGATAAAGAACTCGGATTTATAGTAATCCTAAATATTATAGGAATCTTCTGCACAATTTTGTCAGTTGTATTTGCATGGGGAAGTTACAAACTCTACCAAAAAGCAGAAATTACAAAGGGTTGGAATAAATAAATTGACGATTTATGGATTTCAAAGAGAAAAAAGCAATATATTTGCAGATAGCAGACTACCTTTGCGACGAGATATTGCAAGGCAAGTACCCGGAAAGCGAACGCATACCGTCGGTGCGGGAATTCGCCGCCCACGTCGAGGTGAACGTCAACACCTGCATGAGAGCCTACGACTGGCTGCAAAGTCAGGAGATAATTTTCACGAAACGAGGATTAGGCTACTTCGTTGCAGACGGTGCTAAACAGTCAATCACCAACATGCGCAAAACAGAGTTCTTTGAAGAGTTTCTGCCCGAACTGATAAAACAGATGAAGACACTCAACATCACGCAGCAGGAACTTCTTAACGAGATAAACAAGGAAACGGACATGGCATAAGCCACCACGTACACCTTATATATACACTGCCCGTCATACCTTGTCGAAGCAAACTTCGCCAAGATATGGCAGGCTTTTCACAGACAAGCAAACTAAAACATTATTCACCTCATAAAGCAAATACAATGAAACTTAAGACTCTCACACTATTGGCTTCCATAATTTTGGTGCCAGTGACTTTGGAATCATGCGGGCTATCAACAGCCGACCTCAAAGCCATTGCCAAATCGACAAACGGAAAAGACAACTACCGTGACTCCGAAACATGGGGTAAAGTAGTGACCAAGTCCATCGACACAAAGGGCGCAGATATCACTACTCTCACCGCACGCGGAAGTATCGACATCGAAATATCACAAGGCGAACAACTGAAAATCGAAGCTCACGGCAACGAAAAAGCCATCGAAGCCCACGACCTCGACTTCAGCGACAACGAGCTGACAATTAGCCGCAAGAGCGGAAATGCATTCAACAACACGCCAAAAATCACGCTCCACATCACTACGCCGCACATCCAAAACATCATAATGTCCGGCACCAGCGACATAGAATTCAAGACCGACTACAAGATTGAAGCGCCTTTCAACATCACTATTAGCGGAACAGGCGACATAGACATCAAGGCACTGAAATGCGAGAGTACCGACATAAAAATCAGCGGAACAGGCGACTTGAAGGCAAAGAAGATTACCTGCAAGACCTCTGCCGACATACTGGTCAGCGGAACGGGCGACATAAACGCCAGCATCAAGGCAAACTCCATATCTGCCAAAGTATCGGGCGTGGGTGATGCCGACCTCGACGTAGATTGCAACAACCTCTTCGCAAGCGCATCGGGCGTAGGCGACATGGAACTCAAGGGAAAATGCATCAACTACAAGAAGCACGAAAGCGGCAAAAGCTCCATCGACAGCCGCGGTTTAACGTACAATGAGAAAAAATAACAAACCACATAAAAAACGCGAAGTGTCTGCAATCTGAGCATTGCAGACACTTTTTCTTTCGAAAAATTAACAAAACGATAACAAAAACATCATTTTTTTACTCAATTTATTGGCAGTTTGAAAGCGTTTCTCTATTTTTGCAGCAAAATTAAAAACAGAGACAAAATGAAGTCATTTTACAACACATATTTTTATTACTTCTTTTACTTTTGCAAAAGGTAAGAGCGGGATTTTATGTGCATAGTAAAAAGTACTTCATGAAAGTAAAAAATATTATCCCGCTCATACGAGTGGGATTTTTTTATATCAAGACAGAATGAGAAAAATAGCAATACAGGGAGAGATAGGATGCTTCCACGACGTGGCAACACATCGCTACTTCGAGGGCGAGGACATAGAGCTCATCTGCTGCAAGACATTCGAGGAAGTCTTCACCGAAATGAAGAAAGACTCAAGCGTGGTGGCTCTGCTTGCCATCGAGAACACCATTGCCGGCTCACTGCTCCACAACTACGAACTGCTGCGCGAAAGCGGAATGCAGATAGTGGGCGAGCACAAGCTGCGCATCTCACACTCCATCATGTGTCTGCCCGATGAGGACTGGAGCGACATTACGGAAGTGAATTCCCACCCTGTGGCTCTCATGCAGTGCCGCGACTTCCTCCACCGCCATCCCGAAATGAAAATCGTGGAGACGGACGATACGGCAGGCTCGGCAAAAGCAATCAGCGAAAAGCAACTGCGCCACCATGCAGCCATCTGTTCAAAGTTCGCCGCACCGCTCTACGGAATGAAGGTGCTGGAAGAGGAGATAGAGACAAACAAGCACAACTTCACGCGCTTCCTCGTACTCTCCGACCCTTGGCAAGCCGATGCGCTCAGCAACCCGAGAAAATCGAACAAGGCAAGCATAGTCTTCACGCTCCAGCACAACGAAGGCTCCCTCTCACAAGTACTGTCAATATTCTCATTCTACAGCATCAACCTCACGAAGATACAGTCACTCCCAATCATAGGACGCGAATGGGAATACATGTTCTACGTGGACGTAACCTACGACGACTACACACGATACCGACAAAGCATAGACGCCACTCGTCCGCTCACCAAACAGTTTAAGATTCTCGGTGAGTACAGAGAAGGCAAAAGCACCCTTTAGGCAAAAAATAATCACAGAACATAAAAAAATCACATACAAAAATGATACAGCCAGCTGACAGACTGTCCGCAGTCTCAGAATACTACTTCTCACGCAAACTCAAGGAAGTGGCAAAACTCAACGCCGAAGGCAAAGACATCATATCACTCGCCATCGGCTCACCTGACATGCCGCCTTCCGAGGAGACAATAAACGTGCTTTGCGAACACGCCAAGAGACCCGACGCACACGGCTACCAGCCGACGATGGGAATCCCAGAACTGCGCAACGCAATGGCAAAGTTCTATAAACGATGGTACGGAGTCACACTCGACCCTGCCACAGAGATTCAGCCACTCATCGGAAGCAAGGAAGGCATCCTCCACGTGACGCTCGCCTTCTGCAACCCAGGCGACAAGGTACTCGTGCCAAACCCTGGATACCCTACCTACACTTCGCTGAGCAAGATTCTCGGACAGCAAATCGTGAACTACGACCTTTTGGAAAGCAACGGCTGGCAACCCGACTTCGAGCAGCTTGAGAGCATGGACCTGAGCGGAGTGAAGCTCATGTGGACAAACTACCCTAACATGCCGACGGGAGGACGCGCCACACGCGAGCTATACGAAAAGATTGTAGCCTTCGCAAAGCGCCATAACATCGTGGTCGTGAACGACAACCCATACTCGTTCATCCTCAACCGCGACGAGCACCTCTCAATCCTTCAGGTCGAAGGAGCCAAAGACTGCTGCATAGAGTTCAACTCCATGTCGAAGTCACACAACATGCCTGGCTGGCGCGTTGGTATGGCTGCCACAAACAGCACATTCATACAGTGGATTCTGAAGATTAAGTCAAACATCGACTCAGGCACCTTCCGTCCGCTCCAGCTCGCAGCAGCACAGGCCTACGACAACACCAAGGCATGGCACACACATGCCAACGTCGAGACCTACTCAACACGACGCAAGATTGCCGAGCAAATAATGACCACGCTCCACTGCACCTTCGATCCTTCACAACAGGGCATGTTCCTGTGGGGACGCATTCCCGACAGCTATGCCGACGTTGAGGATCTCACGGAGAAAGTGCTCCACGAGGCAAGAGTGTTCATAACACCGGGCTTCATCTTCGGCACAAACGGCAAGCGCTACATCCGCATCTCGCTCTGCGCCAAGGACGAAAAGATGAAGGAAGCACTCGAGCGAATAAAGAAAGTATTTCAGAATTAAGCAACAAATCAAGAATAAATAAAACAAACGACATATATGGAACTCGAACTTTTACCACTCGGTTTACCAAGTGACAACGAACGTCCGTTCGTAATTGCAGGCCCATGCTCTGCCGAGACAGAAGAGCAAACAGTAACAACTGCCAAGCAGCTTGCCGACAAAGGCTGCCACATGTTCCGCGCCGGAATATGGAAGCCACGTACAAAACCGGGAGGCTTCGAGGGCAACGGCGAGAAGGCTCTCCCATGGATGCAAACCGTAAAGCAGGAGACAGGCATGCTCACAGCAACAGAGGTGGCAACACCTGACCACGTAGAACTTGCACTCCGCTACGGAATCGACATTCTCTGGGTAGGTGCCCGCACCACAGCCAACCCATTCGCCATGCAGTCGCTCGCCGACGCACTCAAGGGCGTTGACGTGCCTGTGCTCGTGAAGAACCCTGTAAACCCTGACCTCGAACTCTGGATCGGCGCACTCGAGCGAATCAACGGAGCTGGTGTCAAGAGACTTGGCGCTATTCACCGCGGATTCTCAAGCTACGACAAAAAGATTTACCGTAACCTCCCTATGTGGCAGATTCCTATTGAGTTGCGCAGGCGTATTCCAAACCTTCCTATCGTCAACGACCCAAGCCACATCGGTGGACGACGCGACCTCATCGCACCACTCTGCCAGCAAGCTATGGATCTCGGCATGGACGGACTCATCATCGAGAGCCACTGCAACCCTGACGCAGCATGGAGCGACGCAAGCCAGCAGATTACTCCAGACATTCTCGACTACATTCTCTCTATCCTCGTAATACGCGACGAGATTGTAACAACCGAGAACATCACTGCTCTCCGCAAGCAGATTGACGAGATTGACAACAATCTCATGGACCTCCTTGCAAAGCGCATGCGCATCAGCCGCGAAATCGGACAGTACAAGAAGGAGCATGGCATGACCATTCTCCAGACAAACCGCTACAACGAGATTCTCGAGAAGCGCGGAGCACAAGGCGCACTCTGTGGAATTGACTCCGACTGCATCAAGCAGATTTTCGAGACTATCCACGAGGAAAGCGTAAAACAACAGATGGAAGTACTCAACAAGTAAAATATGAAGATACTTATTCTTGGAGCAGGAAAGATGGGAAGCTTCTTTACCGACCTGCTCTCATTCGACCACGAGGTAGCAGTTTACGAGGTAGATGCCAAGCGTCTGCGTTTCACTTACAACTGCCAGCGTTTCACTACGATGGACGAAATCGAGGCGTTCCAGCCAGAACTCGTCATCAACGCCGTCAGCCTCAAATACACTCTCACCGTATTCGACCAGGTCATTCCTCACCTCCCATCCACCTGCATCCTCAGCGACATCAGCAGCGTGAAGACGGGATTCAAGGACTACTACGAGAATACCGGTATGCGATACGTGAGCACCCACCCTATGTTCGGACCAACATTCGCCAACCTCGGCCAGTTGTCGTCCGAGAACGCCATCATCATCAGCGAGGGCGACTTCATGGGACGATGCTTCTTCAAGGAGCTCTACAACAAACTCGAGCTGAACATCTGCGAATACACGTTCGAGGAGCACGACAAAACCGTGGCATACTCTCTCAGCATCCCGTTCATTTCGACCTTTGCCTTCGCAGCGGTCATGAAGCACCAGGATGCTCCAGGCACCACGTTCAAGCGTCACATGAAGATAGCACAGGGAGTACTGAGCGAGGACGATTGTCTGCTGCGTGAGATTCTCTTCAACCCTTACACCAAGGATCAAGTCACACAGATTTGCGAGGAAATGAAGGAACTCATCGACATCATCGACCACCGTGACGAGGAGCACATGCAGCGCTACCTCACCAAGATACGCGCAAACATCAAATAAACAGACTTCGCGTAAACATACAAAATTAGAAGGCACAACCCGTATAAAACGAGTTGTGCCTTCTTGATTTATTCAGAAATGTTACAGTGTTGAACACACTTTAACAGATTTATTATTTTAAAAAGCATAAACACTATTTTTCCAAAAACTACATAAATTTCTTTAGTATTTATGCCTTCAATATATCATAACAATTCTTTAAACCGTCATATAAAGAATAGCGCCCCCGCCATCCCAACGATTTCAGCTTGTCATTATTTAATATACAATTTTGCGGATTAGAAAAACCTTTCTGTTCAATTTCCGATGGCAAATCAAACACAACCTTGGTACCAGCTATAGAAGCAATTGTATGTGCAACATCCGAAATAGAAGCTATCGAATTTTCATTGCTGACATTATAGCATTCACCCGTTTTTCCTCTAAAAAGAATCATCAATATTGCAGTAGAAGCGTCAAACACATATGTATATGTCCTTTTAGCAAGTCCCTTGCTCTTCATTACAATATCCTCATTTCCAAGAGCATTCCGCAAAAACTGAGCATGAGCCTTGCTATCATTTGGGGACATTGTAGGTCCATACACACTACTTAAACGAGCAACATTTACATTTACCCCATATTCATCCACATAGCATCTCGACAGTATTTCCATAACTCGTTTACTTTCTGGATAACAAGAACGGAATACATTAAAATCAACAAGGCCGAAATCTAATTCCTTATATTCATCATGAGTTGTTTGTCCGTAAACTTCAAATGTTGAAAGAAATGTAATCTTACAATTCTGATGTTTTTTCCCATATTCCAACACATTATTTGCACCAATAACATTTGTAGTAATAGTTTCTACAGGATATTTCGCATACGATATTGGATCCGCATTGCTTGCTCCATGAATAATATAATCAAATTTCAAGCCTTCATTTATC